>NZ_JBHTAC010000001.1:0-423905 GCF_042663325.1 Catellatospora aurea
CGTTGTCGCGGGCTTTCTGCATGGCGCGCAGGATCTGGCCGTCGTCGCTGTAGAAGACTCCGGGGTAGGCCATGAACAGTTTGAAGCTGCTGATGCCTTCGGCGTCGACCAGGGAGTCCATGGCCTTCAGCGAGTCGTCGTCGACCCCGCCGATGATCATGTGGAAGCCGTAGTCGACGTGGCAGTTGCCGTCGGCCTTGGCGTGCCAGGCGGCGAGGCCTTCGTGCACGTTCTCGCCGGAACGCTGTACCGCGAAGTCGATGATCGTGGTCGTGCCGCCGAAGGCCGCCGCGCGGGTGCCCGACTCGAACGTGTCCGACGCGAACGTGCCGCCGAACGGCAGCTCCATGTGGGTGTGCGCGTCCACGCCGCCCGGGATGACGTACTTGCCGGTCGCGTCGATGATCTCGGCGTCCGCGACGACCGGCGCGAGGCCGGGAGCGAACAGGGCGGCGATCGTCTCGCCGTCGACGAGCACATCGGCGGCGTGGCGGCCGGAGGGCGTGACGACGGTGCCGCCGGTGATGAGGATGGCCATGGGGGTCTCCGCTCTCACGCCTGGGTCAGCGGGCCGTAGGCGTCGGGCCGGCGGTCCCGGTAGAACTGCCACCGGTCGCGCACCGTCGCCAGCAGCCCCAGGTCCAGGTCACGGACGACCAGCTCAGGCTGGAACGCGTCCGCGGGCTCCCCGACGAACCTGCCCTCGGGGTCGACGAAGTACGACGTGCCGTAGAAGTCGTCATCGCCCAGGTCCTCGATACCGACCCGGTTGATCGCCCCGATGAAGTACTCGTTGGCCACGGCAGAAGCGGGCTGCTCCAACTGCCACAGGTACGACGACAGCCCACGGCTGGTCGCCGACGGGTTGAACACGATCTGGGCTCCGTTGAGGCCCAGCGCCCGCCAACCCTCGGGGAAGTGCCGGTCGTAGCAGATGTACACACCCACCTTGCCGACCGCGGTGTCGAACACGGGATAGCCGAGATTGCCCGGCCGGAAGTAGAACTTCTCCCAAAAGCCCTTCACCTGCGGGATGTGGGTCTTGCGGTACTTGCCCAGGTAGCTGCCGTCCGCATCGACCACCGCCGCCGTGTTGTACAGGACACCCGGCTGCTCCTGCTCGTACATCGGCAGCACCATCACCATGCCCAGCTCCCTGGCCAGGGCCTGGAACCGCTCCGTCGTCGGACCCGGGATCGACTCGGCGTAGGAGTAGTACTGCGCGTCCTGGACCTGGCAGAAATACGGCCCGTAGAACAGCTCCTGGAAACAGATCACCTTTGCGCCCTGCGCGGCGGCCTGCCGCGCATACTCCTCATGCGCCTTGATCATCGATTCCTTGTCACCCGTCCAGGTCGTCTGGACCAGGGCGGCGCGAATGACGTCTGACATGGTGCGATCTCCGTCCTGCTAGCGGTTCGCCGGTGCCGGCGGGGCTCGACACCACCAGGCCCGTCGCGCGGCGCCGGATGCGGACGACGAGGTCGGCATGGTTGGAGTCAACCGGCACGGCCGCCGCGGAGGAATTGGCGCATGGTCCGACATCGGCCCACCCCACCCCTAAGCCGTTTGTACTGTCCTACAAACCGTTCGCCGCCAACTGCTGGGTCATGAGGTTCGTTCGCGACACGAAAATTTCCTTTCCGATGAAACGTCACATAGGTTGGTGCCGCGGGCCCCTGACCGGCTCAGCGCTGTTTCCGGCCGGGCCTCACCGTGCCGCGGCACCGAGCAGGGGAGACACCGGTGGCACAGCCAGATCCCGGGCAGGCAGCGAACGCGCGCAAACTGGTCGTCCAGTTAGGGCAGCTGCTCACCGACATCACCGCCGGCCGCCCCGTCGCCAAGGTGCACCAGCAGCTGCTCGACCAGTTCGACGCCGCCGTGCACGACTACCGCATCGACGCGATGCAGCTCGGCGCGCCGGAGTTCGCCGCAACCTGGAACGCGCTGCAGTACGGCCTGGACCTGCCCGTCGACGCCTGGGAGCAGGTCGTCCTGCCCACCGTCGTCGGCTTCAGCGGCATCCAGAAACTGAAGATCCACCTGGAGCTCGCCACCTCCTACTGGCTGGCCGCCCGCGCCGCCGTCGACGCGGTGCCCGGCTACGCGGCCGCCGCCGCCGCGCTGCCCGATCCGTCCACCACCGACGACTCCCTGCCGGCCGTGCCACCGACCACCCCGGCCCAGCCCGGCACACCCCGGCACGCCTTCGCCACCGAACCCGCCACCCCCACGGCGTACGCCCCCGCGGACCGCCCGGCCCGGCCCGGCCCCGACCGGCGCGTGCTGGTCGCGATCGCGGTCGCCGTCCTGGCCACGGTCACCGTCATGCTGGTCTTCGTCATCCGGCCCACCGGCGACGACCCGGCATCGGCGACGCCGCAGGGGCTGCCGTCCCCGATGCTCTCGGCGGGCATGATGGCCGGCGACAGCGGCCAGCCGGTCACCCTGCCGACCGCACCGCCGTCGGCGAGCCCGCAGCCGTCTCCGATGATCACCACCGAGCCGACTCCCGCGCCGAGCTGGACCCCACCGACACCCTCGACCACCAAGCCCGGTGCGCCCTCCCCGGCCCGGCCGGTCGCGCCGTCCGCGCCGACCCGCCTGATCGCGGTCGCCGCCGACGAGCACAACGTCTGGCTGTCGTGGTCCGCGCCGGTCAACGGCGGGTCCGGTGGGGTCGCGTACTACCGCATCCTCCGGGACGGGCAGTCGATCGGCTGGACCCGTTCGACGAGTGTCACCGTCACCGGGCTCGCGCCCGGGACGACGTACCGGTTCACGATCATCGCGGTCAACGGCGCCGGGCTGCCGTCCGCGCCGAGCAACCAGATCACGGCGATGACCGCGTCCCCGTCACCTTCCGCGCCGCCGCCGTCGCCGTCGCCGACCACGGTGCCGCCTGTACCGACCGATGCGCCGACGCCGTCCCCGACGGAGACGACCGCCGAACCCACGCTGTCGCCGGTGGAGCCTTCCCTGCCGCCCTCGCCGGACAACCCGTCACCGACCACGGAACCGCCCGTGGAACCGGAGGACCCGGCTTAGGCCTGTTCTAAGTTGATCCAGAAAAGGTCCGCTCAGAGCCCCATGCCGACTCTCTCCTAGCTCGCCAGTGGGCGGGCGCACGGGTGACCACCGCGCGTCCGCCTTGACGACGGGCTCCGGAACGGGACCGGGGCGCCCGGCAACGCTGGAGCTGCCTCGGCGGCCGGCCTCATGACCGCGCTGTGCCAGGACGTCGGCGATAACGTGATGTTGGAGGTCAGCGCGCCAGGCGGGAGGATGGCCAAGGTGAACCTGCCCAGGCGTGAGTTCAACGGCCTTTTGGCCGGAGGTGCGCTGCGGGCGCTGCTGCCTGGCGGACTGATCGACCTCGACCAGACTGAACGTGTCAGCGGCGCCATCGACAATCCGCAACGCACCGACTCGCAGGTCCTCGATTACTTTCGTGACCTTCTCGCGAAGCACTACACCGCCGACAAGGTGCTCGGACCGCGCCACCTGGTCGAAGTTGTGCTCGCCCAGATCGCGGTGCTCGACAAACTGCGATATGGTAGCCGACCAGGCACCGCTGAGCCCGCGATGCGACTATTGGCGCAGTACGCCGAATTCGCGGGCTGGCTGTACCAGGACCTGGGGAACACAGCTGCGGCCATGCGCTGGACCGATCAGGCCGGTCAGCGAGCACAGGCCATCGGCGATCATCAGTTGGCGGCTTACCTCCTGGTGCGCAGGAGCAATATCGCACTGCTCGACGCCGACGCCGTCGACGTGATCGAGCTGGCCTCAGCGGCAAGGCGGACGCCTGGGCCGATCAGCCCCAAGCTGGCGGCGCTCGCCGCCCAACAAGAAGCTCGCGGGTGGGCGCTACACGCTAAACCCGATCGGTTCCGCCGGTTGATCGACTCCGCTGCGGACCTGCTGCTCGATCACCCGAACGACGTCGATGACGATGCTCCGGTGTACTTGCACAGCTACGACTTGGGCACGCTGGAGGAGCAGTCCGCGAGCGGGTATCGCGCCTGCGGTCAGGCGGACACCGCAGTCACGATTCTCGAACGCAAGATCATCGCGACGCCCCCCGATCAGCAACGCGACCGGGCTCACCAACTCGCGAAACTAGCCAATGCCGTACTTCAGTCCGCACACCCTGACCCGGAGAGGGCTGCCACGATTGGGTTGAGCTGCACTCATGTCGCCCGCTCCACGGGGTCGTCCCGCATAGCTTCCGAGCTACGAGCGCTCGCCCAAACCCTGACACGACTCTGGCCAGGCCTGCCTGGCACCAAAGAACTCCAAGAGGCCGTGGCATCCACACGACCGCGGCGCGATCGAGCTGTTCTTACCGGCAGACAGCCGCGTCGCCCACCGGTGCGGAACAAGTGATCCATGCGGTTATGCATTTGAATGGACTCACTGCTGCCGAGATTCCAACGACCTAGCTAATCCTGCTGCGGTGCTGCGCGAAAAGGTCGTGGCGCTGGTGGTCTTGCTGCCCCACGAAGGCTTTGAAGCCACCTATCCCATAAGCAAGTTCACCGGACTTGCGCTCGACAACGTCGAGCTCGAAGTCCCTGCCGAGATGGCCGAGATGCCGCTCCAGCTCCGACATGGTCATTTGGGTGCCCGCCTTAGCCAGCTTAGCGATTATTTGCTCCGACGTGAGTTGACGCTCACTCTGGCGTAGCAGCGTGTACACCGGATCGTGGGAAGATTTGACAGATTCGAGCAGAACTCGGCGCGGGCCTTGCTTGTGCAGCGCCTGCAAGATTGCTCGGCCAACCGCCTCGGCTACTGGCGGCGGGAAAGCGTTGCCGACCTGCCTGTAGCGTGCGGTCTTCCGTCCAGTGAACTCCCACTCAGAATCGCCTGCCCAACCCTGCAGCCGAGCAACCATCTCGGTGGTCAGCTTCGGACCAGGCGCATTGGCCGCCGGCACCCATCCTGGCCCCGGTGCTTCATCGGCGACACCTAGCCCGTCAACACCGAGCTCAGCCCATCGGCGTTTTGCGCGCGTGGGGCCGAGATCTGCGCCACCGTGCTTCTTCGACCCTCCGACAATCGTCGGAGCAATATCGTCAGCGCTCTTTGCCCAATCCTCGGCGCCTTCCCACCCGCCAGCGGCCATCAGGTCCTTGAGCGCCTCACCAACAGTTGGCGCGTCTATAGCGGATCGCTCTGGCCAGGAGAAGTACTCGGCATGCTCTCGCCGCAGTGCGACGAGCACGAAACGGGGGCGCAGCTGGGGAACGCGGAAGTCCGAGGCGTGCAGCAACTTCCACTCACCGATGTAGCCGTACTCATGCAATTGGTCGAGTACATGCTGCCGGTATGCGGCAAAGCGATTGGAGCTGAGCCCTCGAACGTTCTCGAGAAGCAGGGCCTTCGGCTGCATTTGGCCGCACAACTCGACGGCCCACGCGAATAGGTCACGCTCGTCGTTCGCACCGAGCTGCTTGCCCGCGATGCTGAACGGGGGGCAAGGCACACCACCCGCTAGCAGGTCGACATCCGGATGATCATCCGGGTTCCAGACATTCAGGTCTGCCACGTCGCCGACGCGGACGTCCCAATCCGGCCGGTTGTGCTTGAGCGTCGCTGCGGCACTCGGGTCAAGCTCAATGGCCAGCTCATGGTCGAAGCCCGCGCGTTCCAGGCCGAGCGACTGGCCGCCGGCCCCCGCGCAGATCTCAACGACCGTGGGCCGCTTACCGGGCTCTTCCCGTGACATTCACCCTCCATGGCGACGCTGTTGGCAGCCGCGCAGTGCACGGGTGCGGCTTCTCCTGGCATCGATCGTCCCAGCTCAAGTGCAGCACAGCCGACACCCGGTACGACCGTGTCGGGGCCGGGAGGCGGTGCGGCAATGCAGTCTAGTTGCGGGCCATGACACCCGCGCCGCCTCCCTTGCACTCGGGCTACCGCACGCACCTACCCGAGCTTGGCTCGGATATGAAGGCGGGCCTCAGCCGGGAGGCGGCGGTAGGCACCCCACGCGCGGTCCAGATCCGCGAGGTCGCGCCGCCCTCGGTCCATCCACTGCGCCAGGCGCTTCTGATCCCCTGGGTCCAGGTCGGCAATCTGCGCGAGGACTTTGCCGACGTCTGCCGCCCGCCCGTCCGCTCCCGAACGGCAGCGCTTGCACATTGTCAGGAGATAGAGCGCTTCGTCCCCGTCCGGAAGCAGCGTGCTGGTCCTGGTGGCACTCAGCACTGCCGTCTGGCTCGGATCGTCGTCGTACTCCTCCCCGCCTGCGATGCCGCACACGGTGCACATATAGCCGTCGTTCTCCATGGCGGCATCGAGTTCCTTGGCCGTGATCTTGATCGTCTGCGCCGCACGTCGCGCGGCAGGATCCCATACCGGGACACCCGCCTTCACAAACCGCTGCTCTTCGGACAAAAGGGTTGCGTCCTCGGTACTGGCGAGGATTGTCCACCCGAAGGCCCGGAGGTCTCTGATACGGCGGTCGGCCTGCGCAACGCCCGGGAACACCGCCCTGATCTGCTCCTTGGTGAACGTGCCGCCTTCCCCGACCTCCTGCACAAGCCAGAGAGCCCCTCGGACCATCGTGCCGGCCTTGAGCTGCGGGTCGTTCCATGCGGGGAGGGGCATCGCTACTCCGATCTTGGGGGAGGGCCGTTTCGGGCGAACAGGTGACGCCAGAGTCGGCCGGTCCTGACATGATGCATGACAGACCGACGGGGCGAGGTATGGAAAGGCTGGAAGTGGCTGCGAAGTTCGGCGTTCCGCCAGAGGGTGAAAAGATCCGTTCGCTCGTGCAGGAGCGGGTGGTTCAGGCGAAAACTGATGGCGGCGGCAAGGTCACTGTCGATTGGCGCGCCGGCGAGCAGCGCTTCCTCGATGTGATCTCCATGCCGGTGAACGTGCTGTATTTCAACCCTGACACCCACCGCATCCGCGCGCAGAGGACCACCGACCCCAACCGCAACCGCGTTCTGGAAGAGGATCCATGGGGGCAGGCAGCGCAGGACTACCTGCGCGACTTGCTCACATGGAAACCGGCGAACCCCGGGCAGATCGACCCCGAGTACACAGACCTACTGGAAGAGCTGAACGACTTCGGGCAGAAAGAGCCCGGAATCATCACCCCGGACGGCATCCTCGTTGACGGGAACACCCGCTGTGCTGCGCTGAGAGAGCTCGGCGTGAAGGACATCCGCGTCGGGGTCCTGCCGAACGACACTTCTCGAGACGACGTCAATGCGGTCGAGTTGTCGCTGCAACTGCGGCGCGACAAGCGGCGCGACTACTCCTACATCAACCGCCTCATAGCCATTGAGGACGAGCTCGCCAGCGGCAGAAACCCCGCCGACATCGCCAGAGCGTTCAACATCAAGGGCAATACGCTGCAGCAGGACCGATGGGTCTACCAGCTCATCCTGGACGCTATCGAGCGCAGCAAGTCCGACAACGGGGCTGCGCTGCGCCTGGTCGACTTCGAAGGCCACCAGGAGACCTTGCGCGAACTGCACCGCGACTTCAGCAAGCTCGCCAAGACCGATCCCAATGGAGCCGACCAGCTCAAGGAGACCCGTCTTGCAATGGTCGTCTTGGGCTACGCCAAGACAGCCATCCGCCTGGCGGAGGCAGACTTCCACAGCCGCTACCTTGATCAGCGCCTTCCTGCGACCCTCAAGATCCCCGCACAGGCCCCAGCCCCCGTCGCCATTCCAGGCCTTCCGGGGGTGGCCCTGCCCGATGCTCCGGCCGGGGTGAAGACGACCCGTGCGCTGACTGACATGCTCCTCAAGGCCCAGGCATCGGTCGAATCTGCGAGCAAACTCACCCCGACCGAGGTCGCGTTCGCCAGCACACTGATCACTGACGCGCGAGAAACCTTCAAGACCGCGGTAAGACTTGCAGGGCAGAACGCTCAAATTACCAAGCACAAAGTCCAGGTCCAAGAGCGCCTTACGGATGCCGCCGACTACGTCAACCAGTGCGCTGCCGAGTTCGTTGAGGCGAAGGCCAAGCGTGTACTTGATGAGGAGTCGTTCGACGACGCGCTACTCACGCTTCGGTCGAGCCTAGCCACGCTCGCCAAGCACGCCGGACGAACCTTCACCACGCCGGGCAGCGGCGTGGCGTGGCTGCTGGCAGCCGTGCGGGACGACTCGTGACGAATCCGGCCGTGTCGCCGAGCCTCACCATCGGGTTCAGCGACAGCGTGACCCGGGCACGGCTGCTGGCTGCTCCTGGCTTCGAGGACGACCTGCGCGGCCTCGGTCTGCGCTTCCGCAGCAGCATCCAACGCTCGGCCGGGGTCATCGACATCGAGGTCGACGATCTCCTGGTCAACCTCCTGACACTCGCCTCATGGCCGCATCCGCAAAGCGTGGCCTGGGATCCTCAGCTAGCAGCCGTAGCTACCGATTCCACCGCTGACGCCGCGAGCGTCGCGCAGCGCCTCGACCCGGCCTCCGAGGTAGCAGGCCCGGTACAGGCCAGTGCGGTCGCCGACCTGCTTGGGCCGGGTTGGAAGGGCGACTTAACACCCTTCCAGCGGCGTGATGTCGCACGGTTGCTGTCGCTCCGGCACGGCGCGAACTTCTCTGTCCCCGGCGCAGGCAAGACGAGGGTCGGGCTTGCCGTGTTCCATGCCCTGCGTCGCACGCAGGGCATGGAACGGCTCCTGATTGTGGGTCCGAAATCCTGCTACGAGTCCTGGCTGTACGAAAACTCCACCTGCCTCGATCAGCCGCTGAGGATGGAGGTCCTCGGCGGCAATCCAGACCCAGCCGCCGACGCATTCATCGTCAACTACGAGCGCCTCGACAAATCTGTCAACCAGCTCGGTGCATGGCTTACGGCCCGACCCTCGACACTGTTGCTCGACGAGGCGCACCGGATGAAGCTCGGCGCCGATGGCACCTACGGCAGCGCGTGCTTGGCTCTCGGCCCCCGAGCACGTCACCGCTTGATCCTTACCGGCACTCCTGCGCCCAACGGCGTTAAGGACCTCGAGAACCTCTTCGGATTCGTGTGGCCCGGCCACGGTCGGCAGAAGGTCGTCCAGGCAGTCGCCGGCGGTGACCTCGCAAAGGCGAGCCAGGTGCTGCGCCCGCTGTTCACTAGGACAACCAAGAACGAGCTAGGACTGCCTCCGGTTACCACCCGCCTTCGAACAGTGGCGATGCCGCCACTGCACCAGGAAGTCTACGACGCGCTCGCCGGCACCTTCTCGGCCCGTGCCGCAGGCTCGGAGGGTGACTTCGCAGCACTCGGAAAGATCATCGTTTATATGCTGATGGCGGCGACGAGCCCCGCGCTTCTGTCCGTGGGCACCACACGGCACGAGCCACTGGCTTATCAGGTCCCACCGCTGCAGGTCCCGCAGGAAACGCCGCTTTACGATCTGATGCATGACCTGCCAAGCTACGAGCTCTCCCCGAAGTATCGGGAAGTACTTGCGCTCGTAGCCGCAAATGCCGCGATGGGCCGCAAGACCCTGGTCTGGTCGACGTTCATCCGCAGCCTCAACACACTCGAGCGCATGCTTGCCACGTTCCAGCCGGCGGTGGTCCACGGCGGCACCGCCGACCGCGAGCAGCAGATCGACCGCTTCCGCAACGACTCCGACTGCATGGTCCTGCTGTCAAACCCCGCAACGCTCGGTGAAGGCATCAGCCTCCACCACGACTGCCACGACGCTGTCTACGTCGACCGCGACTTCGCCGCTGGACGGTTCCTGCAGAGCCTCGACCGCATCCATCGGCTGGGTTTGGCCCCGGGCACCGAGACCCGGGTCACGGTGCTCGCCACGGAGGGCACTATCGACGAGGTCGTTGCACAGCGGCTCAGCGACAAACTGCAGTTCATGGGCCGCATCCTCGACGACCCCGCCGTGCACGAACTGGCCGACCTCGAGGAGGAGCCTTCCGTCGTCGAGAACCTAGACGAACGCGATATCCGGGCGTTGTTGGAGCATCTGCGTGACCGTACCGCCTGAACCGGTACTGCGCGCCGCCGTGCGCTGGCTCGAAAGGCTGCCCGCCTCAGGCCCCGTTCGCTGCCGAGCGCTGTTCACCACGCATGCCGAGTTCAGCGATATTACGCCCACGCAGTACGACACGGCCCTCGGGTGGCTCCGGACCACAGGACTCCTGGATGGCCGCGCCTCATCGCCGCCGGCCGTCCAGGTGTTCACTGCCGCGATGCATGGCGGCGTTCCATGGCTGCGTGACGCCGACGCACTGATCCATAGCCCTGACGAGCTCCCCTCGGACTCTCTCGATGCGGCGGCAGCCCTCGGGCTGAGCCCCGACGAAGCGTTCGCCTTGGTAAACGCAGCCTGGGGGAAGGTCGACACCGCCGAACGCAAGCGCGTAGGAGATGCTGGCGAGAAGGCACTTCTAGTCGAACTGCAGGCGCTGCCTAATGCATCAGTCGACCATGTCGCCCGCTGGTCGGACGCATTCGGCTACGACATCGCAGTGCACGCACCAGGCATAACCGCACATCTGGAAGTCAAGGCTACAACGCGCCGAGGACGGCTGACCGCTTACATTTCCAGGAACGAGTACCGAACGATGCAGCGCGACCCCGCTTGGCGGATGGTCGCGGTGCTGCTGACTCCAGACCTCGAGCTGGCATCGGTTAGTACTGTTCCGAGCGACTGGATTGCCGACCAGGTGCCGTCAGATTCCAGCTCATTCGGGCGTTGGGAGTCCTGCCGTCTGGACATTCCAGCTGCCGTCCTCGAAGCAGGTATCCCGCTGATCAAACCGCTGATCGCAACCAGCGGCTCGATGCTCCAAGGAGTTCCCGGGTAAAGGCCCGGTTGTGCCGGAACGATCCTACGGGAGCGACGCAGGCTCGTTCGAGCCCGATTGCGATAGCGGGGCCGACGCTGACCGCCTGGCTCGCGCAGATGCAGCTTCAGCTCTACGCGAGGCGACTACGCTCTGCACTGCGACCGCACATTCGGAAACTGCCTCATGCTCCCAGAAGCGCAGCACAAGCCATCCCGCCGCAGACAGCTGCACATCAGTGTCCCGATCCCGTTGGATATTCCGGCCGATCTTCTCGCGCCAGTAGTCGGGATTGGTCTTCGGGGGCACGAAGTGCTCAGGGCATCCATGCCAGAAACATCCATCGATGAAAACCGCGATACGCGTCGGACGAAACACCACATCAGCCGTGCGCCGCATCCCAGCAAGCGGCTTGGCCGCCACCCGGTACCGGAGCCCTGCTGCATGCAGCAGCGACCGAAGTGCCTTCTCGGGGGCGGTGTCTCGGTTGCGGTTGCCGAGCATGCTTCGCCGGTTCGCAGCCGATGATGCCCACGAACCCTCTGGAGCTGCCCACTCCGTCACTGCCGATGGCTGCTGCGCCATAACACCTGGATTCTAGCCATAACACCTGGATTCTATAGGGGTTGCTCTAGAAGCCCGAGTTCACCGGAGCATTGCACACAGCACCGACAGTGAGCTCTCCACCATGTGCCGGACCTCCGCGGTAAAAGCCCGGGCGATCTGACTCGGCGAATGGCAGAACATGCCTTTACCGAGGCGATGATCATCCACGTGGAATGTGCGCAATATCGTGTTCGCCCGCATTGAACAGCCTAGATGGTTCACCCGGCCAAGCCATAGTCACGGGCGAACGCCACGACGTCGCCGGCCGGGCGCCCAGTCACCTGCGCGAAATCCTGGGTGACCAGGTCGCCCCAGTTCGAGGCGTACGCCGTCAGGTACTCCCCCGTGACCTCGGCCGTCCACACGGGCAGTCCTGCCGCCCGCATGCCGGCCACCACGTCGGCCCCCGGCACGGCCTGGTAGTCCAGGCCCAGCCGGGCGGCCGCGTCGCCCATCGACAGGCTCTCCGGGCCGGTGATCGTGTAGATCCGGCCCGCATGACCGGACGGCTCGCCCAGAACTCGCGCTCCGAACGCCGCGATGTCACGTACGTCGATGGGGCTCAGCCGACCTTCGCCGGTGGCTCCGTACAGGGTGCCGCCGTTCACCGAACCGAGCAGGTTCTGCTGGAAGAACGCGGGCCGGATGACGGTCCAGTCGATGCCGGAGGCCTGCAGTTCGGTGTCGGACAGCGCGTGCAGGCGGCCGTTGCGAGTGGGCGCGTCGGGTGCGGCCCCGATGGCCGACAGCCGCACGATGTGCTTGACCCCGGCCTGACGGGCGGCCCAGACGGCGTTGGAGCTGGCGTGCGGCGCGGTCGGCCCCATGGCGGTGAGCAGCCATACCGTGTCGACCCCGGCGAACGCTTCGGCGAGGGTGTGCGGCTGTTCGAGGTCTCCGACGGCGACTTCGACGCCCGCCGGCGCTTTGGCCGGGTCGCGGACCAGGGCACGCACGTCGACGGACGTGTCGGCGGTGAGGGCGGCGATGAGGGCGCTGGAGACGGTGCCGTTGGCACCGGTGACCAGGATGGTCATGGCAGGTCCTTCCCGTGGGATGCTGACCCGGAAGACAGTACTAGTGATAGTCATTTTTAGTGACTATCAAGTTTGGTGATTAAATTCATGCGTCGCAGTGAGCAGAAGCGGAATAACCCCGACCTCGGTGCGCTGACCGCGCGGCTGTTGTTCGCCGTGCAGCGGCAGCTGGCCGGCAGCCACGCGCAGACCAAGCCCCGGCACGGCGCCGTCATGGCCTATCTGGATGAGCAGGGCAACCGCGCCACCGAACTCGCCGAGCTGTCCGGGCAGCACAAACAGGTCATCGGCACGCTCGTCGACGAGCTGGAGGCCCTGGGCCTGGTCACCCGCGAACCCGACCCCGCCGACCGCCGCGCCAAGCTCGTCGTGCCCACCGCCGCGGGCCTCGCCGCGATGCGGGCGGGCGACGAGGCGATGGCCGGCGTCGAGCAGCGGCTCGCTGAAGCCATCGGGCCGGACGACTACCGCGCCTTCAAGCGCACCCTGCAGCGGCTCGCGGAGCTGAGCACACCGGAAGAAGGCGCACCGAACTGACCTGCGTGCCGCGTGTCCCGCGCCACAGGCCCGCGAGCAGCGCCCTGCGTACCGGCGCTTTGCGACACGCTTGCGGACCCGACCCGCCTGGACGATCCGGCGCAGCGCCGTAGGCTGACAGGCGTGACCGAGTTCGACGGCCTTCCTGTCCTGCGTTCCCCCGTCGCCATCGCCGCCTTCGAGGGGTGGAACGACGCCGCTGACGCGTCCACTGCCGTGGTCGAGCACCTCGAGCAGGTATGGGACGCGCGCGAGGTGGCGTCCGTGGACCCGGAGGAGTTCTACGACTTCCAGGTGAACCGGCCGCTGATCACCCTGGTCGACGACACGCGGCGCATCGAGTGGCCGAGCACCAAGTTCATGGTCGCCTCGCCGCCCGGGGCGCAGCACGACGTGGTCCTGATCCGCGGCATCGAGCCGAGCCTGCGCTGGCGTACGTTCTGCAACGAGATCCTGGAGATCTGCCACAGCCTGGCCATCGAGAAGATCGTGCTGCTGGGCGCCCTGCTGGCCGATGTGCCCTACAGCCGGCCGCTGCCGATCAGCGGCACGGTGACCGGCAAGCACGCCGGCGAGGAGAAGATCCAGCTCACCCCCACGCGGTACGAGGGACCGACCGGCATCGTCGGCGTGCTCCAGGACAGCGCGTCCCGCGCCGAGCTCGACGCGATGTCGTTCTGGGTGCACGTGCCGCACTACGCGAACAACCCGCCGTGCCCGAAGGCCACGCTCGCCCTGCTGCACCGCATCGAGGAGGTCCTCGACCTGCCGGTGCCGATGCTGGACCTGGCCGAGGAGTCCGCCGAGTGGGAGGACCGGGTCCGCGCCGCGGCCGCCCAGGACGCCGAACTGGCCGAATACCTCCGCGATCTGGAGGAGCGGGCCGGCGACGTGGCCAAGCCGCTGTCCGGCGACGAGATCGCCGTCGAGTTCGAGAAGTACCTCCGCCGCCGCGGCGGCTCCCCCGGCCCCACCCACGGCACCTGGTAACCCACCACCCGCCTGCCCGCCCCACCCCGCCCCACCACCATGCGCAACTCTTAAAGAGTTGCGCCTTTCGGCGTGCTCTGAAGCCGCGACTCTTCAAGAGTTGCGGCTCGGAGGGGCGGGTGTGGCGGGTGACACGCCGCGTTGGGGCTTCCTAGGTCGCTAGGTATTCGGACATTTGTGCGGCATGATCGCCTCATGACCGAGACGGGCTTCGGCGGGATCAATCCGGGCGCGGCGGAACATCCGCACCGGCAGATCGCCGCCCAGCTGCGCGCGAAGATCAGACGAGGCGACTGGGCCGCCGGAGAGCAGCTGCCGTCGATCCCGGCGCTGGCGCAGATGTTCGGCGTGGCGAAGCAGACCGTGCAGCGCACCATCGATCAGCTGCGCGTCGAAGGGTTGCTGATCACCAAGCCGGGCTCCGGGACGTACGTGCGGGGCACCCGGCGGCGGCTCAACCGGCTGTCGCGGGGCCGCTACGGCGCGCACCGCGGCTACCACGCCGACCTGGCGGCCCGATACCGCCAGCAGCTCACCGAGGTGACCCGGTCGGTCCCGCCGGCGGAGGTCGCGGACGCGTACGGCGTGCCGGACTCGACCCTGCTGGTGGTGCGCCGGCACCTGGTGCGTACGCAGGACGCCGTGGTCGAGGTCGGCGCGGCCTGGCTGCGCCCGCAGGATGCCGCGGGCACCTCGCTGGAGCGCCTGGAGTCCTTCGGCCGCCCGCTCTACCAGGAGGTCGAGGAGGTCACCGGCCGCCGCTACGTCACCGCGACCGACACCATCACCGCCCGGCTGCCCACCCGTGAGGAGGCCGAGACGCTGCAGATCCGGCCGGACACGCCGGTGCTGCACCTGCTGCACGTCGCCTACGACGGCGAGCACAAGGTGATCGAGGTGGCGCAGGCGACATGGCCGGGGCCGATGACGACACTGACGGAGGAATACCGGGTGCCCACGCCACGCCCGGACGCCGACCTGGACGGAGATCCCGATCCTGGGCTTGTCCTGGGCTAATCTGCGGGTTGTCGGGTGCCCGACACCTTTTCGCCTGCGCACCCGCGCGTTCGCCGCAAGGATGGTTCCATGACCCTTCGCCGATCCTCCGACGGAGCACAGCGGGGTGCCGGGAACCGGCCGGACGGCGCGGCGGCCCGCTCTCCGCAGGCGTTCGTGGCTCTGCTCGGCGCCCTGGTCGTGCTCGTGATCGGACTCGCCCTGCTCGGCGTGCTGGTGGTCGGCATCGCCGACGGCGTGCCCAGCACGGGTGTGCTGCTGCTCGGCGCGCTGACCCTGGGCGTGTTCGCCCTGGCCGCGCGGTTGGGCCACGTCGCGCTGACGTTGCGGCGGCAGGCCGGGCAGTCGGCCCGCCCCGCCCGGCCGCGCCAGGCCCCGCCGCAGCGCCCGTCCCGCGCCGCCGTACGCCCGCGCCCCCAGCCCCGCCCTCGCGCCTGACCTGCGCCCCGACGCTCACCTGCCCCGCTGACCGCCGTCCGGGGCGGCCGAGCCGGGGCGCGATCCGCACCAAGGTCCTCCGACTTGCCAGGCACCTGTGCGCATCCGGCCTCAAGATACGCACAGGTGCCTGGCAAGTCGAACGATCATGAGGCACGCGCGGGTGGGCGGCGGGCGAGGGTCAGAGCTTGATGCCGAGGAGGGCGTCGAGGGTTTCGGTCATGAGGGCGGGGGCTTGGCGGTCGGTGCCCACGCCGGCGAGGGTGTCGTCGGCCCAGGCGTCGATCAGGGCCAGGGCGCCGGGGGTGTCCAGGTCCTCGGCTAGTTTGGCGCGTACGCCGGCGAGGAGGTCGGCTCCCGAGGGGGCCGTGGCGGACTTGGCGGCCTGGCGCCAGCGGCGCAGACGGTGCGCGGCGGTCGCGAAGACCTCGTCGGTCCACTGGCGGTCGGCGCGGTAGTGGTCGCCGAGCAGGGCCAGGCGGACCGCCATCGGGTCGACCTTGTCCGAGCGCAGGCGGGACACGAAGACCAGGTTGCCGCGGGACTTGCTCATCTTCTCGCCGTCCAGGCCGATCATGCCCGCGTGCACGTAGTGCGCCGCGAACGGGGCCTTGCCGGTGAGCACCTCGGCGTGCGCGGCGCTGCACTCGTGGTGCGGGAACAGCAGGTCGTTGCCGCCGCCCTGCACGTCGATGGTCTCGCCGAGCAGCTCCAGGGCGATCACGGCGCACTCGATGTGCCAGCCGGGGCGGCCCGCCCCGAGCACGCCGCCGGGCCAGGACGGCTCGCCGTCGCGGCGGCCGCGCCACAGCAGCGGGTCGAGGGCGTCGCGCTTGCCGGCGCGCTCGGGGTCGCCGCCGCGCTCGGCGAAGAAGGCCAGCATCTGCTCGCGGGACAGGTTCGACTCGTACCCGAACCGGGGCGCGGCGCTGATGTCGAAGTAGACGTCGCCGGTGCCGTCCTCCAGCCGGTACGCCGCACCCCGGTCGAGCAGGTCGACGACCCGCTCGGCGATGACGGGGATCGACTCGACCGCGCCGATGTAGTGGCTCGGCGGGATGATCCGCAGGGCCTCCATGTCCTCGCGGAACAGGGCGGTCTCGCGCATGGCGAGGACCTTCCAGTCCTCCCCGTCGCGGGCGGCCCGCTCCAGCAGCGGATCGTCGATGTCGGTGACGTTCTGGACGTAGACGACGTCGTGCCCGGCGTCACGCCACATCCGGTTCACCAGGTCAAATGTGATCATGGTCGCCGCGTGGCCCAGATGGGTCGCGTCGTACGGCGTGATGCCGCAGACGTACATCGTCGCGTGACCGCCCACCGGGCGGCTCGGGTAGGCGCCCTGGCGAGCGGAGTCGAACAGCGCCAGCGGCTGTCCGGCGCCGGGCAGGCGCGGGATGTCAAGACCGGACCACGTTTCCATGGCGCCAGCCTAACCAGCTTTATGCCGAGAGCGGATCTCCCCTTGCGCGGTTACCCGCTGGCGCGGACGTGACGCTAGGGTCGCAGGTATGACCCATCAGGTGTACGCATTCGAACCGCCCGAGCGGTTCGTCGCCGGTACGGTGGGTCCGCCGGGCGAGCGCACGTTCTATCTGCAGGCTCGCGGCGGCGGCCGCCTGGTCAGTGTGGCGCTGGAGAAGATGCAGGTCGCGCTGCTGGCGGAGAAGCTCGAAGAGCTGCTCGCCGAGGCGCATCAGCGGTTCGGGGCGGAACTGCCCGCCTCGGCCGAGGGGCCTGCCGACAACGAGCCCCTGGACACCCCCGTCGACGAGGAGTTCCGCGTCGGCACGCTGGGGTTGGCCTTCGACGTCGAGACCAGCACGGTCATCATCGAGGCGATCGCGGCCGAGGAGGCCGAGTTCGACGCCGAGACCGAGACGGCCGACGACGAGGACGACGACGAGGACGCGACGCCGGAGATCTCCGACGATCTCGACCGGCTTCGGGTGCGGCTGACCCCGGCGGAGGTGCGGCAGTTCATCGACCGCGCCAAGCGGGTGGTGGCCGCCGGCCGGCCGCCGTGCCCGCTGTGCGGGCAGCCACTGGACCCGGCCGGGCACCTCTGCCCCCGGCACAACGGCTATCACCGCAGGTGAGAATGTCCGGTGACGGAGTAGCGTCACCGGATGGCACGCAGTCACCATCCGAAGGTGAGGTCCGTCATCCCTCCCACCGGCGACCAGACGCACACCGGCAGCGCCGGTGATCAAGACCTGTCCCGGGGCCCCGGCCGGCAGGCCCGCTCCGCCGACGGCCGGACGGAGCTCGGCACGCTGCTCCGTGACGCCGAGATGGAGATCGAGGGCCGGCTGGTCGAGGCCTCCAACACGACGCTGCGGGTGATCCTGTCCGGCGGTGGGCGGTCGGTGCGGGCGGTGTACAAGCCGGTGCGCGGCGAGCGCCCGCTGTGGGACTTCCCACACGGCACGCTGGCCGCCCGCGAGGTCGCCGCGTACGCGGTGAGCGAGTCGCTGGGGTGGGACCTGGTGCCGCCCACGGTGATGCGGGACGGGCCGCTCGGGCCGGGCTCGTGTCAGCTGTGGCTGGACGAGACGGTCGAACCGCCGGTGGACTTCGTGCCCGCCGACGAGCTGCCGCAGGGCTGGCTGCCGATCGCGGCCGCGCAGGACGAGGACGGGCGGCCGTACCTGCTGGCGCACGCCGACGACCCGCGGCTGGCCCGGCTGGCCGCCTTCGACGCGGTGATCAACAACGCGGACCGCAAGGGCGGCCACGTGCTGGCCACCCCGGATCAGCGGCTGTACGGCGTCGACCACGGCATCTGCTTCCACACCGAGGACAAGCTGCGTACGGTGCTGTGGGGGTTCGCGGGCCGGGCGGTGCCGCCGGAGGTCGCCGCGGCACTGCGCGCGTTCGACCCGGGTGTGCTCGACGACCTGCTCACCACGGCGGAGGTCGACGCCGTCGGCACCCGCATCAAGCAGCTCGTCGCCGACGGCCGCCTCCCCCAGCCCCCCGAGGACCGCCACGCCATCCCGTGGCCCCCGATCTGACCACCGACCGCCGCCGATCGGGCCGACTCATTTGACGCGTTTGGTGCCGTGGGCGGTGATGTCGGCGTACTCGGGGTGCTTTTCCAGCCAGCCGGCCAGGAACGGGCAGATCGGCACCACGGTGCGGCCCTTGGCCCGGGAGTCGTCCATCACGGTGCGGGCGAGCTTGCTGCCCACCCCCTGGCCCTCGTACGCCGGGGACACCTCCGTGTGGGTGAACACGATGACCTTGCCGGTGAGCTGGTACGTCATGAACCCGGCCACCGTCTGCTCCGCGCTGTCACGGGCCTCGAACCGTTCGCGCTCGGGCGCGTCCGCCACGTCGATCGACATCCGGTCATCGTAGCCCCGGTCGGGATCCCGACCGAGGTTGCGGCTGGTAGCGGTGGTGCGGCAGGCGGCGGCCGTGGACGTGAGAGGATCGGCGGCGGTCTGCCCGTTCCCGAACCCGGAGGCACACGTGTTGGTCGCGCACTGCGTGTACAGCGGTGACGGCAGCTGGGAGTTCTGGGCCGAGGACGCGAACCTGCAAGCCGCCCTTCCCACGCAGCGGGGGCGTCGCCGGACCCGCGGGCCGGGGTTGCATCCGTTCGCGGTGGCCCCCGAAGACCTGGGCAAGGCGTTGGGCGCGGCAGGCGACGTCGCCGAGTACACCGGCTGGTCGGTCCTCGCCCTGCCCGCACAGCACCACCGGCCGACGCCGTCGGCGGAGCTCGGCGCGGGCGCGGAACCCGACCGGCTGGCCCCGTTCCTCGTGCCCACGCTGCGGGTGGACGCGGCGGCGGCGCTACGGCTGCTGCCCGGCCTCGCCCCGGTCGGCGGGGCGACCGTGCGCTTCGCGACCGCGCTGGCCCGGACTGCCGCTCACCTGGTCGGCAGCGGGCTGGTCACGCCGGCACTGAGCTGGGAGGAAGAGGACGAGTACTGGTTCGCCGACTGGCGGGCGGCGTCGTCGCTGCAGGTCGCGGCCGTACGCATCCCGCTGCTGGCGGCGATGCCGCCCGCGTTCCGGTGCTGGCTGTACGACGACGAGGTCGCCCTCGCGCCCGCTGACGCGGTGTTCGACGCGGCGCTCGACTCGATGGTGGACGCGCTGGCCAACGAGGTGGTGGCGGGACAGGGCCCGACCCTGCTCGGCGAGCGCCGGGCCCGGGCCACCCGCCAGACGCTGGCCGCCGAGCAGGTGCTCAGGGCGCTCACCTCCGCCGTGAACGTGATCGACCCCGAGCAGCTCAACCCGTACGAGGCCAACCGCCTGTCGGAGGCGCTGGAAGCGTGGCGGGCCGGTGGCCGGGCCCGGACCGGCGGGCTGGTGCGCACCTGCCTGCGCCTGGTCGCCCCCGGCGACACCGCCGAGCCCGACGACCTGGCAGAGCAGGCTGACCCGACCGCCGAGCCGGGGCCTGCGATCCGGCCGGGCGTAGCGGCTGAGCAGGCCGACGAGGGCGGCATCTGGCGGCTGGAGCTGCTGCTGCAGTCGCACGAGGACCCTTCGCTGGTCGCCGGGGCGGACGAGGTGTGGCGGCTGGACGGCAACGCGTTGCTGTTCGCCGAGGCCGGGGTCGACCCGCAGGCCGCGCTGCTGGCCGGGCTCGGGCGGGCCGCGCAGCACTACCCGCCGCTGGCGCGGGTGCTGCGGCAGGCCGCGCCGGTCGGCATGGCACTGGACGGCGAGGACGCGCTGATCTTCCTGCGCCGGCACGCCGCCGCGCTGACCGCCGCCGGCGTCGGCGTGCTGCTGCCCGCCTGGTGGAGCGGCCCGCGGCCACGGCTCGGGCTGCGCCTGAGCGCGCAGACGCCGCCGCAGCCCGGCATCGTCGCCAAGGAGTCCCAGCTCGGCATGGACCAGCTCGTCGAGTACGCCTGGCAGGTGGCCCTCGGCGACGAGGTGCTCACCGAGCAGGAACTGGCGGCACTGGCCGAGGCGAAGTCGCCGCTGGTCCGGATCCGGGGCCAGTGGGTCGAGGTGGACCAGGCCCGCCTGGCCGCCGGGCTGAAGCAGCTCGGCAAGTCGGGGCGGCGGCAGATGACCGCCCGTGAGGTGCTGCGCGCGGGCCTGCTCGGCGAGGGCGCCGACACCGGGCTGCCGATGGTCGGCGTGGCGGCCACCGGCTGGCTCGGCGAGCTGCTGGCCGGCGGCCCGGCCGGGAGCTTCCAGGCGCTGCCGACGCCGGAGGGGTTCGGCGCGCAGTTGCGCCCCTACCAGGAACGCGGGCTGGGCTGGCTGTCGTTCATGGACGCGCTCGGCTCGGGTGCTGTGCTGGCCGACGACATGGGCCTGGGCAAGACCATCCAGGTCCTGGCCCTGCTGGAGAACGAACGCCGGCAGGCCGCGGGGCTGGGCCCGACGCTGCTGGTCTGCCCGATGTCGCTGGTCGCGAACTGGCAGCGGGAGGCGGCGAAGTTCGCGCCGAAGCTGGCCGTGCACGTGCACCACGGCGCGGAGCGGCTGACCGGCGAGCAGTTCCGGGAGGCGGTCGCGGGCGTGGACCTGGTGCTGACCACGTACAGCCTGGCGCTGCGGGACCAGCAGGAGCTGGCCGAGGTCGGCTGGCGGCGCATCGTGGTGGACGAGGCGCAGGCGATCAAGAACGCGGCGGCCAAGCAGTCGCGGGCGATCCGGGCCCTGCCCGCCCCGCGGCGGATCGCGCTGACCGGCACCCCGGTCGAGAACCGGCTCGCCGACCTGCATTCGATCATGGAGTTCGCCACCCCCGGGCTGCTGGGCAGCGCGGAGTCGTTCAAGCGGCGCTTCGCGGTGCCGATCGAGCGCGACGGCGACGAGCAGGCGGCGGCCCGGCTGCGCCGGGTGACCGGGGCGTTCATGCTGCGCCGGGTCAAGACCGACCCGAGCATCATCTCCGACCTGCCCGACAAGATCGAGATGACGGTGGCCTGCAACCTCACCCGCGAGCAGGCCTCGCTCTACCAGGCGGTGCTCGACGACATGATGATCCAGGTCGAGCAGGCCGACGGCATCGACCGCCGGGGCCTGATCCTGGCCACGCTGACGAAGCTGAAGCAGGTCTGCAACCACCCCGCCCAGCTGCTGAAGGACGGCTCCCGGATCGCCGGGCGGTCGGGCAAGGTGGCCCGGGTCGAGGAGATCTGCGAGGAGGTGCTCGCCGCGGGCGAGAAGGCGCTGCTGTTCACGCAGTTCGCCGAGTTCGGCGGGATGCTGTCCGAGCACCTGTCGGCGGTCTTCGGGCAGCCGGTGCCGTTCCTGCACGGCGGCGTCGACCGCAAGACCCGCGACGGCATGGTCGCCGCGTTCCAGGGCGAGGGCGGGCCGGGGCTGTTCGTGCTGTCGCTCAAGGCCGGCGGCGTCGGACTGAACCTGACCGCGGCCAACCACGTCATCCACGTCGACCGCTGGTGGAACCCGGCCGTCGAGAACCAGGCCACCGACCGGGCGTTCCGCATCGGGCAGCGCCGGAACGTGCAGGTGCGCAAGCTGATGTGCGCCGGGACCCTGGAGGAGCGCATCGACGCGGTGCTGGAGCAGAAGAAGGCCCTCGCCGAGGCGACCGTCGGCAGCGGCGAGGCGTGGCTGACCGAGCTGTCCACCGACGCGCTGCGCGACCTCGTCTCGCTGAACCGCGACGCGGTCGTCGAGTAGGAGCGGGCATGGCACGTCACGACGAGGACACCTGGGGGCACGGCTTCCCCACCGCGAAGCCCCGGCTGCCCGCCGACGGCATCCGGGCGCGCAGCCGGCGCGGGGACATCGCGACGACCTGGTGGTCGCGGCGCTTCCTGAAGGCCATCGAGTCGCCGGAGACCGCGAGCCGGCTCAGCCGCGGCAAGTCGTACGCGCGTTCCGGCCAGGTGCTCGCGATGACCATCGCGCCCGGCGAGGTGGCGGCGCAGGTGCAGGGCTCGCGGCGGGAGCCGTACACGGTCACCGTGGCGACACCGCCGTTCACCCCGGCCGACTGGCGGCGGGCTGTCGGCGCGCTGGCCGAGCGGGCCGGGTACACCGCCGAACTGCTGGACGGGCGGATGCCGGAGGACGTCGAGCAGGTGCTGGAGCCGCTGGGTCTGGCGCTGTTCCCGGCCATGCGGCAGCTCGCCCTGGAGTGCTCGTGCCCGGACTGGGGCAACCCGTGCAAGCACGCGGCGGCGGTGTGCTACCTGCTGGCCGAGCTGTTCGACGAGGACCCGTTCGTCATCCTGCACTGGCGCGGCATGCCCCGCGCCGAGCTGCTCGACGCGCTGCGAGCGCACCGCGCCGGGCAGGCAGGCGGTGTGGGCGACGACGGCGGCGAAGACGAGCTGCGCGGCTTCTGGACCGCCGGGCCGCTGCCCGAGCCGCCGCCGGCCGACCCGACCGCGATGACCCGGCTGCTGCAGCGCCTCGGCCCGGTCGGGGTCACCGTCGGGGCCGGCGTGGACTTCGCGCAGGCCCTGCTGCCCGCGTACGAGGCGATGGTGCGGCACCGGTGGTCGTCCCCGCTGCTGACCGGCGACCTCGCCGAGCTCCCCCCGCCGGTCCCCCGGTCTGCTCCCGTCTCGTCCGAGCGAGCGCCGACGCCCGAGCCGGCGGAGAAGCGGTTCACGCTGCCCAGCGCGGCCGAGGTGCGGGCCTGGGCGCGCAGCAACGGCGTCGCGGTCAACGAACGCGGCCGCCCACGCGTCGACGTGGTGCAGGCCTACCTCGACGCACACCGGGCCACCTGACGCCTACGCCACCTCCGACCAGACGCTCGCCCCGCGCTCGCTCCTGCGACAACTCTTAACGACTTGCGGCCTCCGAGGGCCGTGGGGCCGCAAGTCGTTAAGAGTTGCGGCCTGGGAGCCGACAGGTCCGGGCTGTCGTGCTCGCGCGGCGGCGGTGCCCGCGGTCAGTGGCCCAGCGGGCTCGCGCGGTGGATCGGGCCGGCGGCGTCGGACAGGACCGCGCCGGTGCCGCCCCAGCGCAGGGCAACGATCTCGGCGGCGATGCTGACCGCCGTCTCCTCCGGAGTCCGGGCCCCCAGGTCGAGGCCGATGGGCGAGCGCAGTCGGCCGAGTTCGGCGTTGGTCAGGCCGTCCTCGCGCAGCCGGGCGAGCCGGTCCTCGTGGGTGCGGCGGGAGCCCATCGCGCCGACGTACGCCACGGGCAGCCGCAGGGCCAGTTCCAGCAGCGGCACGTCGAACTTCGGGTCGTGGGTGAGCACGCACAGCACCGTGCGCCCGTCCACCCGCCCGGCGGCGACCTCGCCCTCCAGGTAGCGGTGCGGCCACTCGACGACGACCTCGTCGGCGGACGGGAAGCGCTTCGGGGTGGCGAACACGGCTCGGGCGTCGCAGACCGTGACGTGGTAGCCCAGGAACGAGCCGATGCGGGCCACGGCGGCGGCGAAGTCGATCGCCCCGAACACGATCATGCGGGCGGGCGGGGCGTACGCGTTGACGAACACGGCCAGCTCGTCGCCGCGGCGCTCGCCGTCGGGGCCGTAGTGCAGCATGCCGGTGCGCCCGGCGGCCAGCAGCCCGCGGGCGTCGTCGGCGACGGCGGCGTCCAGGCGCGCGGAGCCGAAGGTGCCCGCGGTCCCGCCCTCCTCGATGATCAGCCGCCGGCCGAAGCGCGGCGAGTCGGCCGGGGCGATACACGTCGCCACGGCCACCGGGCGGCCCGCCCGGACCGCCGACACGACCTCACCGAGCTGCGGGAACGTCTCGCGCGACACCTGCTCGACGAACACCTCGATGATGCCGCCGCAGGTCAGCCCGATGGCGTACGCGTCGTCGTCGCTGACGCCGTAGCGCTGCAGCAGCGGCCGCGCCCCGGGATCGGCGGCGACCTCGGTGGCCAGCTCGTACACGGCTCCCTCGACGCACCCGCCGGAGACGCTGCCGACGGCTTCCCCACCGGGTGCGACGAGCATCGACGCGCCGGGCCGCCGCGGCGCGGACTGCCAGGTGCGCACCACGGTCGCCACGCCGGAGACGCCGCCCGCGTCCCAGGCCCGCAGCAGGTCGTCGAGCACGTCACGCATGGGGGACGTCCAGGTCCGCGCCGTCGGAGACGTCGTCGCAGGGCACCGTCTCCACGTCGTGCTTGGCCAGGTAGGGCCGGGCCCCGACGTCGCCCACGGCGAGCGCCGCCGCCCCGGCCCAGTGGTCGCGGCCCAGCAGCACCGGATGCCCGCCGTCCCCGCCGTACGTGGCGACGCGCAGGGTGGCCGGGCCCGCGCCCGCCCCGACCCGGCGCACCGCCTCGGCGGTGATCCCCGGGGTGTCCACCAGCAGCACCACTACAGCGTCCACCTGCGGCGGCAGCGCCGCCAAACCGGCCCGCAGGGACGAGCCCATGCCGGTCCGCCACTCCTTGTTGATCACCACGTGCGCGCCGGGCAGTGCCGGGGCGCGCCCGGCTCCCGCCCCGAGCACGACCACGATCGGATCGCAGTCACCGTCGCGCAGCGTCCGCAGCGCGTGTCGCACCATCAGCTCCCCGTCGCCCGGCACCACGGCCAGCGCCTTGGGCATCCCGTACCGCCGCCCGGCCCCCGCCGCGAGCAGCAAACCCCCGATCGTCATGACTCAGCCTCCCCCAGCCTCCCGATCCGTCCACGGTGCGGCGAGCTCGTCCCGGGCGGCGTCCGTCAGGCTGCCGTACAGGCGCAGCCGGGCCAAACCGCCGTCGGGGTAGATGTCCAGGCGTACCCCGTGGACCGGCCAGTCGTGGGTGAGCCGGAACCGGTGCCGGGTGTCGGGCTGCAGGCGGGTGCGCGGCAGCAGCGGTTCGCCGCCGCCGCCGGTCAGCGCCGCCCAGCCGGGGGCGTTGCCCTTGAAGTGCGAGGTGTCCAGCTCGGCCAGCTGGAGCACGCCGGGCGCGGCCAGCCGCACCTCGACCCAGTCGTTGCCGCCGTCGCGCCGCCGCCGGGTCTCCCAGCCGTCGCCCATGACGGCCGCCAGGCCGGGCAGCAGCAGGTTGCCGGGCGAGCCGTAGAAGCGGTCGCTGCAGTCGACGACGCGGCCGCCCAGCTCGGCGGCGGCCAGGTCGACGGTGTCGGGCAGCAGGTGCGGGTCGGGGGCGGGCTCGCCGTGCACCCGCAGCCGGGCCACGCCGCCGTCGGGGTGGATGGTCAGCCGGACGTGGGTGACCAGCCGCCGGGCGTCGACCGGGAAGCGGTTGCGGGTGTCGCCGTGCAGCGGCGAACGCTCGACCAGCGGGAACCAGTCCGCGTCGGCCAGTTCCGCGGGCGAGGGGTAGCCGGTGACCCGGCAGCCCTCGACGGTCGCCTCGGGCGGGTAGTTGCCGGTGAAGAACGCGGTGTCGACGACGACGCCGTGCACGTGGCCGGGCGCGCCGAGCCGGACCACCGCGTGGTCGTGGCCGGGCTCGCGGCGGCGGCGCGTCTCCCAGCCGTCGTACACCTGGCCCTTCGCGCCGAAGGTGCGCGGGGTGAAGGTCGGCGCCCACGGGTTGACCAGGTTGTCGCGCTCGGCGAAGAACTCGTCGTTGGCGGCGACGACGCTGCCGCCGACGGCCCGCGAAGCGAGATCGAGCAGCTCCTCGAAGCTCATGCCCCGCCCCCAGGGCGCAGCAGGCGGCCGATCGGCTCCACCCCGGCGAGGCGGCCGCGCAGCCAGGTGTCGCGGACGACGCCGCGCAGCGGCAAACCGTCGTACGGCGAGACGTGGTGCCGGTGCAGCAGCCGGGTCGCGTCGACGGTGAACTCGGCGTCGGGGTCGAAGGCGACCAGGTCGGCGTCGGCGCCCTCGGCGATGCGGCCCTTGCGGGGCAGGTCGACCAGGTCGGCGGTGTTGCCGGCCATCCAGCGCACCACGTCGGCGAGGCTGTGCCCGCGCTTGGCGGCGGCGGTCCACACCAGCGGCAGCCCGAGCTGCACCGAAGCGATCCCGCCCCAGGCCGTGCCGAAGTCGCCGGCCTTCAGCTCGGGCGGGCACGGCGAGTGGTCGGACACCACGCAGTCGATCACGCCGTCGGCCAGCGCCTGCCACAGCGCGTCCTGATGCGATTTGTCGCGGATCGGCGGGCAGCACTTGTACTGCGTCGCGCCGTCGGGCACCTGGGACGCGTCGAGGGTGAGGTAGTGCGGGCAGGTCTCGGCGGTGATCCGGACGCCCTCGCGGCGGGCCGCGGCGATCAGCGGCAGCGCGTCGGCGGCGGCCAGGTGCAGGATGTGCACCCGCGCGCCGGTGCGCCGGGCCGCCTCGATCGCGGCGGCCACCGCCCGGCGCTCGGCCCGGGGCGGGCGGGACGCGACGAAGTCGGCGAAGTGCTCGCCGTGCGCCTCGGTGACCAGCGACGGATCCTCGGCGTGCAGCACGAACACCGCGTCGACCGTGCCGAGCGCCTCCTCCAACCCGGCCGGGTCCAGCGGCGGGAACTCGGGCACCCCCGAGTCGATGAGAAACGCCTTGAACCCGAACACGCCTTGGCTGTGCAGCGCGGGCAGCTGTTTCGCGTTGCCGGGCACCGCGCCGCCCCAGAAGCCGACGTCCACGAAGCACTGCTCGACCGCGGCGGCCCGTTTGACGTGCAGCGCCTGCACGTCGACCGTGGGCGGGACCGAGTTCAGCGGCATGTCGACGATGGTGGTGACACCGCCCGCGGCGGCGGCCCGGGTGGCGCTGTCGAAGCCCTCCCACTGGGTGCGCCCCGGCTCGTTGACGTGCACGTGGGTGTCGACCAGGCCGGGCAGCAGCGCGCACTCCCCCAGGTCGATGATGTCGTCGCCGGACAGCGCCTGGAAACCGGCGACCGCCGCGATGACTCCGTCACGGATGCCGACGTCGGCGGGCCGCTCCCCGTCCGGGGTGAGCGTGCGGTGCGAGCGCAGAATGAGATCGTAGTTCACAAGGCTTCCAGCATAGATCGATCGACACCGAATTCGCCGACATCCAGCGCGCCACACGCCGCGGCGCGTCGCAGGAAGCCGGACAGGGCCCGCGCGGTCGCGGGTTCGTCCAGGTAGCCGGTGCCACGGGCACCGCTGTCGCGCTGCGCGGCGCTGTCGCGCCCGTCGAGCCAGGCCCGCAGCCGGGTCGCGGCCGCCGGCGCGCCCTCCCGGAAGAAGGTGTACGCGGCCGCGTAGCGCGTCGGCAGCTGCGCCGGATGCAGATCCCAGCCCTGGTAGAAGCCGCGTTCCAGGCCGCGGCGGACCAGTCGCAGGTGCAGCGCCCACGCGGCGTGCACGGCGTCCGTGTCGCCCACCGGCAGCACGTTCGTCGAGCCGTCGACGACGCGTACCCCCGTGCCCGCCGCGGCGACCTGCATGACCTGCTTGGCGTGGTCGGCGGCGGGATGCTCCAGCGACTGGTACGCCGCCGCGATGCCCAGCGCCGCCGAGTAGTCGTACGTGCCGTAGTGCAGGCCCACGCAGCGCCCCTGCGACGCGTGGATCATCGCGGGCAGCGGGCAGGTCCCGTCCGGGCCGAGGATCGCCTGGGGCATCTCGACCTGCAATTCGAAGCGCAGTTGACCGGCGGCCGGTTCGAGGTGGCGGCACAGCCACACCAGGGCCTCGACCTGGTCCACCGAGCTGACCTTCGGCAGCGTGATCACGAAGTTCGGCGGGATCGTGCCCAGCGCGTCGAGCAGCCGTTCCAGCGTGCGCAGCGCCCGGGGCCGGGTGTCGGGCTCCAGGCTCTTGATCCGTACGCCGGTGAACGGGGCCGGGCGCGCCGACAGGAACGCCGCGACGCTGCGGGCGTGCGCGTCCTCCGTGGCGTCCTCGCGGCGGCCGTAGCCGTCCTCGAAGTCCACCCGCAGGTCCTCGATCGGCTCGGTGGCCAGCTTGCGCCCGATCCGCTCGTGCAGCTGCTCCGGGTAGGGCAGCCCGTGCTCGGACAGCGCGGCCAGGGCCTGCTCGCCCCAGCGCAACGCGAGGCCGGTGCGCACCCGGTCGGCGGGCACGTACACGGTGTGCAGCGGCTGGCGGTCGGACGGCTCGTCCGGCCGCTGGTCGCGCAGTTGGCCGTCGGTCGCGGCCAGCCTGCGGTCCAGCTCCCGTTCGGGCACCTGGACGACCGCGTCGCGCGGCACGCCGGCGATCTCTCCCGGTCCGGCGGGCTGCATCAGTCGATCAGCTCCCCGGCCGGCAGGGTCAGGAATTCCGTGAAGTCGTCAGACAGCGCGACCTGCTCGAAGATCTTGCGGGCGGGCGCGTAGTCGGCCCCGAGCGTGTCCATCTCCGCCTGGATCAGCTGTTCCAGCAGGTCACGCGTGATGCGGGTGCCGTCGGCGAGGTCCGCGCCGTTGTGCATCCACTGCCACAGCTGCGAGCGGGAGATCTCGGCGGTGGCGGCGTCCTCCATCAGGTTGTTGATCGCGGCCGCCCCGTTGCCGTCCAGCCACGACCGGATGTAGCGGATCCCGACGTCGATGTTGGCGCGTACGCCCGCCAGCGTGATCTCACCGGGCGTGGTGCGCACGTCCAGCAGGTCGTGGGCGCTGACCCGCACGTCCGGGCGCTGCCGGGTGAGCTGGTTCGGGGCGCCGTCCAGCGCCTGCTCGAACACCTCCAGGCAGACCGGCACCAGATCGGGGTGCGCCACCCAGGAGCCGTCGAAGCCGTCGGCGGCCTCGCGCTGCTTGTCCTCGCGCACCTTGGCCAGCGCGGTCGCGGTGACCCCCGGGTCGCGCCGGTTCGGGATGAACGCCGCCATGCCCCCCATCGCGTACGCGCCGCGGCGGTGACACGTCTTGACCAGCAGCTGCGCGTACGCCCGCAGGAACGGCGCGGCCATCGTCACCTGTGCCCGGTCCGGCAGCGTGTACGCCGGGAACGCGCGGAACTTCTTGATCAGGCTGAACAGGTAGTCCCAGCGACCCGCGTTCAGGCCGCTGGCGTGGTCGCGCAGCTCGTAGAGGATCTCGTCCATCTCGAACGCGGCCGTGATCGTCTCGATGAGCACGGTGGCCCGGATACTGCCGTACGGGATGCCCAGCAGCTCCTGCGCAGCCGTGAACACGTCCTGCCACAGCCGCGCTTCGTGGTGGCTCTCCATCTTGGGCAGGTAGAAGTACGGGCCGCTGCCGCGGGCCAGCAGCTCGGCCGCGTTGTGGAAGAAGTGCAGCCCGAAATCGACCAGCGCGGCGACGCCAGCCTCCCCGTCGACCTCGAAGTGACGCTCGTCGAGGTGCCAGCCGCGCGGGCGGACCACGATGGTCGGCAGCGGGCCGGGGTGCAGCGCGTACAGCTTGTCGCCCTGCTGGAGGCTGATGGTGCGGCGTACCGCCTCGTAGAGGCTCTGCTGGCCGCCGATGACGTTGGCCCAGTGCGGGGTGTTGGCGTCCTCCAGGTCGGCCAGCCACACCTTCGCACCCGAGTTCAGCGCGTTGATCGTCATCTTGCGGTCGGTCGGGCCGGTGATCTCGACCCGGCGGTCGACCAGGTCGGCCGGGGCCGGCGCGACGGTCCACTCGTGCTCGCGGATGTGCGCCGTCTCCGGCAGGAAGTCCAGCGTGCCGGTGCGGTCGATCTCGGCCTGCCGGACCCGGCGCGCCGCGAGCAGCTCGTCGCGCCGGGGACGGAAGCGGCGCTGCAGCTCGGTGACGAACGCGACCGCCTCGGGCGTCAGGATCTCGGTCACTCATACCCCCACGATGTGTTCGGGCCGGACCGGCACCCGGGTCAGCGCGGCTCCGGTGGCCGCCCGGATCGCCGCGACGACGGCCGGTGTGGAGGAGATCGTCGGCGGCTCGCCGACGCCGCGCAACCCGTAGGGCGAGTGCGGGTCGGCCAGTTCGAGCACGTCCACTGTCATCGGCGGCATGTCCATGATCGTAGGGAGCAGATAGTCGGTGAAGGACGGATTACGCACCTTCCCGTCGACGACTTGAATCTCCTCCATCAGCGCCAGGCCGAGCCCTTGGGCGGTGCCGCCCTGGATCTGGCCGGTGACGGCGGCCGGGTTGACGGCCTTGCCGACGTCCTGCGCGGTGACGATCTCGACGACCTTGACCAGGCCGAGTTCGGTGTCGACGTCGACGGTGGCCCGGTGCGCGGCGAAGGCGTACTGCACGTGCGCGTCGCCCTGCCCGGTCTCCGGGTCGAGCGGATGGGTCGGCCGGTGCCGCCACTGCACGGTCTCCTCGATCGCCCCCTCGGCGAGCAGCTCGGCGATGTCGGCGACGACCCCGCCGTGGGCGTCCAGCACCTGGCCGTCGGCCAGCCGCAGCTCGCCCGCGAGCCCGTCCAGGCGTCCCAGCAGCCGATCCCGCACCGCCTGGCAGGCGGCGCGGACGGCGCCGCCGGTCATGTAGGTCTGGCGGGAGGCGGAGGAGGAGCCGGCGCTGCCGACGGCGGTGTCGGCGGGGGCGATGGTGACCTGGTCGACGCCGAGTTCGGTGCGGACGATCTGGGCCTGGACGGTGACCAGGCCCTGGCCGACCTCGGCGGCGGCGGTGTGGACCAGGACGGCAGGGCGGCCGGCGATCAGTTCGAGGCGGACGCGGGCGGTGGCGTAGTCGTCGAAGCCTTCGGAGAAGCAGACGTTCTTGATGCCGATGCCGTAGCCGACGCCGCGGACCACGCCCTCGCCGCGGGTGGTGTTGGCGGTGCCGCCAGGCGGGAAGTCGGCCTGCCCGGCCGGTGGCTTGGCCTGGACCAGGCGGAGCAGCTCGGCGACCGGGGCGGGGCCCTCGACGACCTGGCCGGTGGGCATACGGTCGCCGGTGTTCAGGGCGTTGCGGACCCGGACCTCGACCGGGTCGATGCCCAGAGCGGCCGCGAGCTTGTCCATCTGGGACTCGTACGCGAAGCACGCCTGGACCGCGCCGAAGCCGCGCATCGCCCCGCAGGGCGGGTTGTTGGTGTAGAGCCCGTAGGCGTCCATGACGACGTTCGGCACGTCGTACGGGCCGATGCCCAGCGTCGCCGCGTTGGCCACGACCGCGCCGGAACTGGACGCGTACGCGCCGCCGTCGAGCAGGATGCGGGCCTTCACGTAGACGAGCCGGCCGTGCTCGTCCGCGCCGTGCTCGTAGCGCAGCCGGGCCGGGTGGCGGTGCACGTGGCCGAAGAACGACTCCTCCCGGCCGTACACCATCTTCACCGGGCGGCCCGTGTGCAGGGCCAGCAGGCAGGCGTGCACCTGCATGGACAGGTCCTCGCGCGCGCCGAACGCGCCGCCGACCCCGGCCAGGGTGAGCCGGACCTTGTCGGCGGGCAGGCCCAGGCACGCGGCCACCTGCTGCTGGTCGACGTGCAGCCACTGGGTGGCGATGTACAGGTCGACGCCGCCGTCCTCGGCGGGCACGGCCAGCCCCGACTCGGGGCCGAGGAACGCCTGGTCCTGCATGCCGACCTCGTACTCCCCGGTCACCACGACCGCGGCGGTCGCGTGCGGGTCGCCGCGCCGGATCGGCACGTGGCGCAGCAGGTTCGGCCGGTCGGCGTGCACCCGCGGTGTGCCGGTGTCGTCCAGCGCCGCCTCGGGGTCGGTGACCGGGTCGAGGACCTCGTAGGTGATCCCGATCGCCTGGACGGCGCGGCGGGCGGTCTCCGGGTGGTCGGCGGCCACGACGACGATCGGCTCGCCCTGGTAACGCACCTCGTCGGCGGCCAGCACCGGTTGGTCGACATGCTCCAGCCCGTACAGCCGCCGACCCGGCACGTCCTCATGGGTGAGCACCGCGTACACCCCGGGAACGCGCAGCGCCGGACCGAGGTCCAGCCCCGTGATCAGCGCCCGGGGGTGCGGGCTGCGCAGCGTCGCGCCCCACAGCATGTCGTCGGCCCACAGGTCGGACGAGAACGCGAACTCCCCCGTCACCTTCAGCCGGCCGTCCGGCCGCAACGGCGAAGCCCCCACCCCGCCCGTCACGGTCGCCACCAGCCCCACATGCACCGTCGTGGTCATCGGCCGGCCTTTCCCAGGAGGGTGCGGCTGACGCGGGTGAGGTCGCGGGCCAGGGAGTCTTCGTCGGGGTGGACGAGGCGGCCGTGGCGGACGACCGGGTTGCCGCCGACGAGCAGTGCCTCGATACGGGCGGGCGGGCCGAAGACGAGGGCGGCGACCGGGTCCTCGATGCCGGCGTGGCCGAGGTCGTCGATACGCCACAGGGCGACGTCGGCGAGCAAGCCCTGCTCCAGGGATCCCAGCTCGCCGTCGCGGCCCAGGCAGCGGGCCCCGCCGGTGGTGGCCAGGGCCAGCGCCTCGCGGGCGGTCAGCGCGGCCGGGCCGCCGCGCAGCCGGGCTGCCAGCATCGCCTGGCGCAGCTCCGGGCCCAGCTCACCGGCCTCCTGCGAGGCCGCGCCGTCGACGCCGAGGCCCACCGGAGCGCCGACGTCGAGCGGATCGCCCACCCGGGCGATGCCCGCGCCGAGGCGGGCGTTGGAGCTGGGGCAGTGCGCCACCCCGGTGCCGGTCGCCCCGAGCCGGGCCACCGCCGCGTCGTCGAGGTGTACCCCGTGCGCCAGCCACACGTCGTCGCCCAGCCAGCCGAGCTTCTCCGCGTACTCGACGGGCGTGCAGCCGAAGCGGTCGCGGCAGAACGCGTCCTCCTCGACCGTCTCGGCGAGGTGCGTGTGCAGCCGCACGCCGTGCGCGCGGGCCAGTGACGCGCCCTCGCGCATCAGGTCGGAGGTGACCGAGAACGGCGAGCACGGCGCGACGGCGACACGGACCATCGCCGACGGGGACGGGTCGTGGTGCTGCTCGATCGCGGCGGCGGTCGCGGCCAGGGCCGCGTCCGTGGACTCGACGATGTGGTCCGGCGGCAGCCCGCCCTGCGAGACGCCGAGGTCCATCGAGCCGCGGCAGGCGTGCAGCCGTACGCCGACCGACGCCGCCGCCTCGACCTGCGTCCCGATCAGGTCGCCCGAGCCGCGCGGGAACACGTAGTGGTGGTCGGCGGCGGTGGTGCACCCGGACAGGGCCAGCACGCTCAGGCCCGCGGTCGTGGTGACGTACACGAGCTCGTCGTCGAGCCCGGCCCACACCGGGTACAGCTCGACGAGCCAGTCGAACAGGTTGCTCTGCTGGGCGAGCCCTCGGGTGGCCCACTGGTAGAGGTGGTGGTGCGTGTTGACCAGGCCGGGGGTGGCCAGGCAGCCCCGGCCGTCGATGACCTGGTCGGCGGGGCCGTCGTAGTCGCCCGCGCCGACCTCGGTGATCCGGTCGCCGTCGATGACGAGATGCCCGCGCAGGTACTCCGCACCCGCCGCGTCGACGGTCGCGATCGCACAGCCGCTGACGACGGTCCTCATCGGCCGCCCGCCTCGGCCGAGCCCGCCGCCAGGCGTACCGCGTCCATGATCTTCTCGTAGCCGGTGCACCGGCACAGGTTTCCGGCCAGCGCCTCGCGGATCTCGGGGTCGCTCGGGTGCGGGACCCGGGCGAGCAGGTCGTGCACCGAGACGATCAGCCCCGGGGTGCAGAACCCGCACTGCACGGCGCCCGTCTGCAGGAACGCCCGCTGCACGGGGTCCAGCTCGCCCTCCGGGGCCAGCCCCTCCACGGTGCGCACGTCGCGCCCGGCGGCCTGGCCCGCGGCGACCAGGCAGGCGCAGACCGCGGTCCCGTCCAGGTACACCGTGCACGAGCCGCACTCGCCCTGCTCGCAGGCGTTCTTGCTGCCGGGCAGGCCGAGCCGCTCGCGCAGCACGTAGAGCAGGCTCTCGCCCTCCCAGACGTCGTCGGCGGTCCGGGTCGTGCCGTTGACCGTGCAGGTCACCCGCATAGGTCCCTCCAGGCCCAGGTCAGGGTGCGCTGGGCCAGGACGGCCAGCGCGTGGCGGCGGTACGCGGCGGTGCCGCGCACGTCGTCGATCGGCGAAGCGGCCGCGGCGACCAGCTCGCCGAAGCGCCGCGCCACGCCGGGTTCCAGCGCGGCGAGGGTGTCCCAGGGCAGTTGCCCGGCGGCGAACAGCTCCGCCTCGGCCGCCCGGCGCGGGGTGGGCGCGGCCGAGCCGATGCCGGTGCCGACCGCGCGGCGGCCCGGGTGCAGGGCCAGTGAGAACGAGCTGACCGCGATGACCATCGCGTTGCGGGTGCCGATCTTCGAGAACTGCTCCGGGCCGTCGGCGGGCCGCACCCACACCGCGGCGATCAGCTCGTCCGGGGCGAGCACGCTGCGTTTGGGGCCGGTGAAGAACTCCGCGATCGGCACCAGTCGGGTGCCGCGCACCGAGGCCAGCTCGACCTGCGCACCGGCCGCGAGCAGCGGCGGGTGGCCGTCGCCTGCGGGCGAGGCCGAGCCCAGGTTGCCGCCGAGGGTGCCCCGGTTGCGGATCTGCGGCGAGCCGACCGTGCGCGCGGCCATCGCCAGCCCCGGCAGGCGGTCGCCCAGCTCCTCGATGAGTCGGGTGTACGAGACACCCGCGCCGATCCGCAGCAGCTCGCCGTCCATCGCCCAGGTCGTCAGGTCGCCGATGCGGGTCAGGTCGAGCAGCACGCCCGGCCGCCGCCGGTGGAAGTTCATCTCGACCATCACGTCGGTGCCCCCGGCGATCGGCACCGCGTCCGGCCGCTCCGCCCTGATCGCCAGGGCGTCGGCCCAGGTCAACGGGGTCATGAAGTCCATCAGGCTGCTCCCAGGTCCCACGCTAGCCCCGGCTCGGCAGCGCCGTCGCGCCGCACCGAGCCCTCGATCAGGCCGTACGGCCGGTCGGCCGCGAAGTACACCGCGTCGGGGTTGTCCAGCCCGAACGGCGACAGGTCGACTAGGAAGTGGTGCCGGTTCGGCAGCGCCAGCCGCACCTCGGCGACCTCGGGCGCCGTGTTCAGCACCCGCTCCCCCATCGCGTACAGGGTCTGCTGCAGTGAGCTGCTGTACGTGTCGACGAACGCGCCGACCAGGCCGTCCCGGACCGCCGCGAAGGCCGCGTTCCAGTCCACGTCGAGCGTGGCGAACCGCCAGCGGGCGTCGACCGCCGTGGCGAGGATGCGGTCGTCGGCCTCGGGCAGCGTCGTGTACCGGTCGCGGGGGAAGCCCTTGAACTGCGAGCCGGTCGTGTTCAGCAGCGTCAGCCCGTGCAGCCCGCCGACGGCCCAGGCGTGCTCCGCGGTCGCGGTCAGCGTCGCCGTCCGCACCTCGTCCCCGGCGCGGGCGAACGAGTGGCCGCCGAGCCGCCGCCAGCCGTACGACTCGATGTGCACCTGGGCCCGCTCGATCGCGTCCTGTGTCGCGACGAAGTGGCGGGCCAGCCGCAGCCCGAACTCCTCGATGCTCGCGAAGCCGTCGCGGGCGAACGCGTACACCGTGTTCTTCTGCGTGTCGGTGGGCAGCACGTCGGCGTTGTCGCCGGTCAGGTGCGTCGCGTCGAGGCGGCCCGCGAGCCGGGTGCTGACGTTCAGGTCGGTCAGCTCGTGCCGCTCGCCGTCGCGGACCACGGTGACCAGGCGGCACTCGGCCTTGCCGTACCGGTTCGGTCCGAGGTGGATCGCCATCAGGACCCCCGGTAGGTGGTGTAGCCGAACTTGCTCAGCAGCAGCGGCACGTGCAGGTGGCGGGTGGTGTCGGTGACGTCGAAGACGACGGTCACCTCGGGGAAGAAACTGCCGAGCCCCTGGTACGCCGCGACGTCGAAGCGCAGCCCGTAGCGCCCCACCAGCCACTGCTCGGCGGGCACCCAGTCGGCGAGGCGCCCGTCGGCGTTCGTGGTCCCGGTCGCCACGACGACCCAGCCGTACTGCCCCATTCGCTGCAGCGTGACCTGCACGTCTGCCGCGGGCTCCCCCCGACAGGTGTCCAGCACATGGGTCGACAGCGTCATCCGGTGCGCCCCTCGGTCATCCGCCGCTCCGTTCTCATGCTTCGCTCATGTCCCGAACAACCGATCGAGGCGCAGCAAGGTGATCGCCGTCAGCTCGCGGCGTACCACGTCGCGCTCGGCGGGCTCGTCGTTGGCCAGCCGCTGCCGGGCCGCCGCGAGCATCTGCTCGGCCGTCTTGCCGCTGGCGAAGACCAGGAACACGTGGCCGAAGCGGTCCTCGTACGCCCGATTGGCCTCGACCAGCGCCGCCGCGGTCCGCTCGTCGGCGGACGCGGCGCCCGACTGCTCGCGCCGCGACCAGGCCGCCTCGCGGCCCTCCCCCGCGGCCCGCTCGCCGATGCGCGGGTGGGCGTCGAGGGCCTGCCGCACGTCCGGCCAGGTCAGCGCGGCGACCGCACCGGTGGCGACCTCGCGCAGCTTGCCGAGGTCCGCGTACGGCCGCCCGGCCGCCACCGCCCGCGCCCATGCGCTCGACGCGTTGCAGGTCAGCAGCTCGCGTTCGGCGTCGGGGGCGGGCAGAGCGTTGAACTCGGCCGGCGACATGGAATGAGTCAACTGCCCCGCCCTCTGGCGCTGAAGGGTGAGAAGGACCGAAACTGCAACAAAGCCTGGCTAGGCTCTTTGGAGGTTACGACAAAGGCGGTGCGCATGCGGCTACGTGACGTGCTGGAACAGCCTGGTGTCCGGCTGCCGGTGCTCGCCGGCGAGGGCGAGCTGGACCGTCCCGCGCAGCTCGCGTACACCACGGACCTGCTCGACCCCGGCCGCTACCTCGCCGGTGGCGAGGTCGTGCTGACCGGCATGATGTGGCGGCGCGAGCCCGCCGACTCCGAGCTGTTCGTCGCGGCGCTGGCCGGAGCCGGGGTGGCCGCGCTCGGCGCGGGCGAGGCGCTGCTCGGGCCCGTCCCGGCCGACCTGGTCGAGGCCTGCCGGCGGCACCGGCTGCCGCTGTTCGCGGTGCCTGCCGAGGTGTCGTTCCGCGAGGTGACCGAACGCATCAACACGGTGCTCTGGGCCGAGCGCGAAGCCGGGGCACTGGCCGCCCGCAGCCGCCGCCGCGGCCGGGTCGCCACCCTCGCCGCGGGAGCCGACCTGGCCGAGGTGTGGCCCACGACCGGGGCGTGGGTGCTGACCTGCACCGGTCGCGCCGTCGCGGGCGATCCGGGCGGCGCACCGCACGATCTCGCCGTCGGGCGGCGGCTGGCGACGGCGTTCCTGCGCGCCGACACCCTGCCCGCCCGCTGCCGCATCGGCGAGCAGGAGTTCCACCTCGACGCGCCCGCGCCGACCCCCGCCCCCGGCATGCGCTTCGTCGCCTGCACCGAGCCCGCCCTGCTCGAAGAACTCGTCGAGCTGACCGCCCTGGACGCCGCCCGCGCCGACCGCGCCCGCCGGATCGAGCAGCGCCTCGCCGCCCAGCTCGCCGAGGTCCTGGCCACCACCGCCGACCCTGCCGAGATCACCGCCGGCCTGCACGCCTGCGGCCTGCCCACCACCGGCCCGTACACGGTCGTCGTCGCCTCCCTCGCCACCGGCTCCGGCTCCGGCTCCGGCTCCGGCTCCGGCTCCGGCTCCGGCTCCGGCTCCGGCAGTTTCGGGGAAAGTGCACGAAACGGCTTCGGGAAAGGTGCGGTTTCCTGGAAACTGCACGATGCGGACGGCGCGGCCGTCGCGGCGGTGGAGGAGATGGTGCCCGGAGCGGTCGTCGCGGGCACGGCCGGTGAGATCGTGGCGGTGGTCGCGGGCAGGGGCGGGCTCGACGGGCTGCGGGAGACGGCACGGCATCTGACGACGGCGGCCCGCGGGACGCGGTTCGCGGCGGGAGTCAGCGAACCCGCGGCGACGGTCGCCGAGCTGGCCGGGGCGCTGTCACAGGCCCGGCACGCGCACGGGTACGCGCTCGACCGGCCGGACCGGGTGTCGGTCGTCGGCAGCGACGAGCTGGCCTCGCACGATCTGCTGCTCGCGGGCGTGCCCCGGGCGGTCCGGCAGGCGTTCGCCGACCGGCTGCTCGCGCCGCTGCGCGCGTACGACGCCGACCACCACGCCGACCTGGTGCGCACCCTGCAGACATTCCTGGCCTGCGACGGCTCGTGGACGCGCTGCGCGAGCGCGATGCACCTGCACGTCAACACACTGCGCTACCGCATCCGCCGCATCGCCGACCTCACCGGCCGCGACCTCGACCGCTTCGCCGACCGCGTAGACCTCTACCTCGCCCTACGCCTGGACACCTGATCGCCATGATCGCTCGACTTGCCAGGCACCTGGGCGTATCGCGGTTCAAGATACGCACGGATGCCTGGCAAGTCGGACGATCTTCGCCGCCGTCGGCCGGGGCCGGTCAGGCGTGGGCGGGTTGCATGGCCTCGGCGAGCAGGGCGACCGAGCGCAGGCGGGCCGCGCCGGTGGCGTGGTGGGCGACGATCAGCTCGTCGACGCCCGCCTGCCGGACGAACGCGTCGAGGTAGGCGCGCACCTCGGCGGGTGTGCCGAGGGCGGAGTACTGCAGCATCTGGTCGACGTGCGCGCCCGCGCCCTGGGCCAGCAGCTGGTCGGCCTGCTCGTCGGTGAACGTCTGCCCCCGCCCGAACAGGCCCGTGGCGAACGCCCGCCGGGTGCCCTGGAACTGCTCTCGGGCCGCGGCGGTGGTGTCGGCGGCGACGACGTTGACCCCGGCGATCACGTACGGCCGGTCGAGCTGCTCGGACGGCCGGAACTCCCGCCGGTACGCGGCGACGGCGGCCTCCAGGGCCTGCGGCGCGAAGTGCGAGGCGAACGCGTACGGCAGGCCGAGCGCGGCGGCCAGCGTGGCCCCGAACAGCGACGAGCCCAGGATGTACAGCGGCACCTGGGAGCCCTTGCCCGGCACCGCGTCCACGCCGGGGATGCGCGACTTGCCGGCCAGGTAGGCCTGCAGTTCCAGGACGTCGTTCGGGAAGCCCTCCGCCGACTGCGCGTCGCGGCGCAGGGCGCGCATGGTGTTCTGGTCCGAGCCGGGAGCCCTGCCGAGGCCCAGGTCGATGCGCCCGGGGTACATGGCGTCGAGGGTGCCGTACTGCTCGGCGATGGTCAGCGGCGTGTGGTTGGGCAGCATGACGCCGCCCGCGCCGAGCCGGATCTCGCGGGTGAACGTGCCGACGTGCGCGATCAGCACGGCCGGGGCCGAGGACGCGATCGTGGGCATGTTGTGGTGCTCGGCGTACCAGACGCGCCGGTAGCCGTGCTCCTCCGCGGCGCGGGCGAGGTCGACGCTGGCCGCGATACTCTCGCGCGCGGTCTCACCGGGGCCGATGCGGGCCAGGTCGAGGATGGAGAGCGGGATCGTCATACGGCTGTCCTTCGGACTCGAACGGGCACCATGCCGGCCCGGTGGGTCGGCGAGACCTGGCACGATCTCGCCGACCACGGCCGGCGCAGGCGGCCCGGCGTGAAACGGAGCACTTGCTCCGCCTGCTCTCCGACCGTAGCACCGAAACGGAGCAGCCGCTCCGGTAGGCTGTGTGCATGACGTCACCCTCGGCCGCCGGCCCCGCGGCCGCCACGCGCAGCGACGCCGCCCGCAATCGCGGCCGGCTGCTCGACGCCGCGGCCGGGCTGATCGCCGAACGGGGCAGCGACGTCGACGTACGCGAGATCGCCCGCCGCGCCGAGGTCGGCATGGGCACGCTCTACCGCCACTTCCCCACCAAGGAGGCGCTGCTCGACGCGGCGCTGGAGCACGTGTTCACCTCGTGGGCCGACGCGGCGTCTGCGGCGCTCACCGGCCGGCCCTGGGACGACCTGGCCCGTTTCCTCGGCGACGCGCTCACCCGCCAGACGGCGTCCCCGGGGTTGCTCGACGCGTACTGCCAGGCCCTGCCCGGCCAGGCCGGCAACACCGCCCGCCAGCACTGCCGCCAGCAGGTCGGCCCACTGATCGCGGAACTCGTGCGCGCCGCTCACGCCTCCGGCGAACTGCGCCCCGACATCACCGCCGAGGACGTGTCGCTGCTGCTGGTGGCGCTGGGGCGGATCGTCCCGGTCGTGCCGGAGCCGTCCTGGCGCCGGATCCTGCACGTCGCCCTCGACGGCCTGCACACCCGCGCGGCCACGCGCCTGCCCTCACCCGACCAGCCCCACTGAAAGGCGGGGTCAGGCGCCGCCGCCGAGGACGGCGTCGCTTTCGGCGGTCTCCTCGGCCGGTGGGCGGTGCTTGTGCAGCAGGGCGGAGACCGGGGTGCCGGTGTCGTTGACGCGGAGCACGAACGGCCGCTGCGGGGTGTAGCGGATCGCGGTCACCGACGACGGCTCGACCGAGATGCGCTGGAACAGGTCCAGGTGCATGCCCAGCGCGTCCGCCACGATCGCCTTGATCACGTCGCCGTGGCTGCACGCCAGCCACACCGCGTCGTGGCCGTGGGACTCGGTGATCCGGGCGTCCCAGGCGCGTACGGCGGTGACGGCGCGGTTGGCCATCGCCGCCATCGCCTCCCCGCCCGGGAACACGACCGCGGCCGGATGGTGCTGCACGGTCGACCACAGCGGGTTGTCCGCCAGCTCCTTGAGCGAGCGCCCGGACCACTCCCCGTAGCCGCACTCGCGCAGTCCCTCGTCGGCCACCGGGGCGACGCCGGGCAGGGCGAGTTCCAGGGTCTGCCGGCACCGGCGCAGCGGGCTGGTCACCACGACGGCCAGCGGCAGCCCGGCCAGCCGTCCCCGGGCCTGCTCGGCCTGGGCGACGCCGAGCTCGTCCAGCTCGACGGGAAGGTCCCCGGCGAGGATGCCGTCGGCGTTGGCGGTGGTGCGTCCGTGCCGCAGCAGCAATAGCGTGGCCACGCCCGTCAGCCTAGGTGGCGGAGATGGTGTTCGTGGCGAGCAATGCGATGATCGCGCCGCCCAGGATCACCCGATACCACACGAAAGCCATCAGCGAGTGGTGCGCGACGAACTTCAAAAGCCAGGCGATCGAGGCGTACGCCACGATGAAGCTGACCACGGTGCCGACGATCAGTGAGGCGGCCGTGACGGTGGGGCTGCCCAGCGCCTCGGGCAGCTCGTAGATGCCGGCGGCGACGAGCGCGGGCACGCCGAGGAAGAACGACAGCCGGGTGGCGGTGACCCGGTCGATGTCGCGCAGCAGACCGGTGGTGATGGTCGCGCCGGACCGGGACACGCCCGGGATCAGGGCCAGGCACTGGGCGAAGCCGATGACGAGCGTGTCGGTCAGGCGCAGCTGCTTCTCGCCACGGGTCTGGGTGGCGGCGTACTCGGCGAAGGCCATCACGCCGCTCCACACGATCAGCGACCCGGCCACGAACCACATGCTGCGCAGCGGGCCGGTGATGAGGTCCCGGCCGAGGAAGCCGACGATGCCGATCGGGATCGAGCCGGCGATGACGTACCAGGCGAACTTGTAGTCGAAGATCTGGCGCGCCTCGGCTGAGAACAGGCCCTTGAACCAGGCGCCGGCCAGGCGGGCGATGTCCTTGAAGAAGTACACCAGCACCGCCGCGATCGCTCCGATCTGGATCACGGCGGTGAAGGCGGTGACTGCGGGATCGTCGATCGGCAGGCCCATCAGCTTTTCGGTGATGGTCAGGTGTCCGGTGGAGGAGATCGGGAGGAATTCGGTGATCCCCTCCACGATGCCCAGCACGATCGCCTGCCAGATCTCGATCTCCACTTAGTCTCCCAGTCCGCTCTCCGCGTACGCCTCGGCCACCGTACGCAAGGTCTCCTTGCCGGAGTCGGCGTCTGCGACGAACAGCGCCAGCGACAGCGTAGTCACGCCCGATTCGGCGAAGTCACGCAGGCGTCGTGCGATGCGCTCCTTGGGACCCAGCAGTGACGTGCGGTCGATGAACTCCATCGGGATCGCCGCGGCGGCGTCGCGCTGGCGTCCGGCCAGGTACAGCTCCTGGACCTGCGCGGCCGCGTCGCCGTAGCCCATGCGGGTGGCGAGCTGGTTGTAGAAGTTCTGCTGCCGGCTGCCCATGCCGCCGACGTACAGCGCGGCGTACGCGCGCACGAGTTCGGCGCACATCTCGACGTCGTCGCCGACGACGACGGGCACGCTGGGCACGATGTCGAAGCCCTCCATCGTCTTGCCCGCCTTGGCGCGCCCGGCCGCGATCTGGCCGAGCTGCTCGGCCGCGAACTCGGGCGCGTAGAACACGGCCAGCCAGCCGTCGGCGATCTCGCCGGCCAGTTCCAGGTTCTTCGGGCCGACCGCGGCGAGGTAGACCGGAATGTCGGTGCGCAGCGGGTGGAAGTTGAGGCGCAGCGCCTTGCCGGGGCCGTCGGGCAGCGGCAGGGTGTGGAACTCGCCATCGTAGGTGACCTGCTTGCGGGACAGGGCGAGCTTGACGACGTCGACGTACTCGCGGGTGCGCGCCAGCGGCTTGGCGAAGCGCACGCCGTGCCAACCCTCGGAGACCTGCGGACCGGACACGCCCAGGCCGAGGCGGAACCGGCCGCCCGACAGCGTGTCGAGGGTCGCGGCGGTCATCGCGGTGGCGGCGGGGGTGCGGCCGGGGATCTGCATGACGGCGCTGCCGATGTCGATGCGCTCGGTCTGCGCGGCGATCCAGGAGAGCAGGGTCGGCGAGTCCGAGCCGTACGCCTCGGCCGCCCAGACCACCGAGAAGCCGAGCCGGTCGGCCTCCCGCGCCAGGGCCAGCAGGTTTTCGGGCGTGGACCACGGCGTCAGATAGCCGATGTTGAGACCGAGTCGCATGGTGACCTCCGTTGGCCGGGCCGCGTCGGCGGCGGTGGGCCAACGTTACCGAGTGGTAGGGATCATGGGAAGGATGACCCCGGTCTCAGCCCCGCGTCACAGGAGACGGCACTTGCGTCGCGTCGGCGGCGGGACGCCGGACTGCGGGCAGGGCCGGCAGCAGCGCGGGCGACCGCTTCGCGGCGAGGTCCTCGACCCAGCCGAAACACAGCACCGCGCCGGCCGTCAGCACGGCCGCGACCGCGACGGTGCGCACCGGCGGTCCGGCCAGCGGACCGAGCAGCCACAGGCCGACGGCCACCATCGGCAGCTGCCACACGTAGACCGTCACCGCCCGCGCGTTGAGCAGCGCGACGGCCCGGCGCAGCGGCACGGCCAGCCGGTCCAGCCGGGGCCGGGCCCGCAGCGCCACCAGCACCACGGCCGTGCCCCACAGCACGGGCACCAGCTGGTCGTGCAGCCCTTCCCGAGCGGCGGCGGCCCGCAAGAGCGCCGCCGCGCCCAGCGCCCCCGCGGCGGCCAGGCAGGTGGGCCAGGCCAGCCGATCCAGCAGCCCGGACTCGCGGGCGTACCCGAGCACCCAGGCGGTGCCGTACGCCGCGGTGCTCCAGATCACATCGGTGACCGCGTTGCTCGGCAGCCGGATCACGGTCGACAGCAGCACGGCCGCCCCGAGCGGGGCCAGCAGCGTGGCCACCGGCGCACGCTCGAACAGCCAGCGCAGCACCGGGGAGAGCAGCACGAACCACAGGTAGACGCGCAGGTACCACAGCGCGACGACCAGCGCCGCGCCCCACTCGCTGCCCGGCGGGTTCACCAGCGGAAACACCCACGGGACGAGGTCGGTCCAGGTGAACCCGTGCCAGCCGTGCAGCAGCATCAACGGCACCCCGATCGCGCCCAGCATCCACAGCGGCGGCAGCAGGCGGCGCAGCCGCGAGCGCACCGTGGCCGCCGCGCCGCCCCGGCGCAGCGACACCGCGGTCAGGTAACCGGCGAGGCCGAACATGACCCACATCGCGGGCAGCAGCGTGGTGAGCACGCCCAGTGGCACGGTGTGCTGCAGGAACACCCGCACGATCGCGACGGCGCGCAGGGTGTCGATGTAGGGGCTGCGGGGGCGGGCGGTGGCCGGCTCAGTCGGACTTCCACCGGCCGTACTGCTCGACATGATGGTTCGGCGCTCCTGGGGCTGGGTCGACCGTGCACCTCAACCACAGCCCACTTCCCTCAAAGCAAGCTCGATAAACCGGTCTCGCCGCAGGTTCTGTGCCGCATGTCGCGCGCGTCACCCACCGATCCCCGCCGGCGTGTCAAGCCGAATACAGTTCACCCCATGCAGCAACGACCGCTGGGCCGTAGCGGGCTGGTGGTCTCCCGCCTGGCCCTGGGCACCATGACCTGGGGCCTGGACACCGATCCGGACGACGCGGGCGCACAGCTCAAGGCGTATGTGGACGCCGGCGGCACGCTGCTCGACACCGCCGACGTGTACGCCGACGGCGAGGCCGAAGCGGTGCTGGGCACGCTCCTGGACGCCATGGTCTCCCGCGACGACGTGCTGATCGTCGCCAAGGCGGGGCTGCGCGCACGGGCCGGCCGCCGCCACGACGGCTCCCGCGGGCACCTGCTGCGCACCCTCGACACCACGCTGCGCCGGCTCGGTGTGTCGTATGTGGACCTGTGGCAGGTGCACGGGCAGGACCCGGACACCCCGTGGGAGGAGACCCTGGCCGCGCTCGACCACGCGGTCAGCTCCGGCAGGGCACGCTACGCCGGTGTGTCGAACTTCTCCGGCTGGCAGACCGGCCGCGCCGTGACCTGGCAGCAGGCCTGGCCCGGCCGCGCCCCGATCGTGGCCACCCAGATGGAGTACTCGCTGCTGCAGCGCGGCATCGAACGGGAGGTGCTGCCCGCGGCGGCGGCGCTGGGCCTGGGGGTGCTGCCCTGGTCGCCGCTGGGCCGCGGGGTGCTGACCGGCAAATACCGCCACGGCCGCCCGGCCGACTCGCGGGCCGCGTCGCCGCACTTCGAGCGCTCGGTCCTGCCGTACCTGCAGCCGCGCTGCTCGGCGATCGTGGAGGCGGTGGCGACCGCCGCCGACGGCCTGGGCGTGTCCGCCGCCGAGGTCGCGCTGGCCTGGGTACGTGACCGCCCTGGCGTGACCGCGCCCATCCTCGGCGCCCGCAACGTCGGCCAGCTCGTGGCGGCACTCCAGGTCGAGGAGATCGACCTGCCCCCCGAGATCTCCCGCGCCCTCGACGACGTCTCCGCGATCCCCCTCGGCTACCCCGAACTGGAGTAGCTCCGACCGCGAAACGGGATGGTTCGCCACAATGAGCATCTGAACGGGCGTAACACCGCCAGATGGGGTGCCCGCCCTGCTTGCCTGGCCTGCGGCAGAGGTGCACCATCGCTCTATGGACTACGAATACGCACCGCTGCGGTTACCTCCGGATGTAGATCGGTTGACCGCCGCGGTGCGGCTCGCGATCCAGGCCGAGTACGGCGGCTGGGAACTGGCCCGCGTGCAGCTGATGAGGGACGGCACCCGCAAGGTGCTGCTCCGCCGGCCGCTGCGGGCCCTTCCCTTGCCCGGCCTCTCCGTCTGACCAGGTCGCGAAAAGCAAACGGCGCGCACCCTCCGGGGGTACGCGCCGCAGCCGATGATCAAGACGTCAGTCTTGGTCCTCCATGATGTCGCCATTCAGGTGCTCGTCCAGGCGGGCGACCAGCTTGTCGGACGCGCCCAGGGTGAACGGGCCGTTGGCGTCGGTCTCCTCGAAGTCGTCGGGCTCCAGGGACTTGTCGACCTCGGCGACGGTGACGATGCCGTCCAGCGGCTCCAGCTCCGGGATGTCCAGCGCGGCGAGCGAGCCGTCGGAGCTCTGCAGCAGCTCCAGCACGGCGTCGGCGACCGAGGCCACCGGCTCGGAGTCGCCGTCGCTGAGACCGGCCTCACGGCGGGCCAGCTCGGCGGCGTTGATCAGCGCGGAGACGCTCGGGATCAGGTAGTCGCGGCGCTGGCGGACCGAGATCACCTTCGGGTGCGGGTCGGTCGGGGCCTGCTCGGCGGCGACGAGGTCGGCCATGAACCGGTCGGCCTTCTCCAGGTCGATCGGCTCCACCTCCCAGGGCAGCGGCTCGCCGTACGTCTCCGAGAGGGCGTCGTCGTAGGTGACGGCGGCGTTGTTGAACGCCACGTAGGCACGCCAGACGTCATCGCTGTCGACCTCGCCCTTGGCGTCGCGTACAGCGGCCAGGTGCGCCCGGGCGGCGGTGATCATCTCTTCCAGCGCGGCCTCGACGGCGGCGTGGTTGTCGCTCATTACTCGGTTACTCCTTCATACGACGAGACAGGCCGGTTCCCGGCCGCGCACGACCGGGCCTAACTCTGCCGCAGGAACCTGTCCAGAACCCGCACGCCGAACTGTAGTCCCTCCACCGGCACGCGCTCGTCGATGCCATGGAACAACGCGGAGAAGTTCAGATCGGGCGGCAGGCGCAGCGGCGCGAAGCCGAAGCAGCGGATGCCGAGCCGGGCGAACGACTTGGCATCGGTGCCGCCCGAAAGCATGTACGGGACCGCGTGCGCGCCCGGGTCCTCGGCCTTGAGGGCCAGCGCCATCGCATCGACGAGCGCCCCGTCGAACCCGGTCTCCAGCGCGGGCTGGCGGTGAATCGACTCTATCTCCAGATCCGGCCCGAGCACCTCCATGAGCTGCTCGCGGAACAGCTCGAACTGCCCCGGCAGGGTCCGGCAGTCGATCGTCGCGCTGGCCCGGCCGGGGATCACGTTGTCCTTGTAACCGGCGCTCAGGCGGGTCGGGTTGGCGGTGTTGCGGATCGTCGCGCCGATCATGGTGGCGATCGGGCCGAGCTTGGCGATGGCGGCCTCGGGGTCGTTCGGGTCGATCTCGATCTGCAGCGCCTCGCCGACCTCCTCCAGGAAGGCCCGCACCGTCGGGGTCACCACGACCGGGAAGCGGTGGCGGCCCACCCGGGCGACCGCCTCGGCCAGGGCCGTCACGGCGTTGTCGTCGTGCACGAACGAGCCGTGCCCCGGGCGGCCGGTGGCGTGCACGCGCAGCCAGTCGATGCCCTTCTCGGCCGTCTGGACCATGTACAGGCGCAGGTCGTTGCTGACCGTGTAGGAGAAGCCGCCGACCTCGCCGATCGCCTCGGTGCAGCCCTCGAACAGGTCGGGGTGCTCCTCGACCAGGAACTTCGCGCCCCAGTCGCTGCCCGCCTCCTCGTCGGCGGTGTACGCGAGCACGATGTCGCGCGGCGGCACGTAGCCGGTGCGCTGCCAGTCGCGCACCACGGCCAGCGACATCGCGTCGAAGTCCTTCATGTCGACCGCGCCGCGACCCCAGATGAAGTCGTCCTTGATCTCGCCGGAGAAGGGATGGACGGACCACTCGCTCGCGTCGGCGGGCACGACGTCCAGGTGGCCGTGCACCAGCAGCGCCCCGCGCGAGGAGTCCGCGCCCGGGATGCGGGTGACCACGCTGGCGCGGCCGGGCCGGCTCTCGAACAGCTGCGGGTCGAGGCCGACCTCGCTGAGCTTGGTCGCGACGTACTCGGCGGCGGCCCGCTCGCCGGCGCTGGTGGCCAGATCACCCGTGTTGGTGGTGTCGATGCGGATCAGGTCGCGGCAGAGGTCGATAACCTCGTCAGTGGCGGGCGTACGCATAAGGATCTTCCTACCAGGTCGGGCCGGAATGTCCCAGCCCAGGACGCGGGCGCTTCCCGGCCGATGCCGGACAGGCTAGGCTCACCTAACCCGACGACCGCTGGAGATCACGTGACCGCCACCCGGCCCGACCCCGCCGGTGAGACCTTCGCCGAGCTGCTCGGCGGACGTCGTGCCGCCCTCGACGCCACGCTGGGCCCGCTGGCGTTCGGCATCGCCTTCGTGGCCGGCGGCCGGTCGATCGAGTGGGGCGTGGGCGCGGCGGTCGCGGTCACCGCGGCGATCGGGGTGTGGCGGCTGCTGCGCGGCGACAAGCTCGGCGCGGTGCTGATCGGCCTGCTCGGCGTGGTCGTCGCGGCGCTGATCGCGCTGTACACCGACCGCCCGGAGGCGTTCTTCCTGATCCGCATCGCCACCAACGCCGCCAGCGCGCTGGCCTGGGCGGTCAGCATCGTGCTGCGGTGGCCGCTACTCGGCGTGGTCGTCGGCGGCGTGCTGGGCCAGCGGGGCACCTGGCGGCGCGACCCGGCGCTGCTGCGCGCGTACAGCCGGGCCAGCTGGATCTGGGTGCTGCAGTACGTCGTGCGGCTCGCGGTGTGGCTGCCGCTGTTCTGGGCGGGGCAGGCCGAGGCGCTGACGGTCGCCACGATCGCGCTGACCTGGCCGGTGGTCGCGGCGTGCCTGGCCGTCAGCTGGTACGTGATGCGCAAGTCGCTGCCGGCTGGCCACCGCGGGCTGCGCCATCCCGTGATCGACACCACGCCGGCCAAGGTCTAACCTCTGCCGGTGAATCTCACCGCGGAGCCCATGCACGCCCGCCCCCGCCAGCAGGAGCAACTGGAGCGGCTGTTCGGCGGCGGCTGGCCGGAGTTCATCTTCCACGACCCGGAGACCAAGCGGCACATCGGACGGATCCGCGAGCTGTTCGGCGACCTGGAGCTGGTGCTGCTGGACGGCGACGAGCCGGTGGCGGCGGGCTGGGCGGTGCCGCTGTGCTGGAACGGCGAGGTGTCCGACCTGCCCGCCGGATACAACGACAGTCTCGCGCGTGCCCTGGCCGCGTACGACGCCGGGAGCACACCGGACACGCACGCCGTGCTCGCCGCGCAGGTGCACCCCGACCGGCAGGGCGCCGGGCTGGCGGCGCGGCTGCTCGCGGCGCTCTGCGAGGACGCCGCGACGCGCGGCCGCAGCCGGGTTATCTGCCCGGTCCGGCCGACGCGCAAGGCCCGCTACCCGCTCACGCCGATCGAGCGCTACCAGGCGTGGACCCGGCCCGACGGGCTGCCGCAGGACCCGTGGCTGCGCACCCACGTCCGCATGGGGGCGCAGGTGCTGGCCGCCGCGCCCCGCTCGCAGGTCATCACCGGTTCGGTCGCCGACTGGGAGAGCTGGACCGGGCTGGCGCTGCCCGAGTCGGGCGACTACGTCATCCCCGACGGGCTGAGCATCCTGCGCGTCGACCGCGAGGCCGACACCGGCGTGTACGCCGAGCCCAACGTGTGGGTCCGGCACCGCTGACCCTGGCTACTCAGCGCCACCGATCAATAACACGAAGTTCATATACCAGCCATACGGATGTATGCGCGGTACCGCATACAGTGCTTCACTGGGCTTTGTGGACGGCGAGCCGACTGCGCTGGTCGCTCTGGTCCGCCGTCGGCAGTCACTCCGGACGGCGGCCCGGCCCGGCACGCGCGTTGCGCAACGCGCTGGTCGGCTCGACGTTCCACCAGCGGCTTCACCAGGCCTACAGCGGGGCGGCGGCCGTGGCAGAATCTCGCGGATGCGCAGCCCCACGCAGCCGGAACTCGACCTGGCCGGCGTCACGGCGAAGGTGCGGGCGGCCTTCGGGTCCGGCCCGGCCGTCACCGACGCCGCGGAACTGTCCGGCGGCGGGTTCGCCGCGGTGTGGCGGGTGCGCCTGTCCGACGGCCGCGACGTCGTGCTCAAGGTCGGCCCGTCCCCCGAGGTGCCGCTGCTCACCTACGAGCACGGCATGATCGCCTGCGAGGCGGACTACTTCCGGCTGGTGGCCGACCGGGTCCCGGACGTGCCGACGCCGCGGGTGCTGCACCACGGCGACGGCTGGCTGATCACCACGTTCCTGCCCGGGGTTCCGCTCAGCGCCGCCCGAGGCGAAGACCATGACGCGGTACGCGAGCAGCTCGGCCGCGCCGTGGCCCGGGTGCACACGGTCACCGGCGGCCACTTCGGCTACCCCGGTCCACGGCCGCACGCGGCCACGTGGCGTGCGGCGTTCACGGCGATGGTCGAGGCGATGCTCGCCGACGCGGTGACCTGGCAGGTGGCCCTGCCGGTCGACGCGGACACGATCCGCGCGGCCGTCACGGACAGTCCCGAGCTGGACGAGGTCGACCGGCCCGCGCTGGTCCACTTCGACCTGTGGGACGGCAACGTGCTCGCCGCGGGCGGCCGGCTCACCGGCCTGGTCGACGGCGAGCGCTACCTGTACGGCGACCCGCTCGTCGACTTCGTGTCGCCGCTACTGCTGCGCCGCGCCGAGGACGAGCCCGAGCACCCGTTCGTCCGCGGCTACGCCGCCGCGACCGGCACGCCGGTGGTGTTCGACGCCCCCGCCCGGCGCCGCCTCGCGCTGTACCGCCTCTACCTCTACCTGCTCATGACCGTCGAGGTCCCCAGCCGGGGCATCACCGACGGATGGCGGCAGACCGGCCTGGCCCGCCTGCTGACCGAGGAGGTCGAGCGGCTGGCCCGCTGACTCGTCAACGCGCTGTTGACATCAGGTCGGCCCGCCTTGACCATTGCCGCGTGACCCCTTCCCGCTCCACCGCCGAAGAGCCGCACCGTCCCGGCACGGCCCCCTCCGCCGGCCGGCCGGGTAGCGGGCCGCGCTGCCACCACCACGGCACGCTAGGGCTGGACCTGCACCGCCGCGTGCTGGCGGCCACGGGCGGCGACCCGGAGCAGATCGTCGGCGCGCTGTCGGACCTGCGCGAGCTGCGCGCCGCGATCGACCACGCGGAACGGGACCTGCTGACCGCGGCCCGCCGCCGCGGGGTGAGCTGGGCGCGGGTCGCGTCGGCGCTCGGCCTGCGCTCCCGCCAGGCCGCCGAGCAGCGCGCGACCCGGCTGGGCGAGCAGGCGGCCGCCGCACATGAGTGTCAACACTGCGTTGACATCGCACCGGTCGCCGAGTTGCGTTCCGCAGCGCGCGACGCGGCCGCAGAGATGGCCGCGGACCCATCCTGGGACGGCGTCCAGCCCCGCGCCGCCCTGACGCGGGCAGGCCTCGCCGCGGCGGCCGAAGCTCCGGCGGGAGCGCTGTATTCGCTGGTGGAGCACGCCGTGAGCGACCTCGCCGCGGTCGACCTGGACGGCCGCCCGGTGCTGCTGCGGGTCGCCGTGGCCCGGCTGCGCCAGGCATACCGGGACGCCGCTCCGGGTGCCGCGGGAGGGGCCCGCGTCCGCTGACGTCCACATTGACAGGTCCGGCCGCCCTGCCCATGATGAGCCACTCCGGCTCAACTTTCAGGGAGGACTGGCATGGGCGGCAGTTGGGGAGCGGTGCTCGGCGACCGCAATGCACGGCTGTTCCTCGGGGTGACCCTCACCTCGGGGTTCGGCAGCACGGCGATGTCGCTGGCCGCATCGGTGTGGGTGCTCACGCTGACCGGTTCTGCGAGCCTCGCCGCGCTGTGCGGGCTGTGCGTCTACCTGCCGTCGCTGGCCGGGCCCGTGCTGGGAGCCCTGGTCGACCGGCTGCCCCGGCAGCGGCTGCTCGTGACGGCGAGCGTGGCCATGGCCGCGCTACTGCTCACCCTGCTCGCCGTACGGGGACCCGGCCAGACCTGGCTGATCTTCGCGGTGATGCTCGGCTACGGGGTCACGTTCGTGCTGCTCGACGCGGGCGAGGCCGCGATCCTGCAGGCGGCGGTGCCCGCCGACCGGCTGGGCGGCGTGAACAGCCTGCGGATGAGCGTGCAGGAGGGCGTGAAGCTCGTCGCGCCGCCGGCCGGGGCGGCACTGTTCACGCTGTACGGCGGCCCGTCCGTGGCCGGGCTGGCCGCGCTGGCGCTCGGGCTGGCCGCCGGCTGCTACGCGGCGGTCCGGCCCGGTCCGCTGCCCGCCACCACGCGCGGCCGGGGCTCGCTACTGCGGGACACCCGAGCGGGCATCGGCTTCCTGTGGCGGCATGCCGCGCTGCGCGGCCTCGTCGTGACCGGTGCGGCGGCGGTGGCGATGTCCGGGCTGTCCAACGCGGCGGCGTACCTGGTCATCGTGGGGGATCTGGGGCGGGCGCCCGAGTTCGCCGGAGTGCTGGCCGCCGCGCAGGGAGCCGGGTCGGTGGCGGGCGGGCTGCTGTGCGGGCGGGTCCTGGACCGCCGAGGTGAGTCCGCCGCGGCGTGGTGGGGCGCTGCGCTGTCCGCCCTGGGCCTGGCGCTGCAGTGCGTGCCGTCCACCCCGGTCGTGGCCCTGGCCCGGGTGCTGATCGGGGTCGGTCTGCCGTGGACGGTCATCGCCGCGATGACGGCCGTGCAGCGGCATACCCCCGCGGAGCTGATCGGACGGGTCGCCGCGACCGCGAACACCGTGGTCTTCGCGCCGACGGCGCTGACCATCGCGCTCGGCGCGGGCGCGGTCGAACTGCTCGACCACCGGCTGGTCCTCGGCGTCGCCGCGGCTCTCACCCTGCTGGGCGCCACGCCGCTGCTCACCCGCCCCGGCACGGCGCCCTCCCCCGCCGCCGTTTCCCGCCAGAGCGCGGCACCCTCCGCCACCGGGGCGGGCGCGGCGTCATGACGCCAGGCGATCAGTCGCCGTCGTGGAGACGAACCCGGCGGCGGCTGAGGTAAGCCAGTGAGCGCTCCAGTTTGTCGAGGTCCTCGAGCGCGATGAGCCGGGCGGTCTGCCTGCCGAAGGGGTGGAAGAAGCCGTCGGAGGCCAGCCGGCGCAGGAATCCGTCCTGCTCGCGGCGCAGGCCCGGGTCGGGTTCGGGCTGCCGGGCCGGACGGGCGAACTCAGCCCGGTCCCGGGCGGCCTGCCGCGGCGGGTACGCCCGGTGCCGCTCGACGAACGACGCGAAGGCCTGGATCTCCCGCACCGCCGCGCCCACCCCCGCTAGCGCGGCGTCGCCGTAGCCGATCCACGGCGGCTCCTCGGCGGCGTGGGTGAGCGTCAGGTCGAGCAGCCCGTCCAGTGTCATCGTCGCCACGCACAGCGGAACAGCCCAGACGATCGCGTTGGCGGAGTCCTCGTAGCGCTGCCAGGCCAGGTCGCGCAGCCGCTCCTGATCGGCGTCGCCGTCCGTGCCGACGTGGTCGGGCGCGTCCCAGGCCCGCTCGCTGATCCGCAGCAGGGTCAGCGCGTCGTCCCGGAAGCGCGAGCCGGACCGGGCGGCTTCGGCGAGCATGCCGATCTCGTAGACGTGGGTCAGCGCGCGTACGGCTTCGATCAGTTCCGGCGACGTTGGCGCGTCGCCCAGGTCGATCACGAGTCGGAGTAGTGCTCGGTCGGATTCGGCGGCCTTCGGTCGCGGCATGTGACGCCTTGCCATCGGAGATCATCTGGGTGCTGGCCAGTATCCAACATGGATCACCGGTAGCACCAGAACACGATCTGGACCGCGTGCGTACACCCGGGGTGCGCACGCCCGCGTCGTGGCGTCAGAGCAGGCCGGACAGCTGCGCACCGGGCTCAGCGGGCTTCGGCGACGGCCACGGCCGGTCCAGCGTCGCGTCCTGCGCGACAGCGGGTCTCGGCGGCGGCCACGGCCGCGCGTCGGACAGACCGGTCGGGGCCGCGCCGGTCTGCAGCAGCGCCGCCGCGCACAGCGCCGCGACTCCCAACGCCAGGGCCGGTCGGGTCCGGCCGTCGGACGGGGACAACACCCACCCCCATGATCATGCCTTCCTCCATTATCCGCCGGTTCGCCCTGGTCGGCAGCGGCTCCGGGTGACGATGGGACGGTGACCGGCTGGGTGCTGCACGTGGACCTGGACCAGTTCGTGGCCGCGGTCGAGGTGCTGCGCCGACCCGAGCTGCACGGGCGGCCGGTGGTGGTCGGCGGCGACGGCGACCCGGCCAAACGCGGCGTGGTCAGCACCGCCTCGTACGAGGCCCGCGCCTACGGAGTGCACTCCGGCCAACCGTTGCGGGTCGCCGCCCGCAAGTGCCCGGACGCGGTGTTCCTGCCGGTCGACTTCGCCGCGTACGAGCAGGCGTCGGCGCTGGTCATGTCGGCGGTGCGGGAGACCGGCGCGGTGGTGGAGGTGCTCGGCTGGGACGAGGCGTTCCTCGCCCTGGACACCGACGACCCGGAGGCCGCCGCGCGCGACGTGCAGCGGCGGGTGCGGACGGCCACCGGCCTCGACTGCACCGTCGGCATCGGCGACAACCGGCTGCGCGCCAAGCTCGCCACCGGTTTCGGCAAACCCGCCGGGGTGTTCCGGCTCACCCGGTCGAACTGGGCCGAGGTGGTGGGCGGCCGGCCCACCGACGCGCTGTGGGGTGTCGGCGCGAAGACGGCGAAGCGGCTGGCCGCGCACGGCCTGCACACCGTCGCCGAGCTGGCCGCCGCCGACCCGCAGGAGCTGGCCGCGGCGTTCGGCCCGGCCACCGGCCCGTGGCTGGTACGGCTCGCGCACGGCGAGGACGACACCCCGGTCACCGGAGCGCCCTACGTCGCGCGTTCGCTGAGCAAGGAGACGACGTTCCAGACCGACCTCGACGACTGGGCCGACGTACGCCGGGAGGTGCTGGCGCTGGCCGCGCAGGTCGCCGACGCGGTGGTGGCGCAGGACCGCGCGGTGGGGCGGGTGGTGGTGAAGGTGCGCTACGTCCCGTTCACCACGCGCACCCACGGCCACAGGCTCGACGCCCCCACGACCGACCCGGCCACCGTCGAGCGCGCCGCCCTCGCAGCGCTCGCCGAGTTCGGCCAGGACCGCGCGGTCCGCCTGCTCGGGGTCCGGGCCGAGTTCGCCGCGACGGAATGACGCCTACTCGGCGGCCTCTTCCGAGGTGCGGCGCTCGGCGTACAGGTCGGGGCCGCGCTGGGCGCGCAGGGTGCGGATGTCCGACTCGGCCAGGATCGCCTCCGCCTGAGCCTGCGGATCGTCGCTGCCGACGGCCAACTCCTCGGGCAGCAGCTTCTCGGCTCGTGAAGTGGTGCGCTCCTCGTCCATGACCCCCGGCTACCGCACCGGGACCGTCGCTAAACCTGCTGGTCGAGGCTGGTCACCCGATCGAGCAGCGCGTCGGCCACCGCGCGTACGTCGGCGTCGACGACCACCTCGACCACCGGCCCGTCACCGGTGTCCGAACCGAAGTCCACTACGGTGTTTCCCCTGCTGGGGCCGTAGCCGGCATCGACGTGGATCCGGGCGGCCCGGGTCGTCATCAGCTCGGGACGCAGCAGCGCGAGCACTGCGACCGCGTCGTGCACCGGGGTGACCGCGCCGAGGCCGTGCCGGTAACCGCCCAGCGCCCGCGCGGTGAGCGCGCCGATCGGCCCGGACTTCGCGAGCATGGCCAGGTCGGCGTCGACCAGGCCGGTGCGGCGGGTCACGTCCAGCGGCACCAGGGTGGTCGGCACGGACACGCCGGGGTCGGTCAGCACCCGGTGCGCGGCCTCCGGGTCGAACCACACGTTGAACTCGGCCGCGGGGGTCATGTTGCCCGCCCCGATCGCCCCGCCCATCACCACCAGCCGTTCGAGCCGGGCCGCCACCTGCGGGTGCAGCGCGTAGAACAGGGCGACGTTGGTCAGCGGCCCGACCGCGAACAGGGTGACCGGATCGGACGCGGCGGCCACCGTGGCGGCGAGGAACTCGGCCGCGGGCCGGGCGTCGGCGCTTCCCGGGGGTTCGGGGAGCACGATGCCGCCGAGCCCGCCGTCGCCGTGCGCGCCGTCCTTGTCGCCGGCGGGTCTGCGTACCAGCGAGCGGGCCGCGCCCGCGGCGACCGGGACGTCGCCGCGCCCGGCCAGGGCCAGCACGGATCGGGCGTTGCGGGTGGTCAGCTCGATGCCGACGTTGCCGCCGACGCTGCTGACACCGCGCAGGTCGAGTTCGGGGCTGGCGCAGATGGTGAGCAGGGCCATCATGTCGTCGATCCCCGGATCGCAGTCGATCATCACAGCGCGTGCCATGCCGCCATCCTCCCCCATCGGGTGATCGGCTGCCGCCCTGTCGCGCTCGCGACGCCCGGTATGCCGATTCGGACGGTTGCCAGACCCGTTGCCCCGCAACAAGGTGTCCCCATGCCCGTGCCCCGCTACGACGCCGCGCCGGTGGACCGCCCGTCCGGCCTCATCCCGCCCCCTGTCGACCTGTCCGGGGTGACCGAGCTGCGCCTGCACGGCGTCGGCGGCACCACCGCGGAGGATCTGCTCGGCGACCTCGCCCCGCAGCAGGTCTCCGGCGACCGCATCGCCGGCTTCTACCGCACCGCCGACCTGCCCACCCGCCACGTCGAGGCGTACTCGTGGGGCGGCCTCACGTCCCGCAGCGGCTCGCGGGTGCTGTGGCTGCTGCTGCTGCCGTTCGCGATGGCCAACCTGGCCGGGTGGATGTGCACGCCGAAGACCCACGGCTCCGGCTGGCGGTTCCGGCTGCACCGCACGTTCGTGCGCTGGGCCTCGCTCGGCATCACCGTGAACGTGGTGCTGATCATGGCGATGGGCACCATGGAGCTGCTGGCCTACCAGTGCGGCGGTCGCGACGACTGCGCCGGGGACAACTGGCTGCTGAGCTGGCTGCGCAGCCCGCTGCTGGCCGAGTACGCCGGGCGGCGGGTGCTGATCGGCGCGCTGGTGCCGGTGCTGTTCGTGGCGTTCCTGGCGGTGCTGACCGTGCGCAGCATCAACCGGTACGAGGAGGTGGACCCGCCGTACCAGGTGGGCCACAAGCCGCCGCGGGCCGCGACCAGCGCCGCCCAGCCGAAGTTGACCCTGGCCGACCGCACCTTCTGGGACGGCCGCCGCAGCGCGTTCGACCTGGGCTGCGCGCACATCGCCGCCGCGCTGGCCTTCATCGCCCTGGCCCTGGGCTACACCGGCCACGGCATGTTCTACGCCGGAGACCTGCCGCCGATGGAGACCCGGTGGGCGCTGCTGGCCACGATCGGCCTCGGCGGCGCGGCCGTGCTCGGCGCGCTGGTGGTGACCGCGCTCGACGAGTGCCGCCGCTGGGCGGCCGGGCTGCTGATCGCCCTGGCCGTCGGCGCGCTGCTCGCCGCGGCCGTGTTCCTGCTGGCCCAGCCCGAGATGGGCAAGCCGTGGGGCTACCTGCCGAACATGCGGTGGACCATCAACTTCGCCTTCGGCGGCATCTTCGGGGCGCTGGGCCTGACGCTGGTGTCCACGCTGCTGGGCGGCTGGAAGCGGGGCATCTTCTTCATCTTCGGGCCGTTCGTGGTGCTCGCGGTCAGCATCGCGCTGCTCAACGCGGTGATGCTGGGCGCGATGCTGCGGATCACCGACCTGTTCGGCGAGGTCAACTCGCTGTCGCTGGTGCCGGTGTTCCCGGCCGAGCCCGGCGAGCTGTACGTCTACCCGATCATCACCACGCTGCACCAGTACCTGACCCTGGTGCCGCTGGCCCTGATCGTGCTGTTCGGCCTCTTCGAGCTGGTCGCGTACTGGCGCGCCGGCGCGAGCCGCAAGGCCCGCGCGACCGCCGAGAAGTACTACGCCGTCGACCGCTACCCGCAGCCCGACGGCGAACCCGACTGGTACGACAACGCGGCCGGGCAGCGGCGCTGGATCGCGAGCGTGGTGCGGGCGCGGGTGGTCGCCAAGATGCCGCGCCACATCGACCGCCTGCTCACCGCGATGGCGGTGGTCGGCGTGGTCCTGCTGATCGCGATCCAGATCCGCTACTGGGTCTTCCACCAGCTCCCGTGGGGCACCCAGTGGACGGTCACCGCGGGCAGCTACCTCACCGCGGCGCTGCCGCTCCTGGTCGTGCTGCTGCTGCGCCGGGGCTGGACCAACCTGGCCAGCCGCCGCCGCATCGGCGTCATCTGGGACGTGTGCACGTTCTGGCCGCGCGCGTTCCACCCGCTCGCACCGCCGTCGTACGCCGAGCGGGCCGTGCCCGAGGTGCAGCGGCGACTGTGGCGGCTGCACAGCAACGGCGGCAAGGCCGTCGTCGCGGCACACAGCCAGGGCAGCGTCATCGCCGCGGCGGCCCTGCTGCAACGCGACAACCTGCCCACCGACGGCCAGTACGCGCTGGTCACCTTCGGCTCGCCGCTGCGCACGCTGTACGGGTGGGCCTTCCCGGCGTACTTCACCGACAGCGTGCTGCGCTCGCTGGAGCCGCGGCTGCTCGCGTGGCGCAACTTCCACTACGACACCGACTACATCGGCGGTGCGGCGCTGGCCGCCCAGCCGGCGTCCACCGTGGACGTGCTGCTGCCTGACCCGGAGACCTGCTGGTACATCTACGGCCAGCCGCTGCCGCTGGCCCGGCGGCACACCGGCTACTGGGACGACCCGGCGGTGTGGCGCGAGGTCGACGAGCTGGCCGCGGCGCTGGCCGCCGGACCCCGGGTGCCCGTGCAGCCCGGCCCGCCGGTGACCGAGACCGAGGTGGGGATCTAGCCGTACACCCGCTCGGCCCAGTAGACCTGCCGGTCGGGGCCGACGAACGCGACGGCGATCATGATGTCGGACAGGGCGATCGGGGCGGCGGCCACGAACCGCCGCGCCGGATCGCCGACCGGGATCGGCGGGAACATGGCGATGAAGTCGACCCCGCCGGCGGCGGGCGTCGTCGCCAGGGTCATTCCGCCGTCGCGCCACGTGTTCTCATCGATCTGGATGTCGCCCGCGCCCCGCAGCCACGGATACTTCTCCGCGATCCGGTTCTGCACGCCGTCGCCACCGGACACCACCTCAAGCCCGCTCGGGGAGGTGCCCCAGACTCTCGGTGGCATGAGGTCGACGCGCTTGTCCACCACGAAGATCATGAACCAGCCGTCTTCGTCCCAGTCGGAACCGCGCCCCGCCGGCGGCCGCCAGGTGATGCTCCCGCTGATGGCCATCTCGTCCTTACGGACGAAAATCGTATGACCGTGGTGCTGAAGCTCCCGCCCGTCGCCGGACGGCAACTGCTCTGCCGTGGCGGTGAACGCCATCACCTCCGGCCCGTACGGCGGCCGCTCGTGCCACCAGCGGTAGCCGCCGTAACCGGCGGCCGCGATGACCGCCACGAGCACCATGGTGAAAATCCTGCTCCCCCGAGACATGCGCGCAGTACATCAGGTGGGAGCAAGCGACGCCGCCCCCTCGCCTCAGCCCGCGACGCCGCCGCGTGAACCGTAGGCCGGGCCGAAGAACACCAGCAGGGCCAGATCCTCGGTGACGTCGACGAACCGGTGCTCCTCACCGGCCGCCACGAAGATCACCGCACCGGGGCCGACCGCCGCCTCGCCGTCCGGCGTCACGATCCGGGCGCGGCCCGCGGTGACCACGTAGACCTCGTCCTCGGTGTGCGGGCTCTGGTCGTCGACCCCGCCCGCCGGGATGCAGTACGTGCCCACGGACAGGTCCGGCGTCTTCAGGTGCTCCACCCAGTCGTTGGCCGTACCGGCCGGCGGCGGCGTCCACCGTCCCGCCCCTTCGATGATCTGCATGCCGGTCAGCCTAACCATCCGTCGCGCCCGTCGCGCCCTGCAAGAAGTTGACGGCCGACGTACGCCGCGAAGCGCCATGCGGGTCGCCGACCGATCTCCAGCACCGCACCGCGCGCAGCCCGCGATCAGCCTCGGATGGCCGTACCACCAGGGCAAACGGATCCAATGTAGGGGACCGTCCCGCATTACGCCAGACCCCCGAAACATCTTGCAACACTTGCGAATTGAGATCTTCACAAGCGGTGGTTCAACTGATATCTATATGCGATCGATCGCCCCTGACCCGGAGGACGACTTGACCCGATCGCGCCTGCTGACCTTCACGGCGAGCCTCGCCACCGCCTTCACCGTGCTGGTCGCCCTGGTAGCCACCCCCGCCCAGGCCGCTTCCACCGTCCGCTACGTCGCCCTCGGCGACTCCTACTCCTCCGGCGTCGGCGCCGGCAGCTACACCTCCGAAAGCGGCTCCTGCCAGCGCAGCACCAAGGCCTACCCGGCCCTGTGGGCCGCCGCCAACGTCCCCGCGTCGTACGCCTTCGTCGCCTGCTCCGGCGCGACCACCACCAGCGTCACCAGCTCCCAGCTGTCCGCCCTGAGCAGCACCACCACACTGGTCAGCATCTCCGTCGGCGGCAACGACGTCGGCTTCGCCGACATCATGCGGACCTGCGCCCTCTACGGCACCACGCAGTGCGTCGCCGCCGTGCAGACCGCCGAGGACAAGGCCCGCGCGTCCCTGCCCGGCCTGCTCGACAACGTGTACAACGCGATCCGCTCCCGCGCCCCCAACGCCCGCGTCGTGGTCCTCGGCTACCCGGTCTTCTACCAGCTCGGCACCACCTGCATCGGCCTCAGCGCCACGTCCCACGCGAAGATCAACGAAGGCATCAACCTGGTGGACGACCTCACCAAGGCCGCCGCCGGCCGGCACGGCTTCGTCTTCGCCGACGTGCGCTCCATCTTCGTCGGGCACCAGCTCTGCAGCGGCGACAAGTGGCTGCACGCCCTCAACTTCGCCAGCCTGGGCATCTCCTACCACCCCATGGCGACCGGCCACTCCGGCGGCTACTACCCCGTCTTCCGCACCGCCGCCGCCTGAAAAAGCAAAGGAAGGGCACCTTCTTCACGCTCCGCGTTGCAGAAGGTGCCCTTCCCATCGCGCGGGACCACGTGAGCAGCGCGGTCGTGGCATGATCCCGGACCGGAGAGGGAGATCATGTTCGAGTGGCTCACCGCACAGTCCCGCCGGGCGATCGTCACCGCACAGTCCGTGGCGCTGTCGTTCGGCCACGACACGATCGACAGTGGACACCTGCTGTTCGGGCTGCTCGGCGCCGAGGGCTCGGTGGCCGCGTCGGTGCTGACCGAGCAGGCCGACACCAAGGCACTGCGCGAGGCGTACCTCGCCCTGCGCCCAGCGGTTCCCGGCGACCACCCGATCCGCCATCTGCCCTTCACCAGCGAAGTCAAGCTGCTGCTGGAGCTGGCCCTACGCGAGGCGTTGAGCCGCCAGGACAACGAGCTGACCACGGTTCACCTGCTGCTGGCAGTCGCCAGTCGGCCGGACGGCGTCGGCGGCAGGACGCTGACCGCGGCGGGCGCAACACCGGCGGCGCTGCGGGCCGCGCTGCTCGCGAAGTCCGGCGACGACGACGCCGCGGAGGAGCCACTGCCGTCGGCACCCCTGCCCTTCGACGCGTCGATGTCGATACCTCGCCGTCTCGGCCTGCGCCTTGCCGCCACGCTGACCTGGTATGCCGTGCTGGCCCTCGTGACGACGGCCGTCGCCTGGCCGGACGCCGGCTGGGCCGCCGCGGGCAGCATGCTGCTCCTGGCCGTCGTCGCGATCGGCCTCGGCACGCTGCTCATCGGCCCCAGCCCGCGCAGCCTCGTCCGCACCTCGGTGCCGGCTCCACCGCCGGTGCACCTGCCCGTGCCGCTCGCCGCGATGCTGGCCGCCCACGGCATGCGCGACGTCCAGGTGCGGATGCGCGCCTCGACCGACTGGCACGGGTTCAGCCTGCGCACCGACACGCGGAGCTGGCTCGGCGTGACCACCTCCACCGCGGCCCAGCCGTACCTGCCGTTCATGCTCGCCCACGAGGCGGCCCACCTGGTGCGCAACGACCGCGTGATCCGGACGGTCGGCACCTCGTTGTGGCTGCTGCTGTGCGCCTGCGGGTTGGTCGCCATGAACGCCCCGGCACTGGCCATCGCGCTGATCGGCGGCCTGGCACAGCACGTCGTGAGCCGCTGGTACGCCGAGTTCGCCTGCGATGCGGCGGCCGCCCGCTGGGTCGGGGCGGACGCGACCCAGGCGTGGCTCGACGAGTCCCGACAGCTCGCGGACGTCCGGTCCGGGCTGTTCAGCCGGTGGCGGCTGTGGTGCCGCCGGCTCGGCCGCCCGCCGCTGCGCCTCGCGGCGGCCAGACTGGCCCGCGCCGCCGCGGCGGCACCGGCGACCGAACCCGCCACGCCTGGCTGACGGCCGCCGACATCTCGCGGCCCGCCGGCCGCGGCGCCCTCGGGCCTGACGCAGGACCCCTGACCTGCCCCGCCCGCTCCGCAAGGATGGCAAGGTGCCCTTGCACAACGTATGGCGATGTGAAGGTGCCCTTCCTTCGGGCCGGGGCGGTCAGCGGGGGGTGCGGGGCGGGGTCAGGCCGCGGTCCAGCAGTTCGGTGGGGAGCACGACGGTGCGGGGCCGCGACCGGTCGCCGTCGATGCGGGCGAACAGCAGCTGGGTGGCGCGCCGGGCCAGTTCACGGGTGTCGTACCCGATGACGGTCAGCGGCCGCGGCATCAGGTGCGACAGTTCGAAGTCGTCGAAGCCGACCAGGGCGGCGTCGCTGCCCCGCCGCCACAGCTCCTGGACCGCGCCGACGGTGATGCGGTTGTTCAGGGCCAGGAACGCGGTCGGCGGGTTCGGCTGGGTCAGCATGTCGGCGACGGCGGACGCGGCGGTGCCCGGGTCGCGTACGCCACCGCGCACCAGTGCGCCGTCGTAGTCGATCCCCGCGTCGGCGAGGGCGTCCTGCGCTCCGGCGAGGCGCTCGCGCATGGTGTGCACGTCGACCGAGTCGAGCAGCACCCCGATGCGGCGGTGGCCCTCGGCGACGAGCCGGCGTACGCCGTTGCGCGCGCCGCCGCGGTTGTCCAGCAGCACCGCGTCGGCCTCGATGTTGGTGCCGGGACGGTCCAGGAACACCACCGGGATGCCCATCTCGACCTGCGAGTTGAGGAACGAGTGGTCGCAGCCGGCGGGCACCACCAGCAGCCCGTCGACGCGACGCGAGCACAGGTCGCGCAGCAGCCGCTCCTCGCGTACGGGGTCCTCCTCCGACGACGCCGACAGCAGCAGGGTGTCGCGCTCGCGGGCCATCTCGGCGGTCACGTGGGCGATGGTGGAGTAGAACGGGTTCGCCAGCTCCTCGATGATCAGGCCGATGGTGGCGCTGGCCCGGCCCGCGCGCAGCGCGCTGGCCATGTGGTTGCGCTGGAAGCCGAGTTCGGCGACGGCGGCGAGCACCCGGTCGGCCATGGCGCGCTGCACGTGCGGTTCGCCGTTGACGACCCGGGACACGGTCTTGAGGCTGACTCCGGCCAGCCGGGCCACGTCGACCATGGTGGGGCGGCGGCCGGCCCGGGCCGGGGCTTCGCTGTGCTCGCTCGTCACGGCAGGAACGGTACCCGGTCGCCGAGGGCGGGGCGGCGACGGTCGGACAACGTTGTCATAATCTCTTCCAACGCCCCGAGATCCAGGAGCCCCCCATGCCGCACCACGCTGCCGGACCGCTCGCCCTCGCCGTCGACATCGGCGGCACCAAGATGGCCGCCGGACTCGTCGACGCCGACGGGACCGTGCTGGCCGCCGACCGCATCCCCACGCCACGCCCGCTGCCGGGCCCGGACGCGGGCGAGCAGGTGTGGGCCGGGTTGTCGGCGATGCTCGACGGCCTGCTCGAGGAAGCCGGAAACCGGCCCGTGGTCGGGGTCGGCACGAGCACCGCCGGACCGTTCGACCTGGCCGGGGCCACGGTGAGCCCGGTCAACATCACCGCCTGGCGGGGCTTCCCGCTGGTCGACCGGCTCGCCGCGCAGGTGCCCGGCGTGCCGGTGCGGCTGGCCGGCGACGGGGTGTGCGCGGCGATCGGCGAGCACTGGCGCGGGGCGGGCCGCGGGCACGACGACCTGCTGGTGCTCGTGGTGTCGACCGGCGTCGGCGGCGGGCTCGTCCACGGCGGGCGGCCCTTCACCGGCGCGTCCGGCAACGCCGGGCACGTCGGCCACATGGTCGTCGACCTCGACGGGGACGACTGCCCGTGCGGCGGGCGCGGCTGCGTGGAGGCGATCGCCAGTGGACCCAGCATGGTCCGGTACGCGCTGCGCGAAGGCTGGCGGCCCACCGGCGACGGCACCGCCCGCGACCTGGCCGACGCCGCGCGCTCCGGCGATCCGGTGGCGCTGCGCGCGTTCACCCGTGCCGCGGACGCCCTGGCGGCGGGCATCGTCTCGGCCGCCGCGATGTGCGACCTGGACCAGGTGGTGATCGGCGGCGGCGTCGCCAACGCCGCCGACCTGCTCTTCCCCCCGCTCAAGGAGGGCCTGGCCCGCTTCGGCCGCCTCGGCTTCCTCCAGCACATCACGGTGACCTCGGCCCAGCTCGCCGACAACGCCGGCCTGATCGGCGCCGCCGCCCTCATCCACTCCCCCCACCCCTACTGGCCCGGCCAGGAGCCCACGCCCCCCATGCGTTGATCATGAAGTTATGGCAGCGACACACCGTCGAGCCGTGCCATAAGTTCATGATCAACGCGCCTCAGCGCGCCTCGGCGCTGGCTCGGCGCGGGTCAGGGTGGGTCGAAGAGAGCTAGGCGGGGGTCGGCGGCGAATTGGGTGACGGACATGCCGAGGGCGGGGTTGCGCTGGCTGGAGGGTTGGGCGGCGAAGGGGTCGGGGGTGTTGGTGATGGTGACCATGACCAGGGTGTGGCCGGTGTAGACGAGGACGGTCCAGAGCTGGGCGTCGGGGCCGAGGGCGAAGCCGGCACGGCGGTCCTCGGGCTGCTCGCGCACGCCGTACTGCTCCAGGATCGCGCCGCTGTCGAGTTCGGCGCTGAAGCCGCACCAGGTCAGGCGCTCGCAGTGGCCCAGGTCGGGCACGTAGGTGGTGGGCGCGGCCGAGATGGTCAGGGTGCCGTAGCCGTTGCCGTTGACCAGTTGCAGGCTCACCGTGAGCGCGCCGGGCGCGAGCGCCGGGTCGGGTAGCGGGGCCAGCTCGCGGGTGTCCCCGCCGTCGGCCAGGCCCAGGTCGTTGCGGCGCAGGCCGAGCGGGTTGACCCGGGTGAGGATCAGCTCGGCCATCAGGCAGGCGTAGCGCTCGGTCAGCGCCGCGTCGGCGGTCACCGGCTCGGCCTGGGCCAGCGGCATCGCGCCGGACAGCACCGCGAACCGGTCCACCCCGGCCCGGCCTCCGGCCTGCGGCGGCGCGGGCGGCACCGGCGAGCGGGTCGACGACGGCAGGGGTGTCGGCCCGGGGACCCCGGCCATGCAGTCGACCTCCTCGGGCGGCGGCGTGCCCCCGGGATCGGGCCGCAGCATGATCACCGCGAACCCGACACCCACCGCCAGCGCGACCGTGAGCAGGGCGCTGACCGCGAGGTCGCGGCGGCGCAGCCGCCGTCCGGCGCCGACCAGCTCGGCCGTGGCCAGGCCCAGCGGCGGCTCGGGGCCTTCGGCGGGCACTCCGGGCTTGTGCCGGCGCAGTGCCCGCAGCAGGTGGCGTTGGGCGTACGCCTCAGGCGGCTCGTAGCCCAGCGCCGGCCAGCGCCGGTACAGCCGCAGCAGGGTGCGCCGCACCAGCTCCTCGGCCACCGCCCAGTCGCCGCACCGCTGGCGCGCCTGCCGCCGCAGCGCCGGGGCCAGCGCGGTGGCGAACTCGGCGTACTCGTCCTCCCAGGCACGCATTCCGACAGTTAACACAATGGATGCGACCTGGCGGCAGGTCGTCCCGGTTGGTGGGTGACTGCTAACCTCGCAGCCCTGTCCACGGGAGGAACAAGATGACCGACGCCGCCGCGCCCCACCCTGCGCCCACGACGAAGCAACGCCCGGCCGGGGTGACCGCGGCGATGTGGCTGCTGATCGCCGTGGCCGCCGCCTACCTGATCGACGCCGTCATGATCATGGCGGGCTCCGGGGAGTACCCCGCCCGGGTGCGGGAGGCCATGACGGACTCCGGGGTCGATCCCCGGGCCTGGGACTTCATCGGTGGGCTCGCGGGTGCGCTGCCGGTGGTGTCGGCGGGGTTCGGCGTCGTCGCGGCCGCCGTAGTGGTGCTGCTCGCGCTGGCGGTCGGCCGGGGCGCGTTCGTCGGGCGCATCCTCACCTGGATCGCCGTCGGATTCGCCCTGCTGTGCAACGTGTGCGGGCTCGGCTCGGCGGGCACGCCCGCGTTCAGCAGCATCGGCTACCTGACCGCGTACAGCCGCGACAGCTCGGGCATCCACACGTTCGCCCAGCGGCTGCCGCAGGGCTACCCGGATTGGTACTTCTACAGCAGCTTGGCGCTGTTCGGCTTCGGCATGCTGGCCCTGATCGCCGCCGCGGTGCTGCTGGCCCTGCCGCCGGCCAACGCCTACTTCCGCCGTGCCCCCCGCTTCGCGCCCGTCCCGTACGCCTACCCGGCCGGCCACCCCGCCCCCGGCTACCCCGCCCAGCAGGTCCCGGCCGCGCCGCAGGCCTCGCTCACCTTCGAGCAGCGCGCGGAGGCACTGGCCACGCTGGAGCGCCGCCGCGAGCGGGGCGAGCTGACCGACGAGCAGTACGCCGCCGAGCGCGCCCGCTTCGAAAGCTGATCACCGCACCCGGCGTACGACCGCCACCACCTTGCCCAGCACGACGGCGTCGTCGCCGGGGATGGGGTCGTACGCCGGGTTACACGGCACCAGCTCCACGTGCCCGCGGCTGACCCGGTACACCTTCACGGTCGCCTCGCCGTCGATCATCGCCGCGACGATCTCCCCGCTGTGCGCGGTCGGCTGCTGCCGGATCACCACCACGTCGCCGTCGCAGATCGCCGCGTCGACCATCGAGTCGCCGCGCACCCGCAGCGAGAACAGGGTGCCGTGGCCGACCAGGTCGCGCGACAGCGTCAGCGTCTCCTCCAGGGACTCCTCGGCCAGGATCGGCCCGCCGGCGGCGATCGTGCCGAGCAACGGCACCTGCACGGTGGCCGCCCCGCGCTGCTGCGGGATGCCGTCGTCGTCGAGCGGCAGGCGCACGCTCAGCGCCCGCGGCCGGCCCCGGTCGCGTCGCAGCAGGCCCTTCTCCTCCAGCTCACGCAGGTGGTACGCGACCGACGAGGACGCGGCCAGGCCCACCGCCCGGCCGATCTCCCGCAGCGTGGGCGGGTAACCGCGGCTGGTCACGCCATCCTGGATCACCTCCAGGATGCGCCGCTGCCGCTCACTGAGCTTCGTCTGCACCCTGGCAGGCTAACGGAACATCCCCTCAAAAGCCGCAAAGCGAGCCGAGGCGTCAGGGGCGGTGGAGGTGGAGGTCGGCGCGGTGCGCGGTGGCCTTGACGACGCGGGCGTTGGCCTCGTCGCTGCGGTGCACCCAGTCGTGGGCGGCGGCGGGGTCGAGGCCCTTGGCGTGCTGGCGGGCGAGCAGGCCCTCGACCCGCGGGCCGTCGTCGGCGGACAGGTAGACGGCGAGGTCGAGCAGCTGCCGCACGCGGTCCCACGGCGGGGTGTCCAGCAGCAGGTAGTTGCCCTCGGTGACGACGACCTCGACGTCCGGCGGGACGGGGATCGACCCGGCGACGGGCTCGTTGAGGACGTGGTCGAACGTCGGCGCGTACACCGTCTCGCCGGTCGCCTCGCGCAGGCGGCGCAGCAGCGCGGTGTAGCCGGCCGCGTCGAAGGTGTCCGGCGCGCCCTTGCGGTCGGTCCGGCCGAGCCGCCGCAGCTCGACGTTGGCCAGGTGGAACCCGTCCATCGGCACGACCACGGCGTGGCCGAGTTTCGCGGCCAGCTCCAAGGCCAGGGTGGACTTGCCGGCGCCGGGCGCGCCGGCGATGCCGACCAGCAACCGGCCCGGCCGGGTCGCGCGCAGCCGGGCCACCTCGTCGAGCAGCGTCGTGAGCATCACGGCCAGTCTCTCAGCCCTGCGCCGCGGCGGCCAGTTCCAGCAGGGCGAGCCCGGCCGCGGTGACGTCGGCGGCGGTCCACTCCAGCGCCGGCGCGGCCACCGTGATCTCGGTCATCGCCAGGCCCGGGGTCCGGTCGGTGAACACGTTGGCGAACCAGGTCTTCTGCTGCTCGGCCAGGGTCAGCACGGCCTGGTTGAGCGACACGGCCGGGCCGGGCAGCCACAGCTGGAACTGGTGGGTGTGCGGCTCGTGCGGGAAGACCCGCGCGCCGGGCAGCGCGGCCAGCGCCGCGGCGACGGTCTTCGCGTGTGCGACGTACTCGCCGAGGCGGGGCAGCTCCCGGTCGAGGCCGGCGAGTGCGGCCAGCACCGCGGGCCACTGCTGGAACAGCTGCCCGCCGTAGCGGTGCCGCCAGGCGCGCGCCTGCGCGGTGAAGTCCTCGGCCCCGGCCAGCAGCGCGCCGGACAGCCCGCCGAGGGTCTTGTACAGCGAGACGTAGACGCTGTCGGCGAGCCCTGCCACGGTCGGCAGGTCCCGGCCCAGGTGGAACACCGACTCCCACAGCCGCGCGCCGTCGAAGTGCACCTTCGCCCCGCGCGAGCGGGCCGCGGCCACCAGCGCGTTCAGCTCGTCCCAGGTGGGCAGCAGGAAGCCCGCGTCACGCAGCGGCAGTTCGACCAGCAGCGTGCCGAACGGCTCGTCGAGGTCGCGCACCTCCTGCGCGGTGGGCTGGCGCGGCTCGGCCGTCGGCCAGACCCCGCGCAGGCCGGTCAGCACCTGGTAGGCCTTGCGCTCGTGCACCTCCAGGTGCCCGAGCGGGTGCAGCGCGACGGCCCGGTTGCCGGTGCGCTCGGCCCAGCAGCGCAGCGCCACCTGCTGGGCCATGGTGCCGGTCGGGAAGAACACGGCGTCGGGTTTGCCGAGCAGCCCGGCGACCCGCCGCTCCAGTGCCGCGACCGGCCCGCCGCCGTAGAAGTCGGGCCGGTCGTCGAGCCCGTCGTAGTCGACGGCCGCGAGGTCCGCGAGCCGTTCACGCAGGGACGGCGTGCGGTGCCCGGACAGGATCCGGTCGCAGCCGCGCATCGTCCGCCAGCGGCGTTCCGCGGGATCCTCAGCAGCCATCGGGCCATGATGCCACCACCCGGCGCGGGCCGCGGGCAGCCCCGGCACCCGTCAGGCCGCGTCCTCGGGGTACTGGAACACGTCGTCGAGGGGCACCTTGAACACGTGGGCGATCTGGAACGCCATCTCCAGCGACGGCGAGTAGCGCCCCTGCTCGATGGCGATGACGGTCTGCCGGGTGACGCCGATCCGCTCGGCCAGCTCGGCCTGGGTCATCTCGCCGTGCTCGGCGCGCAGCACCCGGATGCGGTTGGTGACACGGGTCGGTTTAACCATGGAACGCCCCGCGGTAGGCCCGGATCCTCGCGACGGCGCCCCAGGTCGTGCCGACGGCCCCGAGCAGGAACAGCACGTTGCCGATCCAGAACTGGTCAGCCCGCACCATCGCCAGCACCAGCACGGCGGCGGCCCCGAACCCCAGCACGTTCTGGGCGATGCGGTCGCCGTGCCGGACGATCTCCCGGTCGCGCACGTCGGACTCGGTATGGCCGTCCCGGGCGAGCATGGCCGCCACGATGGAGCCGAGGATGGTCCCGACGACGCTGACGCCTATCGCCCACAGCATCGGCGTCACCCAGGCGATCTCCGCCACGGGCTGGCGCCACAGGCGCGGGACGACCACGGCGAAGTACGCCAGGGACGTGACGGGCACCAGGATCGCCATGCACCAGGTGTTGCGTTCCTCGTAGGTGGTCGGGACGCGGTCGGTGTCGGCGGCGGGCGCGGGCTTGCAGGAGGTCATGGCGGCTCCTCTCGGTCAGCCGGTGATGTAAAGAATTCTTGACATCGCCGGCACACCGGAGCGTACACCCTGTCAGCTATCTTTTACATCACCGCTTGCCGAACATCCACCTGATGGCGGCGACGAGCAGCGCGATTCCGAGGACGGTGCCGAACACACCGGCGTACACCTGTTCGCTGGACACACGCACACCATAGTGAGCGGCGGCCCGTCGCGCCGTCACCACGTCGCCGGGCGCGGCGGCCGCGATCCGGCCGGAAATGCCTTTGTGCAGGCCAACCGGCCCAACCCGGGCGCTACGGGCGCGACAATGGCAGGGGCGGCACGCGACCTGACGGCGTGCCGGCGCGTGACTGCCGGGAGGCCGGGCCGATGAGCACCAAGCACTGGACCGTCGACATCACGATCGACGACGACGGCTCCGGCCGTACGCGGGCACACGCCCGCCTCGACACCGGCGGCACGGCGGCGCTGCGCGGCGACGGCAGCGCGGCCCGCAACCGGTTCGACGAGGAGGTGCCCGAGATCGGCGACGAACTGGCCGCCGGCCGGGCCCTGGTGGAACTGGGACAGCGGCTGCTCGCGCAGGCCGACGCCGACCTGGAGCGGACCCCGGCATGACCACGGCTCCCGCTCCCGCCACCGCCCCCGTCACCGCGCCGCCGCTACTGGAGCCGCCGCTGCAGCGCCTGGTCATGGCGCAGCTGGAAGAGCTGCCCGAGGCGCTGACCGGCCAGACCGGCCCGCCGCGCCGCGTGCTGGTGGCCGCGGCGTCGAAATACGAGGCGACGGCGGAGATCGCCAACGCCATCGCCAAGGTGCTCCAGGAGCGCGGTTTCGAGGCCGACGCGGTCGAGATCGACCCGTCGGTGCAGGTCGACGGCTTCGACGCGTTCGTCATCGGCAGCGCGGTGTACTCCGGGCACTGGCTGCAACCGGCCCGCTGGTTTGTGCAGAGCCACGCCGCGGTGCTGTCGGCCCGGCCGGTGTGGCTGTTCTCCAGCGGCCCGGTCGGCGAGCCGCCGATGCCCGACGAGGACCCGGTCGACGTCATCGCCATCGCCGAGGCGACCGCCGCCCGCGAGCACAAGGTGTTCGCCGGGCGGCTCGAACACAGCCGGTTGAGCATCGCCGAGCAGGCCCTGGTCGTGGCGCTGCGGGCGCCCGAGGGCGACTTCCGGGACTGGGACGCGATCCGCGGCTGGGCCGAGGGCATCGCCGAGACGCTCACCGCGGCCGGCCCGACCACCATCACCGGAACGATCAGCCTGGACTGACCCGGTTCGCGGACCACACGAGGCCCCGGCGTGGGGCATCATCGACGGGATGACCACACCCCCGCACTGAACCGCCGACGCGCACCCCCGCCCGCCGGCCGCCACTCCGCACCCCCACGGAGCACCCCCTCATGACCGAGCACACCCGTCGACGCGCCCTGCTGGCCGGCGGCGCGGGCGTGGCCGCGCTGGCCACCGGCGGTTTCTGGCTGGCCGGCCGCGGCGGCGCGGACCCCGGCGCGGCGGCGGTCTGGCACGAACCGGCCACCCTGCCCGACACCGCGCCGGTCGCCGTGCCCGCCCAGCCCGGCCCGCCGGGCGTGGAGCGCGCCCGCACGCTGACCGCGGCGAACGCCGGTGACCTGGTCAAAATCACCACCAGCGGCTGGTACAGCTGGGCGCTGATGGACCGCGGCACCGGCGAGATCGTCGGCGCGAAGAACCTGCACGAGACGAACATGACCGCCTCGATGATCAAGGCCTGGCTGGCCGCCGACTACCTGCGCCGCGCCACCGAACAGGGCCGGACGCCGAGTGCGGCGCGGTTCGCCGAGATCACCAAGCTGATCCGCGACAGCGACAACGGCGTGGCCACGCTGCTGTGGAACGAGCTCGGCGGGCGCAACACGATCACCCGGCTGATCTCGATCTGCAAGCTGACCGACTCCGCAGCCGGGCCCGACTGGAGCAAGACCCAGCTGTCGGCGCGCGACACCTGCCGCATCGCCCACGCCATCGGCACCGGTGCGGCGGCCGGCCCGACCTGGACCGACTACCTCATCGGGGAGATGCGCGCGGTGCGCGGCACCGGCGACTTCGGCATCCGGCGCGCGTTCCCGGCCGCGGAGCAGTCCAAGATCGCCATCAAGAACGGCTGGGTGTGGCGACCCGCGCCGTACGGCTTCTACAACGTCAACTGCCTGGCGCTGGGCGACGACTGGACCATGGCCGTGCTGACCCGCTACTCCTCCGGCGGCGAGGCGCACGGGCGCGCCATCGGCCAGTCGGTCGCCGCGCAGCTGCGCACCCTGTCCGACCTGCTCTGACCGGCGGAGCACCCGACCGCGGCGGGCACCGTTAGTCGGGTCGGGCGGGCCCGGCTCCCCCTAGCGTGGTGCTCGGAAACAGGAGGGAGTCCGGGGTGCTGGAGCAGCTCAACCAGGCGCTGGAACACGTCGAGCGGCACCTCGATCGGGAGATCGAGATCGCCGAGCTGGCACGGATCGCGATGACGTCGGAGTACCACTTCCGGCGCATGTTCTCGGCGCTGGCCGGGGTGCCGCTGTCGGAGTACGTCCGGCGGCGGCGCATGACGGTCGCCGGGGCCGAGGTCCTGGCCGGCGAGCGCACGCTGCTCGACATCGCGGTGCGCTACGGCTACGGCTCGGGCGAGGCGTTCGCGCGGGCGTTCAAGGCCGTGCACGGCGTCGGTCCGGGCGAGGCGCGCCGCGGCGGGGCGACGCTGCGGGCGTACCCCCGGATGTCCTTCCGGCTCATCGTCGAAGGGAGCAGCACCATGCGATATCGGGTGGTGGAGAAGGAGAAGTTCCAGCTGGTCGGCCTCAAGGCGCGGGTCCCGCTGGTGCACGAAGGGATGAACCCGGCGATCGTCGCGTTCCTGAAGGGCATCCCGAAGGAGACGGTCGCGCGCATCGAGGCGCTCAGCGACCAGGAGCCGGGCGGCATCGTGAACGTCAGCGCGGGCCTGGGCGAGGACCGGTCCTCCGGCGTCGAGCTGGACTACTGGCACGGCGTGGTCACCGGCGCGGACGCGCCCGCGGATCTGGAGGCGCTGCCGGTCGCGGCGGGCACGTGGGCGGTGTTCGAGGCCTCGGGCGCGTTCCCGGAGGCGGTGCAGTTCCTCTGGCGGGACGTGTACACGCAGTGGTTCCCGTCGAACCCGTACCGCAGCCGTCCCGGGCCGGAGCTGTCGCAGAACCGGATCTCGGCCGACGGCACGCACGTCGACGCCCAGCTGTGGATCCCGGTCGAACGGATCCCGGCCTGATCCCGGACCGCCCGCACCCGTCCCGGTGCGGGCGGTCCGCACGGTCCGCACCGGCGACACGGCCATCTATATTGTCCCGAGACAGGGGGTGCCGTGTACGACAACCGGTTCGGCAACCAGTCCTATCTCGACTGGCTCGCGCTCAACCCGTACGAAGGGCTGGCACAGCGGGTACGCGTGCTCGCCGGGACCGCCGCCGTCCTGGACGACCTGCACTCGGGCCGCCGCACCGGCGTTCCCGTGGCGCACGGCGACGTCAAGCCGGCGACCGTCGTCGTCCGCCCCGACGGCTCCAGCAGCCCCGCCGACCTGGGCGAACTGTGGACCGTCGACGGCTCCCTGGTCGCGGCCCGCAGCACCCCGTACGCCGCCCCGGAGCTGTTCCTGCCCGGCGCGCTGACCAGCCCCGACGCCGACCGTTACGCGTTCGTCGCCACCGTCGTGCACGCCGTGCTGGGCGCGCCCCCACCGGTCCACCCGCCGCACCAGGGGCCCGGCCCACGCGTGGGCATCGACCTGGTCCGGCTGTCGGACCTGTTGCGCGCGAACCCGCTGTGCGCGGCGTTCCCCGCCTTCCAGCACCGGCTGCTCAACGCGCTGTCCGCCGCGCCGTCGGGCCGGGTGCACACCCTCACCACGTGGCTGGACGCGCTGCTCAACGACCTCGCGCCGCCGATGTTCGCGCCGACCGGCACGCTGCCGCTCGCCCCGGGGGCGTACCCGCCGCCCACCGAGACACTGCCGCCCTGGTCGCCGCCCGCGACGGCAGCCCGGTCCGGCGGTTCGCAGACGCTCACCTGGGTGCTCGCCGGAGTGGCCGCCCTGGTGGCGCTCGTGCTCGTCGCCGGTGGCGCGTGGTACCTGATCCAGCGGCCCGACAGCCCGGCCGCACCGAACCTCGTGGTCGCGCCCACCCCCACGGCGAGCCCTTCGCCACTGCCCTCGCCCACTCCGTCCGAGGACCGGCTCACGGCGGCGCGGGCCTATCTCAACGGGACGTGGGAGGGCACCTACCGCTGCCGGCAGGGCCTGACCGGGCTGAAGCTGGTCATCTTCGTCGTCGACGACCACGAGGTCGAGGCGACCTTCGAGTTCTTCCCGGTGAAGAGCAACCCGAACGTGCCGCGCGGGTCGTACGTGGTCGAGGGCTCGTACACGGCGACGGGCTTCACGCTGGAGCCGGACCACTGGATCAAACGGCCGGGCGACTACATCATGGTCGGGCTCGAAGCCTCGTTCTCACCCCTGGCCGGGCAGAGCATCCGCGGCGAGATCACCGACCCGGGCTGCTCCGACTTCTCCCTGAAGAAGTCCTCCACGGACACCCGGCGGCCGCCCGTCTGAACACACCGGAGGTTGAACCGCCATCAGCATAAGGCGGTTCCGCGCGATCTTCACTCGGCCGTTCGACCGTCGCGACCTGCGATGCGTGCTGCCTAAGCTTCCCGCTCGTGTCCGTTTTCGAGGTGGCGCCCCTCGGAGACCGGCACGCGACGCCCGCCGCCCGCGGCGGGCGTCGCGTTGTGTCCACCGAGCCACGGAGGCATGTTGATCGAGGCTGAGCACATCGCGCGGACCGTTCTCCTCTCGTCCACCGGACCGGACCTCGCGGCGGAGGTATGGGCCTGTCGCACGCTGGCCGCCCGCACCCCCGGCTACCGCTCCCGCCTGGTGAGCGCGCTCCTGCGCCTGGAGCGCGTCACGGACTCGCCGGACACCCGGCTCCGGCTCGCCGAGGAGGCGGTCGCGAACGCTCGACAGATCGACCCCGTCCAGGACCACCACGCCACCGACATGCTGATCTGGGCGCTGTACGCCCTGCAGCGCAACCTCCACGATCCCATCCCGGCTTCGTGACCGCCGCGCGGTGACCGGTGCCGCCCGCCCGCGGGGGCGGCACCGGTGGAAAACCGATCCGCGAACGTCGGTGACGGACGGTAGGGTCGGCGACCGCGTACACCCCACCACGGAGGACCTCGTGTCGTACACCTTCCATGTCGATCTGCGCGGCATCGTCGACCTGCTCAGCCACCACCTCTACGCCAGCCCGCGGGTGTACGTCCGCGAGCTGATGCAGAACGCCGTCGACGCGATCACCGCGGTGCGGGTGAACGACCCCGACCACGCCGGCACCATCGAGATCAGCGCCCCGAAGGCCGCCGGGCAGCCGCTGACCATCACCGACAACGGCATCGGGCTGACCGAGCCCCAGGTGCACGAGCTGCTGGCCACGATCGGCCGCAGCTCCAAGCGCGACGATCTGGGCTTCGCCCGGCACGAGTTCCTGGGCCAGTTCGGGATCGGCCTGCTGTCGTGCTTCCTGGTCGCCGACACGATCCAGGTGCGTACCCGGTGCGGCGACAACCCGACCGTGGAGTGGCTGGGCTCCTCGGACGGCAGCTACCAGGTGCGCGTGCTGGACGGCGACGACGCGCTCGCCGCGCCGGGCACCATCGTGACGCTGCGGCCGCGGCGCGGTGCGGAGGAGTGGCTGCTGCCGAAGACCGTGCGCGAGCTGGCCGGGCTGTACGGCTCGATGCTGCCGATCACGGTCCAGGTCGACGGTGAGCCGATCACGACCGGGCTGGCCCCGTGGGAGACCGGCGAGGGTGAGGCGCAGGTGGCGCGGCGGGCGCGGCTGCTGTCGTACGCCGAGGACGCCTTCGGGTTCACGCCGTTCGACGTGATCGACCTCGACGTCGCCGAGGCGGGGCTGCGCGGCGTGGCGTTCGTGCTGCCGATGCCGTCCAATCCGGCCGCCCGCGTGGCGCACCGGGTGTACCTGAAGCAGATGCTGCTCAGCGAGGGTGTCGAGGGGCTGCTGCCGGAGTGGGCGTTCTTCGTGCGCTGCGTCATCGACACCACCGAGCTGCGCCCGACGGCCAGCCGCGAGGCGCTGTACGACGACACGCTGCTCGCCCAGGTCCGCGAGTCGCTGGGCGACCAGCTGCGCGGCTGGATGACCCGGCTCGGCACGGTCGACGAGGCGAAGCTGCAGCAGTTCCTGCGCATCCACCACCTGGGTGTGAAGGCGCTCGCGGTGCACGACGACGAGATGCTGCGGCTGGTCGAGCAGTGGTGGCCGTACGAGACCACGGTCGGCCCGATGACCCTGGCCCAGTTCCGCGACACCTACGGCGTGGTGCGCTTCGTGCCGTCGCTGGACGAGTTCCGGCAGATCGCCGCCGTCGCCTCGGCGCAGGGCCTGGCCGTCGTCAACGCCGGCTACGTGTACGACGCCGAGCTGCTGTCCCGGCTGCCCGCCCTCGACGAGAAGATCACCACCGAGGCGCTGTCGGCCAGCGACCTGTCCACCCGGCTGGAGGAGCTCGCCCCGGACGAGGAGCTGCGGCTGCGCACGTTCCTGGTCGGCGCGCAGCGGGCGCTGGACCGCTTCGGCGTCGAGGTGCTGATCCGCGCCTTCGACCCGGCCGGCCTGCCCGCGCTGTACCTGCTCGACGGCGACACCGCGCTGCACCTGGACCTGAAGCGCGGCCAGGAGGACGTGGACGACGTGTGGGCCTCGATCCTGGGCTCGTTCACCGCCGGGCGCACCGACCGGCCGCAGCTGGTGCTGAACCACCGCAACCCGCTGATCCGCCAGGCCGTCACGGTCACCGACCCGGACCTGACGGTGCTGGTCGTGGAGGGCCTGTACGTGCAGGCGCTGCTGCTGGGCCGCCAGCCGCTGCGCCCGGTCGACACGGCCGCGCTCAACCAGTCGTTCCTGGGCCTGCTCGGCCGCGCCATGCACGGCGGTGCCGCGTGACGATGACCGAGCAGGCCGTGCACGAGCTGTGGCACGAGGCACACCGCCGGCCGCCGGGCGCGGCGCGGTTCGCGGCATACGACATCGCGCTGCGCCACGCCGACGCGGCGGGGATGCGCCGGGAGGCGTTCGGCTGGCGCATGTCGGCGATGAGCGAGTTCCACCACGGCGGCGACCCGGCACGGCTGTTCCTGGCGTTCTCGCACTGCCTGCAGGCCTACGACAGCGACCCGGCGGCGACGGGGCACCACGCCGACCACACGCTGCTGTGGCGGTTCAAGTGGGTGGTCTGGTCGCTGCCGCAGTTCCCGGAGATCCCGCTGGACCGCACCCGGTCCGTGCTGGACGACATGGAGGCCCGCTACCTGCGCGGCGGGCACAGCCTGCACGCGGTGCACCAGCACCGTTGGCTGGTCGCCCACCACACCGGCGACCCCGCCGCCGAGCACTGGTACGACCGCATGGTCACCGCCCGCCGGGACCGGCTGTCGGACTGCGCCGCCTGCGTGCCGTCGGGTCAGGTCCGGCACCTGGTGTCGCTGGGCCGCGACGAGGAGGCCATCGAGATCGGCCGGCCGTTCTCCCGTGGCGGCTGCACCGAGCAGCCGCAGTGGATGCTATCCGAGCTGCTGCTGCCCTACCTGCGCACGGGCCGGCACGCCGACGCCATGGACGCGCACCGGGTCGGTTACCCGCACATGCGCGCCGACCGGCACCATCTGGACAACATCGCCGCGCACCTGCGCTTCTGCGGCCTGTCCGGTAACGAGACGCGTGGCCTGGAGCTGATCGAGCGGCACCGGGGCTGGCTGGACGCGCCGTCGTCGCCGTACGCGGCGATGGAGTTCGCGGCCGCGGCCGGGCAGGTGCTGCGGCGGCTGACCGAGGCCGGGCACGGCGACCTGCCCGTCGCAGCGGTGCCGGGCGGCCCGGCGGCGAGCACCGTCGCCCAGGTCGGCGCGGAGGTGGCGGCGCTGGCCCGCGCGATCGCGGCGCGGTTCGACGCCCGCAACGGCAATACGCACATCAGCTCTCGGGTCGAGGGCCACCTGGCCGCCGAGCCGCTGACCGACCGGCTGTCGACGAGCGTGGCGACCCGGCCGCGCGAGCGCATGACCTCGGCGGTCGGCGCGCTGATGGACGTGGTGAGCGAGGCCGACGCGGACACCGCCGCGACGTCGCTGCAGGAGGAGGAGACGCTGTGACCATGAGCGAGCAGCAATTGCGCGACGAGTTCGCGGCGGCCATGGCGATGCCGGAGGGTCCGGCGCAGCACAACGCGCTCGACAGCGTGATCCGGCACGCGCAGGCGTCCGGCGACGAGCGGCTGACGTTCGAGTTCCGGCACGAGGCGATCGAGAAGTTCGTGTTCGGCGGCGACGACCGGCGGGCGTTCCTGGCGTTCTCGCTGTCGCTGGCCGCCTACGACCGCGACCCGGAGATCGGCGGACCGGACACCGAGGAGTCGATCCTCTGGCAGTTCAAGTGGATCGTGAACGCGCTGCCGGAGTTCCCCGACATCCCGCTGGACCGCACGTACGCGGTGCTGGCCGACATGCGGGCCCGCTACCTGCGCGGCGGGCACAGCCTGCACGCGGTGCACCAGGCCCGCTGGCAGATCGCCCTGCACGTCGGCGACCTGGACGAGGCGGCGGCGGCCTACCACGACATGGTGACCGCCAAGCGGGACAGCCTGGCCAACTGCTCGGTGTGCGTGCCGTCGGCGCAGGCCTGGTATCTGATGATGCTGGACCGGCACGCCGACGCGATCGAGGTCGCCAAGCCGTTCGCCGACAGCTGGTGCCGCACCCAGCCCGAGCGCATCCGCACCAACCTGATGCTGGCGCACCTGCACACGGGCGCGTACCGCAAGGCCGCCGAGCTGCACCGCGCGGCGTACCGGGTGATGCGCACCGACCGGCTGCACCTGCCGGCCCTGGGCACGCACCTGACGTTCCTGGGCCGCAGCGGCAACGAGCTGCGCGGCCTGGAGTTGCTGGAACGGCACCTGCCGTGGCTGGAGGGCTCGGTGAGCCCACATGACGTGCTGGCCTTCGCCGCTCCCGCCGTGCTCGTGCTGAACCGGCTGGCCGACGGCGGCCATGGCGACATCGCGGTGCAGGGCCGGACCGGTGCGGACGGGCGGCGGCCGGCGACGACGGTGACCGCGCTGCGCGACGAGCTGACCGCGCTGGTAACCGACCTCGCGGCCCGGTTCGACGCCCGCAACGGCACCACGTTCCAGGGCGAGCTGGCCCGGCAGCGGATGACCGCGCCACCGCTGGTGGACAGCCTGCCGCTGAGCGTGCTGGACACCGCGGGGCGGCGCACCCGCAACCGGCTCGCCGAGGTGCAGGACCGCATCGCCGCACACACGGCAGCCGGTGACGTGGCCGCCGCCGCCCTGGCCCGGCTCGACGCGGCGGTGCTGCTGCGCGAGCACAACGACGCCGAGACCCGCTACGGGGCGGCAGAGGAGGCGGTGCTGGCCCTGGAGCGGGCCGGCCTGCCCGAGCCGCTGCGGCGGGGGCGGGAGCTGCTGTGGCAGCTCTACCGCGACGGCGGGCAGCACCGCGACCAGGCGATGCAGGTGCTCGACCTGCTGCTGGCCGAGCCGTCGCTGACCGCCTCCGGCCACGGCCGGCTGCTGGACGAGTCGGCCCGGCTGTTCTGGGGCGCCGAGCGGGCCGACCGCAGCCTGCTGGCCGCCGACCGGCACGCCGAGGCCGGTGACCGGCCGGCCGAGCTGCGCTCACTGAGCGACGCGGTCAGCAGCGCCCGCGTCGCCTACTGGGAGCCCGTGGAGCAGGTGATGGCCCGAGCGGACGCGCTCGCGGCGGCCCCGCCCGCAGACGCCGATCCGGCAGCGTGGGAGGCCGCTTGCGGCCGGCTGAACCTGATCGCCGCCTGGTGGTACGACAGCGAGAACCGCGACGACGAGGCGATGGCCCGTGCCGAGCTGGCCGAGCAGTGCGGTGACGGCGTGGTCCGGGGTGAGGCGGCGGTGTTCACCGGCTGGCGGCTGCTGCGCCGGAAGCGGCCTGCCGAGGCCGAGCAGCGCGCCCGCCGCGGCCTCGACGGAGCGGACGAGGCCGACACCCGCCAACTGCACGCCGTCATCGCCGTGGCGCTGCGCGCCCAGGGCGACGTAGCCGGCGCGAACGCGCTGATCAGGGCACATGATCTGGAGCCGTGGGAACTCGAGGACGAGGACGCCGACTACGACGACTTGGATGACTCGGACGACGAGGACGAGAAGGACGAGGACTGACCGGGGCTGTCGGCTCCGCTCAGGCGGGCCCGGCGGCCGGGGCCGACTCGCGGACGACCAGCCGGAACGGCGGCTGGAACGCCGCGGGCGGCCCGGCCGGGCGGCCCTCGATGCGGTCGAGGAGCTTCTCCACCGCGAGGCGGCCGATCAGCTCCTTGTCCGGCGAGATCGTGGTGAGGGTCGGGATGCTGAACCGGCCCTCCTCCACGTCGTCGATGCCGATCACGCAGACGTCGTCGGGCACCCGCAGTCCGTGGTCGTGCAGCGCTCGGATCGCCCCCAGCGCGATCAGGTCGTTGAACGCGAACACCGCGTCCGGCGGCTGTGGCAGGGCCAGCAGCGCCCGCATACCCGCCGCGCCGTCACCGCGGCCGAAGCCGCTGGTGGTGACGGTCAGGTCCGGGTCGAACGGCAGCCCGGCCGCCGCCAGCGCCTCGGTGTAACCGCGCAGGCGCAACAGCGACGGGGCCCGGTCGGCCTCGATGTGCGCGCCGATGAACGCGATCCGCCGCCGCCCGAGTGCGATCAGGTGCCGCATCGCCTCGCGGCTGGCGGCGAGGTTGTCGATGACCACGTGGTCGTACGGTGCGTGGTAGATCGCCTCGCCGACCAGCACCATCGGGGTCTGGCTGGTGCGGCCGGCGATGTCGTCGCGGCTGAGGTGCACCGCCGACAGGATCAGCCCGTCGATGATCTGCGCCCGGAACCCGTCGGCGACCAGGAGTTCCTTGTCCCGGTCACCGTCGGTGTAGTCGAGTAGCAAGGTGTACCCGCGCTCGGTGGCGGCGCGGATCGCCGCGTCGGCCAGCTCGGCGAAGTACGGGTTGTTCAGCTCCGGGATGGCCAGCGCGATGATGCCGGTGCGGCCCCGGCGCAGGTGGCGGGCGCTGAGGTTGGGTGTGTAGCCCAGTTCGTCGATGGCCTGCTGCACCCGCGCCCGGGTGGCCTCGCCGACGGGCCGGTAGCCGTTGACGACATTGGACACCGTCGCCTGCGATACGCCCGCCCGCCTGGCGATGTCCTTGAGACTGACCGCCATCGGCGGGTTTCCTCCACTCACCGCTCATTGTCCCCACTGCCGGGGCAGGTCCGTCAACGCAGGTGCCGCCGCCTGGTCAGGCACGTCCGCACCACTGCCACGACGTCGAGGAAGTCGCCGATGACGACGGCGGCCGCAGCCGTCCCGGCCCGATGGCGATCTGCCACGATCGCTTTACAACGTTATACAGATCGCGTCCGATGACGACAAGGTGTCACGTACGCGCTGTCATGCCACCTGGCCGGGGTCCGCACCGGCGGCCAGCAGGGCCGCGACCACGTCGTCGGCGCCCAGGTGCCGCCTAACGGCGAATCCGGCACAGCTCGCGGAGTCTACGGAAGAACGAGGGCCGAGGCGCGGCGAGCACTTCGGGCACCGGCCGCAGGCGCGGGACCGGACGCAGTGCCGACGGCAGCCGGCCGAATCGGTCGGTCAGGCCCGGATCAGCGCCCGCCTCGTGCAGCGCCGCCACGACATCGTCGGCCCCGGCCCGCTCAGCGTGGTGCAGCGGGGTCGCGCCCTCCTTGTCCGCACCGTTCACCGGCAGCCCGGCCGCGAGCAGCCGCGGCAGCAGCCGCTCGTGGTCGAGCCGGGCCAGCAGGTGCAGCAGGGTCACTCCGCCGCCACCGACCACACCCGGGTCGAACCCGGCGTCCAGCATCGACAGCACCAGGTCGGTCTGCCCGGCCCGCGCGCAGCGGAACAGCCGATCCCGCTGCCATCGCAGCCGTTTGGGCAGGCGGCCATACCCGGTGCGCCAGTCACGCAGCGCCGCCGCGCAGCCGCGGACCGGGCCGCCCAGCCCGCCGAGCGCCATCTCCCGCTGGATCTCGACCTCGGTGTGCGCTACTGCGACCAGGCGGCCCTCGCGCACCTGCACGTCATGCCACACCCTCCCGCAGCGCACACGAACCGCGGGAAACTCCCAGATCGGCGTGGCGGGCTGCTGGACGACATCGGGGTGCAGCGCCGCGAAGACCAGCGGACGCAGTTCGTGGGCGGGCACCGCGCCGGTGAGCAGGTCGTCGCCTGATGGAGCCATGGACGACCTCCCGCGCCGCTCGTCGGGAGCGGGACCGGCCGGATTCGCACCGGCGTCCTCCCGCTTGTTGGACGGGCGCGACGACTTCTGCGCTACGGCCCCGCTCGCCGAGCAGTCTAGGCAGGAAGATCGCCGCCCGGGTGCCCGCAGGTGTCGGCGACGGCGTTCGTGGGTACTGACCAGGGCGCAGGCGGCCGTGCGCCACCCGCGGCATCAGGCTGCGCCGCGCGGTCCGGGGGATGGAGGCTTGGTCATGAACCGGAGCAGAGGGCTGTTCGTCTTGCTCGCCGCGGCGGCGCTGGCCGTCGGCCTGGCGAGCCCGGCGGCGGCGGTGCCGTCACCGCAGGACGCCTCCTTCCTGATCGGCATCCACCAGGCGAACCTGTACGAGATCGCGGCCGGCGCGCTCGCCGCGCAGAAGGGCACGTCTGACGAGGTACGGCGGCTCGGCCAGATGATGGTCGACGACCACACGAAGTTCGACGCGGCGGTCGTCGCGGTCGCCGACCAGGTCAAGGTGACGCTGCCGAAGCAGCCCGCCCAGGAGCAGCTGGACTCGCTCAAGGAACTGGCGGCCGCACCGGCCGGGGGCACCTTCGACCAGATGTGGATCACGCGGGACATCCAGACGCAGGGGGACAGCCTGCAGGCGGCCCGTACCGAGCTGAACTACGGCTTCGACCCTCGGGTGAAGGAGCTGGCCCGGCAGGCCGACGACATGTTCATCGCGCACACCACCGAGCTCAACCGCGCCGACGCGCAGGTGCAGACCGGCTGAGCCCACGGCGGCCACGCACGGAGTGTCAGCTCGCGCGGACCCGACCGCAGCGCTCTAATCGAGGGCGTCACCACTGTTCACTGACCGTGAAAGTGCAGGCCGTACCGTGAGCGAACCTCAGCAGGCAGACAACCCGTACCTGATCGACGACGACGAGCTCGAGGAGTTCGTGGCCTCCGCGGACGACACCATCGACCTGAGCGCGGCCGAGGGCTTCGCGCCGTACGACGACGACGAGGACTACTGACACCGCCTCTGTCCTGCGAAGACAGCAGCCACCGGATGGGAAGGGCACCTTCTACATCGCGGAGCGATAAGAAGGTGCCCTTCCTTGCTCTCGGGCGGGTTCAGGAGACGGTGGGGCGGGGGCGGTTGCCGCGTTTGAGCTCGTAGAAGCCGGGGGTGGCGGAGACGAACAGGACGCCGTCCCAGAGGCGGCCGGCGGCCTCGCCGCGGGGCACCGGGGTGACGACCGGGCCGAAGAAGGCGTTGCGCGTGCCGTCGGGACCGGGGACGTGGATCGTGGGGGTGCCGAGGTCCTCGCCGACCGGGCGCAGCCCTTCGTCGTGGCTGCGGCGCAGGGCCTCGTCGTGGTCGGGCACGTCGGCCGCGGCCGCGAGCTCGGCGGGCAGGCCCAGGTCGGACAGCGCGGCGGTGTAGAGGTCGGGGCCGATCGGGGTCTTGTCGCGGTGGATCCGGTCGCCGAGGGCGGTGTAGAAGTCGCGTACGACGGCGACGCCGAACTTCTCCTGCACCGCGGCGACCACGCGGACCGGGCCCAGGGTGTCGGCCAGCCAGCCGCGATACCAGGGGTCGACCTCGCGGCCGTGGTTGAGCAGCCACAGGCTCATCACATGGAAGCGCACCCGCACGTCGCGGACCTGCTCCACCTCCAGCAGCCAGCGCGAGGTGTTCCAGGCCCAGGGGCACTTCGGGTCGAACCACATGTCGGCGTACGTCGTCATCGGGCCTCCTCAGGCGCGGTACTGGTCGTGGCGGGCGAACAGCTCGGTCCACTCGTCCTCGGACAGCTGCCGCCCACTGGCGGCGATGTCGGCGAGCTCGCGGAAGTAGATCTCCCGGGGGATGCCTGGCGCGAACAGGATGAGCATCGAGGCGGCCGCGCCGCTGTCGTTGCGGAAGCCGTGCACGCCGCCCTCGGGCACGTGCAGGAAGTCGCCGGCCGAGGCGTCGACCCAGCGTGCGCCGTCGTACAACCGCACGGTGCCGGTCATGACGTAGAAGGACTCGGAGAAGGTGCGGTGGAAGTGCGCGTCGGCCCCGCCCGCCCCGGCCGGCATGTGCCACTCGTAGAGGCCGAAGCGCCCCTGGGTGACGCTGCCCGGGGCCACGAATCGGCCGGTGGAGCCCGAGCCCATGACCGCCTGCTCCGCCATGCCGGACGGGTGGTACGCGGCGCTGACCGCGCCGAGATCGCCGGTGTAAGTCATGGCTGCCCCTTCTCATCAACTAGCTTACAAGTAACTTACCACTAAGCTAGTTTCCGTCAAGTTACCATCTGCTCATGACCAAGGACGCTGTCGACGTGATCATCGACCAGTGGCGCGACGAGCGTCCCGACCTCGACGATCTGCTGCCCATGGAGGTGTTCGGGCGCGTCTACCGGGTCGCCGCCGCCATCGGCGACCGGATGGAGCGGGCCTACCAGCGCCTCGGCATCGGGCGCGGGGAGTTCGACGTGCTGGCCACGCTGCGCCGCGCCGGGGAGCCGTTCAACCTCTCCCCCAAGCAGCTGTCCGACACCCTGATGCTCACCACCGGCGGCATGACCGGGCGGCTGGACAAGCTGGAGACGGCCGGGCTCATCACGCGTACCCCCGATCCGGGCGACCGGCGCTCTCTGCGCGCGCAGCTCACCCCGGCCGGCCGGGAACTGATCGACGAAGCCGTCGCGGCCGGGCTGGCGGTGCAGCGCGAGGCGCTCAGCCGTCTGGACCCCGCCGACGCCCGCCGCCTGGGCGACCTGCTGCGCGAACTCGCCGCCGCGGTCACCCGCTGACGCGGCTCAGTGCCGCACGAGGCAGAACGGGTGACCGGCCGGGTCGGCGTACACCCGCCAGCTCTGGCCCGGCGAACCCGCGTCGAGCACGGCGGCGCCGCAGGCCAGCACCTCCTCCTCGGCGGTGTCCAGGTCCGGCACGCCGAAGTCGAGGTGGAACTGCTGCGGCTTGCTGGGGTCCGGCCACTGCGGCGGCTGGTACTCGGCCACCCGCTGGAACGCGAGCACCAGCCCGTTCGGGGCGTGCAACGTCGACCAGTCGTCGCCGAGCGACCAGCGCCGGTCGGGCTGGTTGACGACCCCGCCGAGCAGCGACCGGTAGAACTCGGCGAGCCGCTTCGGGTCACGACAGTCCAGCACCACGCACTGCAGTTCAGCCAGCATGGCCCGATCCTAGGCCGACCGTGCCCGCATCCGCCGTCCGCCGACCGCCCGGAACCCGCCACCGCGGCTCCACCGTTCCACTGGTCTTCGCCGTCGCGACTCCGGCTCTTCGCCCCGCGTCCGGACGGCGAACCTAGCGTCACCGCCATGCGCGTGGCGATCATCACCGAGTCGTTCTCCCCGGACGTCAACGGCGTCGCGAACTCCGTCGCCCGCGTCGCGGAGCACCTGCTCGCACGCGGCCACCAGCCGATGGTGATCGCGCCGAAGCCGTCCCCGCGGGCGCGCCGGGCCGTCACCGGCAAGCCGTACCCCGTGGTCCGGCTGGGCTCGCTGCCGCTGCCCGGCTACGGCAACGTGCGCCTGGCCTGGCCCACCCGCCGCCTCCGGGAGGCGCTCGCGGGGCACCGGCCCGACGTCGTGCACCTGGCCAGCCCGTTCGTGCTCGGCGTGTGGGGCGCGAAGGCCGCCGCCGACCTCGGCGTGCCCGTCGTCGCGATCTACCAGACCGATGTGCCCGGCTACGCCCGCGCCTATGGCGTAGCCACCGGGGAGGCGCTGGCCTGGCGCTGGATCCGGCACGTGCACGGCCGCGCCGCGCTCACCCTCGCCCCGTCGTCGGCGACCGCCGCCGAACTCGTCGCGCACGGCGTGCCGGACGTCGGCCGGTGGGGCCGCGGCGTCGACACCGCGCTGTTCCACCCCTCGCGCCGCGACGAGGCACTGCGCACCGAACTCGCCCCCGGCGGCGAGCTGATCGTCGGCTACGTCGGCCGGCTGGCCCGGGAGAAGCGGGTCGACCTGCTCGCGCGGACCGCCGCGCTGCCCGGCGTGCGCGTCGTCGTGGTCGGCGACGGCCCGACCCGCGACGCGGTGCGCCGCGCGGTGCCGCAGGCGGCCTTCCTGGGCACCCGCCGCGGCACCGACCTGGCCCGGCTGTACGCGAGCCTCGACATCTTCGTCCACACCGGACCGCACGAGACGTTCTGCCAGACCGTGCAGGAGGCCCAGGCCAGCGGCGTGCCCGTGGTCGCCCCGGCGATCGGCGGCCCGCTCGACCTGGTCCGCCACGGCGTCGACGGGCTGCTGGTGACCCCGGACGACCCCGCGGCGTTCGCGTCGGCGGTCGGGACGCTCACCGACCCTGCCGCACGCCGCGCCTACGGGCAGGCCGGCCGCGCGGCCGTGGGCACCCGGACCTGGTCGGCGCTGGGCGACGAGCTGATCGGCCACTACGCCGCCGCGGCCGACGCGGTACGCGCGCCCGGCCGCCTCGCCGCCGCGCCCGTCGCCGTCCCGGTGCCCGCGCCGTGACCGGGCTGCGCATCGTGCGCCTGGCCAACTTCGTCACGCCCAGCTCCGGCGGCCTGCGCACCGCGCTGCGGGAACTGGGCCGCGGGTACGCGGCGGCAGGGCACGAGCCGGTGCTCGTCGTCCCCGGGGCACGGCACACCGACGAGCCGACCGAACAGGGCCGCGTCATCACCCTGCCCGGACCGGTCGCGCCCGGCCTGGGCGGCGGCTACCGGATGCTGGTACGCCGCGCGCCGCTCGCCCGGCTGCTCGCGGACCTGGCGCCGGACCGGATCGAGGTGTCCGACCGCACCACACTGCGCTGGACCGGGGCCTGGGCACGCCGCCACGGCGTGCCGTCGGTGATGGTGTCGCACGAGAGCGTCGACGGCCTGCTCGGCGTCGTGAAGCTGCCCGCCCCGGTGCGCGCCCGGGTGGCGGCCGGGCTCAACCGCGCCAGCGCCGCCGCGTACGACCAGGTGGTCTGCACCACCGCCTGGGCCGCGGGCGAGTTCACAAGCGTCGGCGCGCACAACGTCACGCAGGTGCCGCTCGGCGTCGACCTCGACCTGTTCCACCCCGACCGCCGCGACCCGCTGGTGCGCGGCGAACACGTGCCCGGCGGCGAACTGCTGCTGGTCTGCTGCGTACGCCTGTCGCCGGAGAAGCGGCCGGAACGGGCGCTGACCACGCTGCGCACGCTGCTCGACCGGGGGGTGCGTGCCCGGCTCGTGATCGCGGGTGACGGGCCGCTGCGGTCCCGGCTCCAGTCCGCGTCGTCAGGGCTGCCGGTGGACTTCACCGGGTGGATCGGTGAGCGGGAACGGCTGGCGGCGCTGCTGGCCAGTGCGGATCTGGTGCTCGCGCCCGGCCCCATGGAGACGTTCGGGCTGGCCGCGCTGGAGGCCCTGGCCTGCGGCACCCCGGCCGTGGTGAGCGCGTCGAGCGCGCTGCCCGCCGTCGTCGGTGACGCGGGGGTCGCGGTGGCGGGTGAGGACCTCGCCGACGGGGTGCTGCGGCTGCTCGACCGCGACGAGCGCCGCCGCCGCGACGCCGCCCGCACCCGCGCCGAACTCTTCGGCTGGGACACCGCCGTGCGCGGCTTCCTCGCCGTACACACCGCCCTCGACCGCGTGACGGTGACCCGCGCTCGTCGATCAGGCCCGATCAGCGCGAGGGACTCGTCACGGAGCGAGAGCGCGGCGCAGGTCTTTCATCATCAGTAGCAGGTGCAACGAGTCCGTCGGGCTCGGGTCGAACTTCGCCAGCCTTAGGTAGAAGTCTCGGGCAGCTTCGGATTCGCAGTGGATGAGCAATGCTCGGACTCCGATCACCTCAGATGCGGTGGCGATGCGGCGTAGCGAGTCAACGACCAGGGCGCGACCCAAGCCTGCGCCCTGCACGGCTCGGTCCACGCGGAGCCGGGTCGCGGGAGTACCTCGACGGGTACGTCAACTTCATCTACCGCGCGGCGAAGAACCACCGCGACGGCCGCGCCGACCTGGCCCGGCTGGAGGAGATGGAGAGCGTCTCCTGGTTCCTGTTCACCCTGTTCGCGCTGCACGGCCGGGTGCGGCCGTACAACAAGTACCTGCGCTGGGAGCTGGAGACGTACCCGCTCGGCGAGCCGTGGGATGCCGCCACCCTGCCGGTCCGCGTCGCCGACGACCCGGCCGGACTGTTACCCGACCTGGGACGGCTCGCCCGCGACCACGGCCACGGCGATGTGCTCGACTCCTGGGGCGACGAATTGAACCTGCTTCGGTGAGGGCGCGCTACCGGAGATGAGGATGCCCGCATCCGAGCACCGCGATTGGGGCGACAGGCTGACGCATCACCGTGAACCCGTCCACGTCACAGGTCACCCCCATGACTCGACATGAGGACGTCAGGCGAACCCGCTCATGTCTCGCCCCGCCTTCCGATGATGACGCCTCAGCAGAGCTGTCCCGGTTTGAGTGAGGCCGAGCAGGGCGATCCCGATCACTGGGTAAAGCCAGAACTCGAAGTCACGCTGGAACGCTGACGCAACCGTGGCCAGCACAGCGAGACCTCCCGCGATGCCCACGCCTGCTCCCACCACTCTTTGCGCACGTTGCCGCAGTTCAGCCGTGCCTCCCCCGGACGCTTGCCTTCTCATCAGCGCGGCCGACAGCGCCACCTTCACCTTCGGCCCGTCCCAAGCATCGACGCGAGGCGAAGAACCTCGCTCCCCGCTCGCCCCCGTCACGGGCGAACGCCCCGACCTGACCGCAAAGCTCCTCCCCCCGAACAACCCAGCGCGCGTAACCTACGGACCACGAGCTCGCAGCACAAGCACACGGTCATCGCGCTAGGGTCGACGCGTGCCACCTCGGTCAGCCACCAGCAGGGACTCCGCCCGCTCACCCCGCTTGCCCGCCCGGCCACGCCCACCGGCGGCCATGGACACGGCCGTGTCGCCGGACCACGACCTGGAGGACGAGGCGACGTTCCGGCGGCTGGCGTTCCTCGACCTGGACCTGACCGGGCAGGCCGCCGACTCCGCCGAGTTCGAGCAGTGCCGGTTCACCAGGACCGGCCTTGCCCGTACGGTGCTGGACCGGGCGATGCTCACCGACTGCCTGGTGGAGACCTCGGACTGGGCGAACCTCAAGGCGACCAAGTCGGGCCTGCTGCGGGTCGAGGTGTCTCTGGCCCGGTTGACCGGCCTGCAGTGGGTCGACGGCACGCTGCGGGACGTGACGTTCCGGGAGTGCCGGATGGATCTGGCGACGTTCCGGTTCACCTCGTTCAAGGACGTCGCCTTCGTCGACTGCAACCTGGCCCGGGCCGATTTCACCAACGCCGACCTGCGCGGGGCGTCGTTCACCGGCTGTGACCTGTCGGGCGCGCAGTTCGCGCAGGCCGACTGCGCCGGGGCCCGGTTCACCCGGTGCGAGCTGGGCGGCATCGGCAGCGTGACGAGCCTGCGCGGGGCGAGCGTCAGCGCGCACGACCTCGCCGGGCTGGCGTACACGCTGGCCGCGGCGCTGGACATCACCATCGACCAGGGCTGACCGGCCGGCACGGACTCGCCGCCGCTCACCGGCGAGTCCGTGCCGCGCGGCATGGTCAGCGCGCCGCGCGAGCCGCAACCCGGCGGCCACTGCCGGTTGGGTGCTCGGTCGCCTGCCGTACACCGCCTGCTGGCACCCTGCCTGGGTGCCGTCTGCCCTCCTCAGCGACCTTGCGAAGTTGGGAAGGGCACCTTCTACATCGCGGAGCGATGTGAAGGTGCCCTTCCTTTCGCGCGGGCTGGGTGGTGGGGAGGCGGGGCGGTGTCTGGTGTTGGGGCTGGTCGGGTCGGTGGCGCTGGCCGGGGGTGGGCTGGCGGCGGGGGCGCTGCCGGTGCGGGACACGCTCGCGCCCGCGCTGGGGCTGGGTGAGCTGCGGCAGTATCAGAGCCTCGGGCTGGTCGGCGCGTACTTCGGGCTCGCGTTGCTGGCGGCGGCGTGGTGGCGGCTGGGCCGGGCGGTACGCGGCGCGGAGCCGCCCTCGCCGCGCGGGCTGCTGGTGGTGCTCGCCGCGTGGGCGCTGCCGCTGGTGGCGATGCCGCCGCTGTTCAGCCGGGACGTGTACAGCTACCTGGCGCAGGGCGCGATGGTCACGGCGGGGCTCGACGTCTACCAGGCGGGGCCGTCCGCGCTGGGCGGGCCGCTGCTCGCCGAGGTGCCCGCAATCTGGCAGCACACGCCGACGCCGTACGGGCCGGCGTTCCTGTCCCTGGCCGCCGGGGTGTCCGGGTTCACCACGACGGACGTGCCGCTGGGCGTGTTCGGCATGCGGGCGGTGGCGCTGGCCGGGGTGGTGCTGCTCATCGTGTGCCTGCCGCGGCTGGCCCGGACCTGCGGCGTGGACCCGGCGGCGGCGCTGTGGCTGGGCGCGCTGAACCCGCTGGTGCTGCTGCATTTGGTCAGCGGCGCGCACAACGACGCGGTGATGCTGGGCCTGCTCATCGCCGGGCTGACCGCCGCGGCGGCGGGCCGGTTCACCCTGGCCGCCGTCGCGATCACGCTCGCCTGCCTGGTGAAGGCCCCGGCGGCGCTCGGCCTGGTCGTGGTGGTCTGGCTGTGGCAGCGCTCGCTGCGTCCGGCGCTCAGCCGGCCGGTGGCCACGCTGCGGGCGCTCGCGCTGACCGTGGGCCTCGCGGTGGCGACGACCGCACTGATCACCGCAGTGACGGGGACCGGCTACGGGTGGGTGCGCTCGCTGGCGACGCCGATCTCGGCCCACAACTGGTCGCTGAGCAGCACCGTCGGCCGGATCACCCGGAACCTGCTGGAGTCGGCGGGCAGCGACCTGGCCGCGTCGGCGATCCCGGCGTGGCGCTGGATCGGGCTGGTGGCCGCCGCGGTCGCGACGCTGCTGGCCTGGCATCACCGGAGCAGGCTCGGCCTGGTGTACGCCCTCGGCCTGAGCCTGACCGCGCTCGCGCTGCTCGGCCCCGCGCTGCGCCCCTGGTATCTGCTGTGGGGCCTGGTGCCGATCGCCGCCGCCGCGCCGCCCGACGGCCGGGTGCGCCGCTGGACCGCGCTGGCCTGCCTGGCGCTGACCGTGACGGTGTTCCCGAACGGCTTCACCCCGTCGGCGGACGAGCTGGCCGCGGCGCTGACCGGCGCGCTGCTGGCGGTGCCGGTCGTGTTCCTGTCCACCGGCGACATCGCCTTGCGAGGAACGGAGCCCGCCGCATGGTGAAGACGCCCCGCGCCCGCCTGCTGTGCGTGCTCGCGCTGGCCACCGCCGTAGGCCTGTTCATCGCGCTGATCCCGGGGCACCGCGGCTGGTTCGACGTGCTGGTCTACTACGGCACGGTCAACGACTGGGTGCACGAGGGCGGCGGCGTCTACGACTACCTGGTGCCGGGCACCCACTACGGCTTCACGTATCCGCCGTTCGCGGCCGTGGCGATGGTGCCGATGAGCATGCTCGGCTGGCACACCGTCATCGCGGTGAACGCGGCGCTGACCGCCGCGGCCTGCGCGCTGGTGCTGTACTGGCTGGTCGACCCGATCGCCCGGGAGCACGGGTGGCCGCGGCTGTTCGCCTTCGGGGTCGCCGCGTGCCTGCTGGCCGCGTTGCAGCCGGCCCGGGACACGGTCAGCTTCGGCCAGGTCAACCTGGTCCTCGTGGCGTTGGTGCTCGCCGACGCCCGGCTGCTGACGAGCGGCCGGAGCCGCTGGGCGGGCATCGGGACCGGGCTGGCCGCCGCGATCAAACTCACCCCGGCGATCTTCATCCTGTACCTGCTGCTGGCCGGGCGGCGGCGGGCGGCCGCCGTCGCGAGCGCCACCGCCACCGCCGCGACGCTGCTGGCGGCGCTGGTCGCGCCGGGTCCGTCGTGGACGTTCTGGACGTCGGCGTTCGGTGACACCGCCCGGATCGGGGACCTGTTCTACATCTCCAACCAGTCGCTGCGCGGCGTGATCGCCCGGCTCGATCCGGAGACCTCGCATCCGGTGTACTGGCTGCTCGTGGTCGGGTGTGTGCTGGCGCTGTGGGCCTGGCGGGTGCGCCGGGCGGCCCGCCAGGGCGACGTCTGGGGCGGGTTCGCGCTCACCGGCCTGGCCGCGTGCCTGGTCAGTCCGGTCACCTGGGTGCACCACCTGGTGTGGGTGGTGCCCGCGCTGGTCCTGCTGACCGGGGCGGGGCTGCGGGAGGCGGAACCGCGCTGCCGCCGCAGGCTGCTGTGGTGGGCGGGGACCGCCTACGTGGTCCTGTGCAGCAGCGTGGTGTGGCTGTGGGCGAACAGGTCCGGCGACCCGGACGGGTTCGTCGGCGGGAGCGCGTACGTCTGGATCACGCTCGGGCTGCTCGTCTTCCTGCCGCTGCGCGCGGCGACGCCCACCGTTCACCGGGCGGCGGCGCAAGAGTCGATCACCGTACTCGCCGCGCGGTCATGATGCGCGCACGCCGTCCGGCCGTGACGGCGTGCAAGGGGAACCATGACCATCCTCAGCACCATCCTGGGACTGCTCGCGGCGGCGCTGTTCGCGGCGGCCGCCGCGCTGCAGCACCGGGTCACCCGGGCCGTCGCGCAGGCTCGCGGCGACACGGCCGGGCACTGGCTGCCCGTGCTCGGCACCGCCGCACGCCTGCTGCGCAGCCCGGTCTGGCTGGCCGGGCTCGGCTGCAACGTGCTGGGCTTCGCCGCGCACGCCTCGGCGCTGCACACCGGTTCGATCGCCATCGTGCAGGCGCTGCTGGCGGTGCAGTTGATGTTCGCGCTGCCGATGGCGTACACGCGCACCGGCCGCCCGCCCGCCGCCCGGGACTGGCTCGGCACCGCCGCGGTCTGCGCGGGCCTGGCGGTGCTGGTGCTGGCCCGGGGCGGTGTCGCGCAGACGGTACGCCGGGAGCCGCTGCCCGCCGTGCTGCTGGCCGCGATCGTCCTGATCCTGGTGCTGCTCGCGGTCGCGCGCAGCCGGCCGGGGCGGGGCGCCCGCACCGCGCTGACCGGCGTCGCCGCGGGCACCGGGTTCAGCACCACCGCCGTGCTGACCGTCGTCGTCGCCGACCAGCTCGCCACCCGCGGACCGCTGACGGCCGCGCTGGACTGGCCGCTGTCCGCGCTGGCGTTGTCCGGCCTGGTCGCGGCGGTGCTGGCGCAGGAGGCGTTCGGCAGCGGCTCGCTGCCCGCCGCGCTGACCGCGATGACCGTCGCCGACCCGGTGCTGAGCTGGCTGTGGGGCGCGCTCCTGTTCGACGAGGCCCCACCGGCGAGCCTGGCGGCGCTGTGGACGCTCGCCCTGGCCGGAGCCGCGATCGCCGCCGGTGTGGCCCTGCTGGCCTACTCCCCCACCCGACGCGTGGCGTCCGACGCTCGCCCTTGATCGTTCGACTTGCCCGGCACCTGGGCGTATGGGCGTCCAAGATACGCACACCTGCCCGGCAGGTCGGATGACCTTGCGGCGCACCGGGGCGTGCCGAAGAGTTCTTGCGGCGTTTGCCGGAAGTACGTTCGCGACGTGCGGCGCGGCCACCGCGGATCGGCCACAGTTGCCGCCATGGCATGGGACCTGCACGACTACCGCCTGGTGACCGCCAGCGCGTACCCCGGCATGATGGCGCCGCTGACCGAGCACCCCTCGTGCGTCTGCGTGCTGTCCGGCGACGCCGACGCCGACCTGCCCGGCACCCGGGCGCTGTCACTGGAGCGGCTCGACGGCGTGCGCCGCCGCTGGCGCTTCGGCGACGTGGCCCGGCTGGCCGACTTCGTCCCCAAGGTGCTCGCCGAGGCCCCGGCCGACGACCGGCCGATACTGCTGGTGCCGCCGCGCGCCAGCACCGCGTGGGAGTCCGCCGCGGCGGCCTGGCCGGGCCGGGTGCGGCTGGCGGCCGGGCCGCTGGAGGTCGTGGAACGGCTGGCCGAGGACAAGGTCTACATCCGCGCCGCGCTGCAGGGACTCGGCGTGCCGGTGCCCGAGGCGCTGGCGCTCGACCGGTCCGAACTCGACTTCGCGGCCGTCGCCCGGCGGCTCGACACGCCGTTCATCGCGCAGACCCCGAACGGCGCGGGCGGGCAGGGCACCTACCTGGTGCGCGACGCCGCCGAGCTGGCCGCGGCACGGCAGGCGCACCCGCACGTCACCCGGTGGCTGCTGTCGCGCTACGCCGGAGACGTGACGATCAACGTGGCCGGGGTGGTGCACGCCGACGGGGTGCTCCTGCTGCCCGCGTCGTTGCAGATCAGCGGTATCCCGCAGCTCGGGTACGCGTTCGGCGGCTACTGCGGCAGCGACTTCGCCACGCCGCGCGTCGACCCCGGCACGCTGGCCCAGGCCTACCTGCACACCGAGCGCATCGGAGCGTGGCTGGCCGCGCAGGGGCACCGGGGCCTGTTCGGGGCCGACATCGCGGTGTCCGGCGGCGACGTGGCGTTCCTGGAGGTCAACCCGCGCATCCAGGGCTCGTCGTGGCTGCTGAGCCGCTTGCAGGAGCGGCACGGGCTCGACCCCTGCCTGCACCAGCACCTGCGGGCGCTGCTCGGCGAACCGCTCGACCCGGCCGACGCGGCCCGGCCGGTGCTCGCCACCGCGGGCAGCCACCTGCTGGTCCGCTGGACCGGGCCGGGCGGGGTGGTGCGGGCGGTGCCACGGCCCGACTCGTACGCCGGAATCCAGGTCACCGGCCTGCCCGCACTCGGCGTGACCCTGCTGCCGGGCGCGATCCTGGCCCGCCTGGAGTCGACCACGAGCCTGTCCGCACCGGACGGACGCGCCCTGCTGCCCGCCACCGCGGCCCTGGTCGCCGCGCTCACCACCGCGGTCGCCGTCGAGCCGCTGCGCTGACGGCGAAACCGTTGCGGCGCACCGGCTGCCGGTGCGCCGCCCCGGGCGCTGCCTTCACTTCCCGTTAACCCTTTGTTGGCCTGTTTGCCCTGGTAGCGGCTTGATACCAAGGAATGGTCTTGGCAGAAAGTCCATCCGTGGCAAGGAGTCCGTGTGCGAACCAGGGTGCTCTCCGTGATGCTGGCGGCAGCCGTGCTGCTGTCCGCCGGCTGCGACGACACGTCAGACCCGCCCTCCGGCGGCACGGCGCCGTACAGCAGCGATCCGAAGGTGCTGCAGCTCGTCGCCGGGTCCGAGCAGCAGTCGGTGCTGGACACGGTCGTCAGGCCGTGGTGCGCCGAGCAGGGCTACGACTGCCGGTTCACCCTCAAGGGGTCGGTGGACCAGGCGCGGCTGCTGGCCTCCGGCAACGGCGACTTCGACGCGTACTGGTTCGCCAGCTCCGTCTTCTCGCAGATCGGCGACCAGGCCGCGAAGCTGCAGGACGTCAAGCCGATGTTCCTCACCCCGGTCGTGTACGCCGGGTGGCACGCCGAGATGCGGCGGCTCGGCTTCACCGGCCGCACCGACGTCGCCGTCAAGGACGTGCTCGACGCGGTCGAGTCCGGGAAGACGACGGTGTGGGTGACCAACCCGACCCAGTCCAACTCGGGCGCGACGGTGCTGTTCGGGTTCCTGAACCACTTCGCGGGCAACGGTCCCGGCCAGCCACTCACCCAGGCGCAGCTGGACTCCCCCGCCGTCGACGCGGGCATCAGCCGGTTCATCCAGGCCATGGACGCGACCCCGCCGTCCACCGGCACGCTGATGAACGACTGCCTGGCCCGGCCGGACGTGTGCCGCACCGTGTTCACCTACGAGGACCTGGTCATCGAGAAGAACCAGGAGCTGGTCAGGGCGGGCAAGGAGCCGCTGTACGCGGTGTACCCCAAGGGGGCGCTGGCGATCAGCGACGCCCCGCTGGGCTTCCTGCCGCACGGCACCGACGCCGACCCCGCCAAGCGGTCGCTGGTCACCGAGTTGCAGACCTACCTGCTGACCGACGCGGGCGCGAAGGCGAAGCTGCTGGCGCTGGGCCGCCGCCCGGCCACCGGCATCGGCCTGACCCTCGACAACCCGGACCTGAGCGTGTTCAACCCCGACTGGGGTATCCAGGCCAACGTGCGCGAGCAGGGCATCACCTATCCCTCGGTGGCTGTGATCAAGGCGGCGCTGGATCGTTACCAGACGCACTACCGCAAGCCGGTCGATGCCTACTACTGCCTCGACGGCAGCGGCTCGATGAACGACAACGCGGGCTGGGCCGGCGTACGCGACGCCGCGCACCAGATCTTCGACGCCGACCAGGCCGCGCTGAACCTGCTGCAGACCCACCCTGAGGACATCACCACGGTGACCGTCTTCAACAGCGGCATCTCGGCCGGCCCGTGGCGGGTCACCGGCAACGACGCCGGGCAGCTGCACGGGCTCACCGAGAAGATCGTCGCCCACGAACCCGGCAGCGGCACCAACATGTACGCCTGCCTTAAGCAGGCCGTGACCGCGCTGACCGCGTCGCAGTCGGCCACCCGCAAGAGCCTGGTCATCGTGATGTCCGACGGCATGTCCGAGGACGCCGAGCAGGCCGAGGCCGTCGCCGCGCTCAAGGCGGCCGGGGTGCCGGTGGTGGCCATCGCGTTCGGCGACGATGCCGACCCGGGCCAGCTCAAGCAGGTCGCCGAGGCGACCGGTGGCGCGTTCGTGCAGCAGAACGACCTGGTCGCGGCGCTGCGTACCGCCGCGGGCTACAAGTGAGGCGGCGATGACGCGCAAGGTCGCCACCCCGCTGGCGCTGCTCGTCGCGGTCGGCGTGTTCGGCGGGTTGTTCTCGGTCACCGGCAGCCTGCTGTGGTCGCCGCTGCTCGCGGCCGTGTCCGCGCTCGGCGTCTACCTGATGCTCGACTCGCGCACCGCGTCCCAGGTCCGCGATGACGAGTACGGGGCCGACGCCGACCGCAAGGCCGACGAGGTGGTCCGGGCGGCCAAGGAGATCCGCAAGCTCAGCCGCGACGTCGCCTCGCCGTCGGTGAAGCACCTGCTGCAGCAGGCCGCCGAGTTCGTGCCCGAACTGCTCGACCGGGTCCGGGCCACCTCGCCGAACAGCCTCTACTCCAGTGCCAGCCAGCTCGGCGCGCACCTGCAGAGCCTGCTCGGCGTGGTCCGGCAGTACCTGGACATCCAGCGCAACCCGGCGTTCTACGACGACCCGGCGGCGCTGCTGGCCGGCGGCGAGCAGGCCGTGCAGCGCTTCACCGAGTTCACCATCGACAGCCTGCGCCTGGTCAACCAGGGCGACCTCGCCCAGTACCAGGCCAACCTGCAGACCGTCGCCCCGCCGAAACTCCCGCAGCTGGGATAAGGAGCATCACGTGAGATTGCCGAGCGGCCGATTCCTCGTCGGGCTCGTCCTGGTCCTGGTGGTCTGCGTGGCCACCGCGTACGCGCTGACCCGCGGCGAGGACTCCCCGCCCGGCGGGGGCGGCACGGCGCAGGCCGTCACCGTCACCTGCCTGGGCGGCTCGGAGAAGACCGAGCTGATGGCCGACGAGCAGGTCAAGAAGATCCTGCGCGAGCAGTACGGCCTGACCGTGCGGTTCCAGCCGCTGGGCTCGTACGACCTGGTGCAGCTGTCCAAGGACGACCTGGCCGCGCGCAAGGCGGGCTGCCTGTGGCCGTCCAGCGCCAGCGCGCAGAAGGTGTTCGAGAGCCTGCACTCCGGGCAGTTCCCGCAGTACCGCGCGGAGACCGTGCTCCAGTCGCCGGAGGTGATCTACGCCGGGCCGCAGGGCACCGACGCGCTGGTCAAGGCGGGCATCGTGGCCAAACGCGCGGACCGTTACTTCATCGTCGACATGAAAAAGCTGCTGCTGGAGCACGTGCTCAAGCGCACCACCTGGCAGTCGCTGGGCGCCGCCGACCTGCGCGGCCCGATCGCGGTGTCCAGCACCGACGCGGCGAAGTCCAACAGCGGCTTCACCCTGGCCCAGCTCCAGCTGAACATCATCGCCACCGACGACGTGTTCTCCGCGCCGAGCCTGGCCCAGGCCCGCAAGGTGCTGCCGACGGTGCGCGCCGTCTACGACGCGCAGGGCCTGCAGGCGGCGGGTTCGGAGGCCGGCTTCCGGCAGTGGCTGACCCAGGGCGCGGAGTTCCACGCCCCGCTGTACGCCGGCTACGAGAACCAGCTCATCCAGCAGGTGGTGCAGCTCGGCGCGGACGCCGACAAGCTGCTCAAGGACGTGCGGGTGCTCTACCCCGACCCCACGATCTACAGCGACCACCCGATCCTGGCACTGGACGCCGACGCGGCCCGTTTCCTGGAGGCCATGAAGGACCCCGGCATCCAGCAGCTCGCCTGGCAGAAGTACGGCCTGCGCTCGGGCCTGCACGTCGGCCTGACCAAGGTCTCCGACTTCCCGAACCTCCCGCTGGCCGACCAGTTCCGCACCACCGCCCCGCCTGGCGCCGAGGTCACCCTGGCCCTGCTCGCCTGCGTCAAAGAGGTCGCCAAATGCTCCTGACCGCCCGCACCGCGCTCGGCGTCCGCAGTTTCGGGGAAACTGCACGATCCGGGCCCGCCGAAAGCGCATTTTCCTTGAAACAGCAGGAGGAGAACCACCCATGAGCGAGCTCGCGATCGACTTCGGCAGCATCACGGGCGCGCCGCCGCAGCCGGCCGGTAGCGCGGACACGGCGCTGGCCGCCGTGGCCCGCACCGGTGAACCCGGCCGGCTGGTCTGCGCCGACCTGCTCAGCCCGGCGCAGCGCGAGCAGGCGCTCGCCCTGGCGAAGCAGACCTACCCGCGCATGATGGCCGACACCGACCAGCTCGCCGGGTTCGGCAACAGCGCGATCGACCAGGTCAACACACAGGTGCAGCGGATCTTCCGGGAGGTCGGCCCGGTCAAGATCCCGGAGCTGACCCAGATCATGCACGAGATCAACGACCGGATGCGCGACTTCCGCCGCCGCTACGACCCGGCCGACCCCCGGGTGCGCGAGGTGTTCGACAAGTTCATGGACGCCGTCCGGGGCGTCTTCCGCAAGGGCCGCGACCTGGTGGAGATGCTGTTCGAGGAGGCCCGTTCGGTGGAGCAGCAGCTCGACCGCATCGCGGGCACCCTGGTCGAGAAGCAGCAGCAGCTCAAGCGCAACGTGGTGCTCTGCGACGAGCTGTACAAGGCCAACGAGGCCGCGATCAGCCAGCTCGTCGGGGTCATCGCCGTCATGGAGCTGATCCGGGACCTGGCGGTGGCCGAGGCCGCGTCGATCCGCGTCGACCCGGCCGACGTCGACCGCCGCGACAAGGAGGAGCGCCTGGCCCGGGTCACCGAGTTCGTCCAGGCGATCGAGGTGCGCATCAGCGAGTTCCAGCAGCGGCTGTTCGTCGCCTGGTCGACCTCGCCCCAGGTGCGCAACATCCGCTCCCTGCACTACGGCCTCGGTCAGCGGCTGGCCCTGCTGGTCAACCTGACCATTCCGACCATGAAACTGACCATCGCCCAGTGGGGCCTGCTGCTCCAGGCCAACCAGGCCGCCCAGATGCAGCAGGCGGTAGCCGACGGAGCCAACGAGGTGCTCTCGGCGTACGCCCACGCCGCGGGCACCGGCGTCCCCCAGATCGCCCGACTGATCCAGACTCCGACGATCCGCCCCGAGACCATCCTGGAGGTCGCGGCATCGATCGACGCCCAGGCCAAGGGCATCGAGGAGGCGGTCCGGTTCGGCCAGCAGGCCCGTGCCGAGGTCGTCTCCGCGATCGTCACCGCGCAGGAGTCCATGTCCGCGAGCTCCCAGCACCTCAGCCGCACCGTCGTCGACCTCGTCACGAAAGCAAACAAACCACTCGAACTACCCGTCGGTCCGCACTTGCCGGACTCGGTCCTCGAACGGGTCACGAACCAGGCATGAACGCAGGGATGAGTTGCCTCCCCCCGTCGAAGACCGGGGGAGGCAACTCTAATGACCTTTGCTGGGGGCGGGCTGCCCTGGTGTCAGCACCGAAACGCCTGCAGCGTCTGCGGGCTGACGCCACTCACAATCTCCTGGAAACATGATCTGGATAGGTCCAGCAAGGATCGACTCGTTGCCGGCGGCATCCACGGCGGTTACGGCATAGCTATGGCTGGACGGTTCTGCTCCGCAGCCCAGCGTATAGTCCGCGAATCGAATGCGCTCGCCGCTGTGCTCGACCGCTGGCGGCCTGACCTTGACAGTCGCCAGTAGCCGCCGATCCCGGTAGAGGTTATAGGTCGACACTGCGACGTTGTCCGTAGCATGGCCCCACGTCAGCACGGCATGCCGCCCGTCGTCGCCGATTCCACCCTTGAAGTCGGGCGGCACCGAAGGCGCCTGAGTATCGGCTCCGCCAGCTGAAGCGATCAACTCGAAAACGCGTTGAAGCAGGTCCCGGAAGAGGTCTTCCCGATAGCCGATGGCGAAGGCAATGACGTAACCGAGGACCCTGGGCGGGTTGTTCTCGTCATCGAACGAGAGCGAGGCTTGGACAATCGAGATGTAGATCAGGTAGCCGATCACCCCGACGATCGAGCTCGTCCACGGTCGGGCCGCATACCAGAGATTCCAGGCCGGATTCCACTTTTCGCGATGCCGCAGGAGGCCCGTGAAGTTCGCCATGACACCGCCAAGTGCTCCGTACCATGCGATGTACAGCATGTGCCGAGGGTCGTAGATCAACGGGGCCTTGGAATTCAGCAGATAGTCGTGGAACTTGAAATACCCCCACACCAGCATCAATAGCAACATCAGGTAGCCCATGCTGATGGCGGAGAGTCCTCGCGGTGTCAGTTCCCGTCGGCGCTTCTCGCCTGCTGCCATACGTCCTCCCAGACCAAAGTGGAGATACTAGGAGACCGGCAGATAGCAGGCAGTCAACAAGCCGACCGGAAATGCCATCCCCATGGATGGCGAACTAGACCGTGCAGCCATCCGCCCGCCCGGCGAGGGCCACCGCTCGGCATCACGCCGTCGCGGTGGCGAGCAGGCGGGCTTGCACGCGGCTCGCGGCGGACCGCAGGTACGGCGCCCGGCCGCCGTGGGCGGCCGCGTGCGGCGAGCACGCCCCGTGCCGCCGCAGCACCTCGGCCAGCCGGTCCTCCAAGAACACGGACTCCCCGCGTACCCCCGTGGTCTGGTCGGCGCAGGCCAGCGCGTCGGTCACCGCCGAGCGCTCGTCGTCGAACTCGGCCATGCCGTCGACGCCCTGCGCCACGGCCAGGAAGGATGCCCCGGAATGATGTGCCACCAGCGCGCACAGCCGCATCGGCCAGCCGAGCCGCCGCAGCAGGCGTGCCCCGTCGAGGGAGTGGAAACCGGTGTCGCGGGCCGCGACGGCGTACCCGATGTCGTGCAGCCAGGCCGCGCACAGCAGTAGATCGCGATCGGCCGGGTCGACCGCGGTGACCAGATCGGCCGCGCGGCCCGCCACCCCGGCGGAGTGCGACCACCGCTGCGGCAGATCGACCAGCAGCTCGTCTGCCAGGCACATGGCCCGGGCGGGCACGAGATGATCGATGACCAGCGGCACGAGCTGACGGTATGCCGGTACACCGCCCTGCTCAATCGATGTCGCGCACCGGCCTTCCACTGTTCGCCCGCTGTTCATCTGGCCGGCGCGCTCCGGCCCGGCGCCCACCGCCCGGCCATGGCGGCACCGCGGTCGACAGGACTCCTCGGTTGTTCGCCTCGCAACGATCGTCCGATCGGCGGGCGCGCTGAAACACTTACGTATTTAACGTCCACATCGCACTGTCGGGCGATCACGGGGAGAGCGCGCCATGAGACCACGTCCCTACGTGCGCTGCCCGGGCTGCGATCTCGTCGGCCCGGCCGAGCGCCTCGACTACGAACTCGGCGACACCGGCGACGTGGACTGGGCACAGCAGGTGACCTGGCAGTGCGCCGAATGCGGCTACCTCGACACGATCACCGCGGACCAGGTGCTCGCCGTCGACGCCGCGCACACCTGCGTCGACTGCGCGACGCAGACGCCCTGCCCGGCTTCGGCCGCGCGGGTGGAGTGCGAGCGCTGCGGGCTCATCGGCCTGGGCCCCGCCACCGCCGACCCGGAGATCGCGGGTCAGCTGCGGGCCATCGAGGCGCTGCACGACATGGAGCTGCGGGTGCAGCAGGCGCTGCGCGCGAGCCGCGATCCGTCCGGCGGACCCCGGCCCGCCTGACGGCCGCATGGCATGATTCGCTGCGACGACGGCGGCCTGCCCGGACGCCGGTGATCGTGCCCGGCCGTGGCCGCGGCGGAGAGGTGGCACAGCGTGCGGACCGCGGTGATGGGAGCCGGTTCCTGGGGCAGTGTCTTCGCCAAGATCCTGGGCGAGGCGGGCGGCGAGGTCACCATGTGGGCCCGCCGGGAGTCCATCGCGGACGCGATCCGCACGACCGGCCGCAACCCCGACTACTTCCCCGAGGTCGCGCTGCCCCGCAACGTCACGGCGACCGCCGACCCCGCGGCCGCCCTGGCCGGGGCCGACCTGGTCGTGCTCGCGGTGACCTCGCAGACGCTGCGCGCGAACCTGAGCGCGTGGGCCGGGCTGATCCCGGCCGGGGCGACGCTGGTCTCCCTGATGAAGGGGATCGAGCTGGGCACTACCAAGCGGATGAGCGAGGTCATCGTGGAGACCGCCGGGGTCGACCCGAGCCGGGTCGCCGTGGTCACCGGGCCGAACATCGCGCCCGAACTGGCCGTGCGCCAGCCCGCCGCGGCCGTGGTCGCCTGCACGGACCTGGACCGGGCGGCAGCCGTGCAGGAGGCGATCACCACGCCCTACTTCCGGCCGTACACCAACGACGACGTCATCGGGGCCGAGCTGGGCGGGGCGGTCAAGAACGTGATCGCCCTGGCGTACGGCATCGCCACGTCGATGGAGCTGGGCGAGAACATCAAGGCCACCCTGATCACACGCGGGCTCGCCGAGACCACCCGGCTCGGCATCGCGCTGGGCGCGGACCCGCTCACCTTCGCCGGCCTGTCGGGACTGGGCGACCTGGTTGCCACCTGCTGCTCGCCGCTGACCCGCAACCGCACCTTCGGCGAGCACCTGGGCCGCGGCCTGAACCTGGAGCAGGCCCAGGCGGCCACCCGGTACACCGCCGAGGGCGTCAAGAGCTGCCTGGCCATCCGGGACCTGGCCCACAAGCACGGCGTGGAGATGCCGATCACCGAGCAGGTGGAGCGGATCTGCCACGAGGGCGTCGACCCGAAGGTCGCCCTGGCCACCCTGATGAGCCGGCAGACCAAGCCCGAGTAGCGGTCATCCGGCGGGTTCCCCCTGCCAGTGCCGCTCGAACACGATCTTGTGCCGGTCGCCGGGCAGCACGTTGAGGGTGCACTGCACGGGCTGCCCGGACGCGGTGTACCCGGTGTCGTAGTGGGCCGCGACGGGGGTGCCAGGGCCCAGGCTGAGGCGGTGGATCTCCTCGGGCGTCGGCATCCGGATGAAGATCTCGTCGATGGCCCGGTCCTGCCGGTAGCCGAGGTCGGCCAGCACCTGGTCGGTGCCCCGGGGCAGGTAGGCCGGAGACATGATCTCCGAGTCCTTGACCAGGTCGATCGGGAAGTGCGAGTCGTTGATGTTGGTCGGCTCGCCGTTGATGAACCGCACCCGGCGGCGCGCCACGACGGTCTGCCCGGCCGCGATGCCCAGCCGCTGGGCGAGATCGGGCGCGGCCTGCACCAGTGACACCTCGATGGCCTGGTGCGGGGTGCGGCCCTCGGCGACGATCTGCTGCGAGAACCGGTCCATCTCCGGGGTGGCCGGGCGCGGGCGGGACTTCTCCTGCGGCCGGTAGACCATGTGCTCGCGGCGGCGCACGAAGTAGCCGTGCGGCCGGCGGGCGACGATCAGCCCCTCGGTGACCAGGATGCCGAGTCCGGTGCGCACGGTCTGGCGGACCACGCCGAACCGGTCGGCGATCTCGTGCTCGGTCGGCAGCCGGTCGTCGGGCCGCAGCTCCCCCGACATGATCAGCCCGCGGTACGCGGCCGCGATCCGCTGGTACGCGGGCATCGCCGCACTCCGGGCCGTCTCCACGTGCTCCACCTCCCTGACGCTGTGACGCGTCCGCGATCGATGTCTTGACAACCGATCCAAGCTCACTGCACCATCATCCGCAACATCTACATTGTCTAGTCAATCTAGACGACGTAAACGAGCTGCCGGAGGAACCCATGTCAGACTTCGCCCCCACCCTGCGCGACCTGCGGACACGGCTGCCCCGGCTGGTCGAGGACCTCGCCACCCTGGTCGCCGTCGAGTCGCCGTCCGAGGACCCGCGCGCCACCGCGCACAGCGCCGACGCGGTCACCGCCCTCGGCAGCCGTTTGCTCGGCGGCTCCCCCGAGCGCCACGGCGCCCACCTGGTCTGGCGGCACGGCGACACCCGGGTGCTCCTGGTCGGGCACCACGACACGGTCTGGCCGGTGGGCACCCTGGCCCGCTGGCCGTTCCGGGTCGATGGCGACCGGGCCACCGGGCCGGGCTGCTTCGACATGAAGGCCGGCCTGGTCCAGCTGTTCCATGCGCTGTCCACGCTGCCCTCGCTGGACGGGGTCACCGTGCTGGTCAACGCCGACGAGGAGATCGGCTCGCCCGCCTCCCGGGCGCTCATCGAGCAGGCCGGGCAGGGTGCGCGAGCCGCGCTCATCTGCGAGCCCAGCGCCGACGGCGCGCTGAAGACCGCCCGCAAGGGCATCGCCCGCTACCGGCTGGAGGTGACCGGCCGGGCCGCCCACGCCGGGCTGGACCCGGCCCGCGGGATCAACGCCGGGGTGGAGCTGGCGCACCAGGTGCTGGCCGTGGCCGGGCTCGGTGACGGCGACACCTCCGTGACGCCGACCGTGCTCACCGCGGGCACCACCGAGAACACGGTTCCGGCGGCGGCCGGGCTCGCCGTCGACGTGCGCGCCTTCCATCAGGCCGAGTTCGCGCGGGTGGACCGGGCGATGCGCGGGCTGCGCCCGGTCCTGGCGGGCAGCGGGCTGACCGTGCACGGCGGGGTCAGCCGGCCCGCATTGCCGCCCACCGCCTCGGCAGACCTTTACCGGCTCGCCCGGGTGGTCGCGGCGGAACTGGGCCTGCCCGCACCCGCGGGCGTCGCCGTCGGCGGGGCCTCCGACGGCAACCTGACGGCCGGGTTCGGCATCCCGACCCTCGACGGGCTCGGACCCGTCGGCGGCAACGCCCACGCGGAGGGCGAATGGGTCGACCTGCCCGCGATGGCCGAGCGGGCCGCACTGCTCGCCGCACTCGTCGATCGGGTGCTGCGTCCCCGGGCCCAGGCGTGACCGCCTTGGCGCCCGGCCGCGGGCGGGCCGGTCCCGGCCCGCCCGCCTTTTCCGTTCCGCTCGCCCCCACCCGGCCGGCGATACCTCACAATGGACGGCTGAACATTCTGCGGTTCGCGAAGTTGCGGTAACCAGCACGCTGGAACGCCTTGAACATGGCGAGGTTACCGGCGTCGCAGTCGCCGCGAATCTCCGTCGCCCCAGCCGCGACCAGGACGCTCGTGCCGCGCGCGACAACAGCGGTGGCGTAGCCGTGACCGCGTCCGGCCGTGGCGACCGCGACCAGGCCGATCACCGCCGAACTCGGCGTACGGGCCGGTAGGCTGGCCGCGACGGGCCGATCCTGCTGGTCGTAACCGATCTCGAACCAGTCCCGCTCGTGGTCCATGTCCAGCATGTCGGCAAGGTTGCGTTCGGCCGCGCCGCGCAGGCCGTGCTCGGCGATCTCAGCGCGGAAGATCGAATCCTTGGTGTCGGCGAAGGCATCGGCGAGCAGGTCGACGAAAGCCTCCTCCCCCAGCTCCGCCAGCGACCGCCAACGTAGCCGGTCGTCCTGGACCGGAAGCGCATCGCCGTCCGCCCAGAGAAACCGGCATCCGTCGCGGGTGACGGCGAACCCGTGGGCGGTGATCAGCTGCTCGCGTCGCTGCGGGTCACGCTGGAACTGAGGCGCCTGGCTCGGCATGTCCAGCACATGGCCCTGCGTGTGCGCACCGAGCGAACGGGCCAACTCGGCCGCATGCGCGAGCAGGGCGGCGGCGGTCTCGTCGTCGCCAGGCTCCAGCAGCACCAGGTCCATCGGCACCGAACGGCCGGGGATCGTCCACAGCACGACGTTGCCGACGAGCTCGCCGTCCTTGTCGGCGACCAGGCACCAGTCCGGTCGCGTGCAGCCGCTGTCGAGCAGCTTCGACAGGTATGCCGCGGTCGCGCCGTTGCGCTCGTCGTCGTCCGGGTGCACGGTCAGCGCGGGCAGTTCTTCGGATCGGGCGGGGCGGATCGTCAGCACAGTACTTCCTCCGTCGTTGATCTTCAGCAGCCTACGCAGGGTGCGGACGAGCCGGACGGGAGGGCGGCCCCGCGATCGAGACGGGGCCGGCATCGTGCCGGCCCCGTCCGTCAGCCGCCCGTCAGCAGGGCGCGGCCGTGTACGTCTGCCCCTGCAGGAACACGTTGCCTGGCACGCCGCAGATCTGCGGGATGCGGTTGATGCCCCGGATGAAGCCCGCGCTGTTGATCGGGTCGGCGGTGCTGTCCGGCACGGCGATCTCGAAGTGCAGGTGCTCGCCGGTGGCCTGGCCGATGTCGCCCTCCAGGCCGAGCACCGTGCCGGCGCTGACCACGTCGCCGACCTGGTGGCCGCGGCTGGTCACGCTGTTCGTCTGGAAGTGGGTGTACTTGCTCCACTCGCCGTCGGCGTGCTCGATCCAGACATAGTTGTTGTTGTCGGTCGGCTCCACATTGGTGTCCACGATGTACCGGATGGTGCCGGCGCGCGCCGCGACGATCTCGTAGTCCGGCCCGGCGTCCACCCCGGCCATGTCGATGCGGAACCGGGTCGGCGAGTGCGACTGGTGGTCGCGGGTGACCGCCACCCGGGTGCCGGTCGTGTACCCGATGCGGTACTGCCCGGTCGACACCCCCGGCCCGCCGCCGAAGCGGTCGTACGCCGAGGCCACGCCGTCGATCCCGGTGCTGTTCTGGGTGAAGATCTGGTCGTTGGCGGTCAGCAGCCGCAGCACCGAGCCGTAGAGCACGTTCACCGCACCCGAACCCGCCAGGCTGCCCTCGGCCTCGCCGGGCGCGGCGGCGGCCAGGTCGGCCCGGCCGTTGCCGTCGAAGTCGCCGGTGCCCAGCGCGTAGCCGAGGCTGTCCCCGGCCTCCAGCGCGCCCTCGACGCCGAGCGTGCCCTGGCTGATGAGCTGGCTGGTGAGCAGGGACAGCCCGAGCCCGCTGCCGAACGCGACCGCCACCGCGCCCGCGGCGACGTTGCCTGACACCGTCGCGCGCGGGATGCCGATCGCCAGCTCGTCGTGGCCGGAGCCGTTGAAGTCGCCGGCGGCCAGCGCCGATCCGAACGAGTCGCCCGCCTGCGCCAGCCCGGACAGCAGCAGCGTGGTGCGGGTGACGATCTGGCTGCCGGTGGCGGTCAGGCCCGCCGCCGCGCCGTAGATCACGTTGACCGCGCCCGCGTCGCGGATCGCGCCGTCGTCCTCGCCCGGCGAGCCGATCGCGAGGTCGTCGCGGCCGTCGCCGTCGAAGTCGCCCGCGGTGACCGCGGTGCCGGTCAGGTCGCCGGCCTCCCAGTTGCCCGGGACGCCGGTGGTCGACTGGTTCCACACCTGGTCACCGGCGGCGCTCAGACCGGCCGGGCTGCCGTACAGCACGTTGACCGAGCCGACCCAGGACTCGCCGCCGATGGACTCCCCGGGCGTGCCCATGGCCAGGTCGGCCTCGCCGTCGCCGTTGAAGTCGCCCGCGGCCAGCGCCGCACCGAGCTGCTCGCCGCCCTCGGGGTCGCCCTCCACACCGGACGTTGCCTGGTTCCAGTCCTGGCTGCCGGTGCCGGACAGGCCGGTGCGGGTGCCGTAGAAGACGGTGACCGTGCCGGTCTGGTTCGCGCCGTCGACGTTCTCGCCGGGCGCGCCGACCGCGAGGTCGTCGCGGCCGTCGCCGTTGAAGTCCCCGGCGGCCAGGGCGGTGCCGAACTCGTCGCCGCGTTCCGGCGTCTCCGGCACCCCGGGCGTGGCCTGGTGCAGCACCTGGTTGCCGGTGGTGGTCAGGCCGCTCGCGGAGCCGTACAGGATGTTGACCGCGCCCGCGTCGTAGACCGAGCTCGCGGAGACGTCGACGCCCTCGTGCGACACGCCGATCGCCAGGTCGTCGCGGCCGTCGCCGTCGAAGTCGCCGCACGCGGTGTCGGCGCCGAACGCGTCGCCCGCCTCGGCGACCCCGTCCACGCCCGCGCTGTCCTGGTGGAACAGCTGGTTGCCGGTCGCGGTCACGCCCGCGGCCGAGCCGTAGAGGATGTTGACCGCACCGGCGCTGTCCAGCGTGCCGACGCTCTCCCCGGGCACGCCGACCGCCAGGTCGGACCGGCCGTCGCCGTTGAAGTCGCAGGCGGGGCCCGCGATGCCGGTGGCCGTCGCGGCCCCGGGCGCGCCGAGCACCGCCCCGGCCAGGACCAGGGCGACGGCGGCTGCGCGCAGCGCTCTCATCGTCGTTCGTTGCATGCGGATCTCAGAACCCCATCTCGTCGTCGGGGGTGGCGCCCGTACGGTAGCCAGCGCCGACAGACGCTTCCGACATCCATCGCGTGTCCCCGATGTCGGAAATAGGACGAGATTTGGGAGGGGGTTTCAGCCGGGCGTGCGGTCGCCCAGCCCGGCCAGCCGGGTCAGCGCGGCGAAACCGTCGTCGGTGCCCGGCCAGTGCCGCCGGACCGCGTTCAGCCCTGCGCGGCGCACCGTCGAGCGCAGCACGAGCGCGACGATGATCGCGTCGTCGGCGTAGCCGATGATCGGCAGGAAGTCCGGGATCAGGTCGAACGGGATCGCCAGGTACGCCATGAGCAGCGCCAGCCTGATGCGTACGCCCCGGGGCAGGGTGCGGTCGGCGGCCAGCCGCCGCAGCAGCCGCAGCAGATCCGGCAGCAGCCGCACCGCCTCGCCCAGCAGCGGGCCCTGGGGCCGCACCAGCAGCAGACCCACGACCAGCGCGAGCCATGAGGCCAGCAGCCCGACCCCGATGCCGATCAGCAGTTCCCGCACCGGGGGCCCGTTCAGTGGCCGACGAGGTCGGCGTCGACCGCTGCCCGCTCCCCCTGGTCGAGCCCCGAGATCCGGTCCAGCTCCGCCTCGCTCAGCGTGAAGTCGAAGACGGCCAGGTTGTCGCGCATCCGCTGCGGGTCGGCCGACTTCGGCACCGCGGTCAGGCCGAGTTGCAGGTGCCAGCGCAGCACGACCTGGGCCGGGCTGCGCCCGTGCGCGGCCGCGACCTCGACGATCACCGGATCGGCCAGCAGCTCGCGGCCCTGGCCGAGCGGGCTCCACGACTGGGTGACGATGCCGTGCTCGGCGTGGTAGGCGCGCGGCAGCCTACGGGCGATACGCGGGCTGAGCTGCACCTGGTTCACGTCGGGCAGCACCCCGGTCTCGGCGCGCAGCCGTTCCAGGTGGGCGGGCTTGAAGTTGGACACGCCCACCGCGCGCAGCCGGCCCTCCTCCAGCAGCGCGACCATGCCCTTCCAGGCGTCGACGTACCGGTCCTGCTCGGGGTTCGGCCAGTGGATCAGCAGCAGGTCGACGTAGTCGACGCCGAGCCGCCCGGCGGACGCGTCGAACGCCCGGCGCACCAGGTCGCGGCCGTGCCAGCGGGCGTTGAACTTGGTGGTGACGAACAGTTCCTCGCGGGGCAGGCCGGCGTCGCGCATGCCCTGGCCGACGCCTCGCTCGTTGCCGTAGTTCTCCGCCGTGTCGAAGAGCCGGTAACCCGCCTCGACGGCCTGCACCACGCACCGAGCGGCCTGGGTGTCGTCCATCGGCCAGGTGCCCAGCCCGATGCGCGGCATGACCGCGCCGTGGCCGAGCTTCACCGTCGTCTCGTTGCTCATACCGCCATCCTCGCGCGCTCGCGCCCCGCCGTCACGTCCGGCCGCACCCGGACCGACCCGGGGCCTGGTTCAGGCTCCCGTCGGCGAGGCACCCGACGCGGCGGCGGTCAAGGTCAGGGCGTTCTTGGCCGCGGCGCAGGCGGAGGAGGTGATGGGGCGCTTGCCGCGGATGCGCGAGACCAGCGCGACGTTGTCCTCGTAGAGGTGCATCGAGTGGATGCGCCCGGCCGAGACGCTGAGGTGGATGGCGACCGGCGAGGACAGCCGGCGGCCCGTCGGCTCGATCACGTGGATGAAGTGCCCGAGCACCACCGCGTCGGCACCGTCGACCAGCACCTTGTCCGCCTCGACCGAGCTCCGGCCGAGCTCGAACCGCGGCATGGTCAGGCGCAGGAAGTCGGCGGCGAGCCCTCGGCTGGCCATCCACGGCGCCGCCTCGGCCACCGCGACGAGGCACTCGACCTCTTCGGCGAACAGTTCCGTGATGCGGTCCGCGTCGCCCTCCACCAGCCTGGCCAGGTACTCCTCGACGATCGCGCGGGTGCCGGGCACCGCGGGGGCCTGGGGACGGCGCAGCGGGACGATCCCGGGCGACTGGCCGATGGAAAGGCCTGTCCAAGGTGCGGACGCGACAGCCTGGTCCTGGATCAACATGGTCGGAACGCTACCTGCGGTGCGACCCGGATCCCCAGCATCCGGGTTATCGGGTAGATCACCTGGCGGGCGCGGAATGAGACGGCCGGTCGTCGCGGTTGATCGCCATCGGCCGGGAGCAAAGGACCAGAGAGCCCGAATAATGATCAAACCGCCCATACGGTACGGATACCAGGCCGTCGACAGGGCCGGCCGCCGCCGAAATCGCGTTGACCCCCGCTCGCGCCCAGCCCGACCATGGAATCATGTTGGTCGATCACTTTCCGCTCACTGAGCTGCGGTTGCGCACCCCTCGCCTGGAGTTGCGGCTGCCCGACCCGGAGGAACTGGCCGCACTGGCCGACGTCGCCGCCGACGGCGTGCACGACCCGGCCTACATGCCGTTCCGGATCCGGTGGTCCGAGCTGCCGCCGGCCGAGCGGGCCCGGTCCGTGGTGCTGCACCACTGGAGCGTGCTCGGCCAGTGGACGCCGCGGGAGTGGCGGCTCCCGCTCACGGTCTTCCGCGACGGGGCGCCGGTCGGCGTGCAACTGCTCAAGGCGGTCGACCTCGCGATCACCACCGAGTGCTCGACGGGAAGCTGGCTGGGTCGGCGGTATCACCGGCAGGGCATCGGCGCCGAGATGCGGGCCGCCGTCGCGCACCTGGCGTTCACCCACCTGGGCGCGACGGACCTGGTCTCGTCGGCGTTCACCGACAACGCCGCGTCGCTGGGGGTGTCGACGAAGCTCGGATACACCGACGACGGCATCGAGCGACACGAGGACCGGGGCCGCCTGCGGGTGATCCGCCGCCTGCGGCTGACCAGGCAAGCATGGCTGGAGCGCGAGCGCCCCGACGTGACCGTCGACGGCCTGACGCGCTGCCTGGCGCTGATGGGGCTGAACGGTTCCGCAGCCTCCGAAGACGACCGTCCACAGTCACCCGGCTGATGTCTTCATGGGTTGCATATGTTTGCTAGACGTATATGCTCCCGGCATGGCTGATGTACCCATGGGGGAGCCCGCCTTTCTGATCCTCACGGCGCTGGCAGCCGAACCCAGACACGGCTATGCCGTGATCGAGGACGTGCTCGACATCTCCGGCGGGCAGGTCCGCCTGCACACCGGAACCCTCTACTCCGTACTGGACCGCCTGCGCGAGGGCGGCCTGATCGAGGTCGACCGCGAGGAGGTCGTCGCGTCGCGGCTGCGGCGCTACTACCGGCTCACCGGGATCGGGCAGCAACGCCTGGCCGCAGAATCCGCACGCTTGCGCCGCAATGCCGACGCGGCGGCCGCCCGGCTGGCCGGCTTCGGGCTGCGTCCCGGGACGGGGGCGGCATGAGCGAGCATCACGATCGCTTGGAGGCGCGCTACGAGCGCCTGCTCGCGCTGTTCCCCGCCGCCTACCGGCAGGAGTACGGCGACGAGATGATCGGGGTTCTGCTGGCCGGGGCGAAGCCGCAGCAGCGCTTCCCCGGCCTGCGCGAAGCGGCCGACCTGGTCCGCTGTGCGGTGTGGCAGCGGCTGGGCGGGCAGGGCGCGGGTGCGGCCGACGACCGCCGAGTCGCCGCGGCAGCGGTTTTCGGCCTGGTCACCGTGTTCACCATGCTCGCCTACCGACTGGGCGCCACGGGGGCGGAACTGTTCAGCTACTGGCGGTACAGCGAGCACTTGGCGCTGTTCCCGATGCAGTGGTGGCTCACCGCGGCCGGGTGGACGGTGGCGGTCATCTTCTCGTTCACCAGGTTCGGGCTCGTCGCCGCCGCGAGCGCCTGGGCGGCGGTGCTCGTTCAGGCGGCGACCGTGCTCACCGGTTACCCCGCCTGGCCGAGCGTCCTCGTGAGCGCCTGGTGGGTGCTGGTGCTGGGCGTCAGCGGAGCACTGGCCCTCACGGTGCGCGGCCGGACCCGCCCGCAGGACGTGCTCGGCGCACGCCGCACCGTCACCGTCGCGGCGGGCTTCTCGGTCCTGGCCGCCGTGCCGTCGATCGAGGCACTGCTCGCCGAGGTCCACCGGTACCCCGACGGCGGTTGGTCGATCGGCGCGTTCGGCGGCTACAACAGCCCGGGCTGGCTCGGCGGCTTCTGGGCCAGCGGGCTGATCACCGTCGTACTGGGCGGGCTCTCCGCCCTGGTCATCCTGTACTGCCTGGTGCGGGCCGGCGCGCCGGTGCGTCGGCGGTTGATCGCGATGGCGGCTCCGACGCTGGCGATCAAGCTGGTCGTGCCGATCGTGTTCAACGGATTCCTCGTGTCGACCCAGCGGTTCGACCCGCCCGTGCTGCTCGCGTCCGGGCAGTGGCTGTTCCTGATCGTATTTCCGCCGGTGGTGTTCTTCGCCGGAACGCTGCTGGTGGAACGCGGCGAACGGCATGCGCACCTGATCGAGCTGGGCCGAGCCGCCGAGCGCGCCGCGCGCCTGGGACCCGCCGCGCCGCCCTCCTGAGCGCCCTGTGCGGGCAGCGCCACGGGGACGCTGCCCGCACAGGGTACGAAGTGAGGAAGGGCACCTGCTACAACGCGGAGCGTTGTGCAGGTGCCCTTGCATTCATCAGGTGGGTGAGCAGGTGAGGGTGGGGGCTCCGTTGGCGGAGCCGGTGTAGCTGCCGAGGAAGCCGAAGGTGGTGCTGGCTCCCGCGGACAGCGCGCTGTTGTGCGCGACGCTCTTGGCCGTGGCGGTGGATCCGCTGGTGGTGACCGTCGCGTTCCAGGCGCTGGTGATCTGCTGGCCGTTGGTCCAGGTCACCGTGACCGTCCACTTGGTGATCGCGGAGGAGCCCGCGGTCACCTTGACCTCACCCTGGAAGCCGCCGGGCCACTGGCCCGTCAGCGAGTACGTCGCCGAGCAGCCGCCGGGCGGCGGCGGGGACGACGACGCGGACGGGCTCGGCGACGGCGGGCGGCTCGGCGACGGGGACGCCGACGGCGAGGGCGGAGCCGACGGCGAGGCCGACTGGCTCGGCGTGACCCCGCCGAAGTTCACGTCGCTGCAGAAGTAGTACGACTGGTCCAGGTGGCTGGCCTGCCAGATGGTGTACACGATGTGCCGGCCGGAGCGGCCGTTGGCGCTGCCGCCGACCTGGATCGACACGCCGCCCGCGCTCTCCGGGGTCCACTGCGAGGCGGGGGTGTTGCCGATCTGGCCGACCAGTTCCAGGTTGCCCCAGCCCAGCGGTTGCGTGATCGGGTTGTACCCCTGCTTGGTCACGTACACCCGGATGTAGTCCGCGCCGTGGCTGGCCTGGTCGTACAGCTTGACGCTGAAGTTGGTGCCGATCGTCTGGGCCTTCCAGTCGCCGACGGTGTCCATCGCGTTGTAGCGGCCGCCCTGGGTGCGGCCGGCGCTGCACAGCTGGCCGTCCGGGATGGCGCCCTGGTGGTTGCCGGCGACGCCCTCGCGGAACAGGCCGTTCCAGTTCCACATGGCCTGCGGGTCGGCCTGCCAGGCCTGCCAGCACATCGGGTCCTGGGTGGCCATCGCCGGGTTCTGGAAATCACTGCCCCAGCGCTGCCAGCACCCGTAGTTGCGCGAGGCCGGGCTGACGATGCTGCCGTGCGCGTCGGCGATCTTCGCCAGCGCCGTGGTGAGCAGCAGGACCGAGGCGACGGCCACGATCAGCGCGTAGAGTGCGGCCCGCCGCCGAGCGGCGAGTGTGGTGGACATGGGAGCTCCTTCGTACGGAGTGCCATGCACGCGGGGGCGGGAGACGAGGGAGCCCGGGGCCGTCGTTCCGCCCGCGAACGCACGCATGGTCGGACTTCGACTTCAGCCGCGGAAGGCTGCCCCACTTCCGCGCTGCTACGTGGCTCCCGTAGCGGTCGAGTCAGACCTTACGCATTACCTTGAATATGTCAATTTATCACTCTGCGTACAGGTCGTGCCGTCACGTGGTGACCACCGGGCCGCCACCCCGGCAGCGTGGCGGTTCAGCGGAATTCATCGTCCGAGGACTATGCTCCACCCGCTCGGACGCAGACAGGAGAACCGCCATGATCACTCAGCGTACGGCCGGCGGCACGCCCGCGGAGCCTGCCCCGCAACGCCGCCCCTGGCTCATCCTGTCCGTGCTGTGCCTGGGCTTCTTCATGATCCTGCTGGACACCACGATCGTGAACATCGCGATCCCGGACCTCATCGACGACCTCGGCGCGACCCTGAACCAGATCCTGTGGATCCTCAACGCCTACATCCTGGTGTACGCCGTCCTGCTGATCACCGCGGGCCGGCTCGGCGACATCCACGGCCCGAAGCGGCTGTTCATGATCGGCCTCGCCCTGTTCACCGTCGCCTCGATCGCGTGCGGCTTCGCCCAGGACCCGGCCCAGCTGGTCGTGTTCCGTATCCTGCAGGGACTCGGCGGGGCGCTGCTCACCCCGCAGACGCTCGCCGTGATCACCACCATCTTCCCCGCCGAACGGCGCGGGGCCGCGTTCGGCGTCTGGGGCGGCGTCGCCGGGCTGGCCACGGTCACCGGGCCGACCCTGGGCGGCTGGCTGGTCTCCGAGTGGGGCTGGCGCTGGATCTTCTTCGTCAACGTGCCGGTCGGCGTGATCGCCCTCGCCATGGCCGCGGTCATCATGCCCGACCTGCGCTTCAACCGCCGCCACCGGCTCGACCTGCCCGGCACCGCGCTGGTCACCGCGGGCCTGTTCCTGATCTGCTACGGCCTCATCGAGGGCCAGTCGCACGACTGGGGACGGGTGTGGGGCCCGGTCACCGTACCGATGGTCATCGCGGCCGGGCTGCTGGTCCTGGCCGGGTTCGTCTGGCAGTCGCACGCCCGACGCGACCGGGAGCCGCTGATCCCGCTGCGGCTGTTCGCCGACCGCAACTTCTCGGTGATGAACGCCGTGGTCGCCGCGGTCTCCTTCGGCATGCTCGGGCTGTTCCTGCCGCTGACCATCTACCTGCAGTCCGTGCTCGGGCTCACCGCCCTGCAGGCCGGGCTCACCACCGCACCCATGTCCCTGATCTCGATGTTCGTGGCCCCTGTCGCGGGCCGCCTCGCCGACCGCCACGGCAGGTACGTCCTGCTGGCCGGCATGACCCTGTGGACGGCGGGCCTCACCTGGGTCGTGATAGCCGCACAGGCCGGTTCGGACCGCGGCGACCTGTTGCCCGGCCTGCTCGTCGCGGGCCTGGGTCTCGGCGGCGTCTTCGCCCCGCTGCAGACCATCGCGATGCGCGACATCGAACCGCGGCTGGCCGGCGCGGCGTCCGGCGTCTTCAACACCACCCGCCAGCTCGGCGCGGTCATCGGCGCGGCGGCGGTGGGCGCGCTGCTGCAGGCCCGGCTCGCCGTCGACCTGGCCGCGCAGGCCCGGACCAGTGCCGCCGCGCTGCCCGAGCCGTTCCGCGAGCGCTTCGTCGCCGCGTTCGACGAGGCCGGATCACGCGGTATGGAGGTCGGCGCGGGCCAGAGCGGCGCACACCTGCCCGCGGGCGCTCCACCGGAGATCGCACAACTCGCGCTGACCACCTTCCACGAGGGCTTCACGGCGGCGATGAAGTCGACCATGACGCTGCCACTGATCGTGCTGGGCGTCGCGGCACTGTCCGTGCTGCTGGTCCGGCGGAGCAGGGTCTCCGCCGGCCTGCCGGTCGAACAGCGCGCGGGCGACGCCGCTGGGAGCACCGAGGAGCAGAGCGTGGGCGTACAGGGCTGAGCGCGACGTCGGAGCGCTGAGCGATGCGGCCCGACAGCTCAGGGCGTCAGCGGCCCGCGTTGCGGGGGTGGTCGCGCGCGGTGCGCTCGTTGCCGCGCCGGTAGTTGCCGGTCCAGCGGGCCATGACCTCCTGCGGGTCACCGGCCTTCACCTCGTCCAGGAAACGCTTGGCGCGATCACCGCGCAGCAGGGTCACGACGGCACGGTGGTGGGACACGGCGACGGTCCCGTCGGCGCGTACGGCGAAGTCGAATCCATGGGGCGCGGGCACGCGCCCGATCCTGCCACCGCCCCACCCCGCCCGCACCCGCATTTCCGCAGCCCCCACGCGGTACGAGCGAAGGAAGGGCACCTTCACAACGCTCCGCGTTGTAGAAGGTGCCCTTCCTATCGTTTCGTCACGCGGCTTCGACGGCGGCGCGGACGTCGGCGGCGGAGGCGGGGGTGCCGTGCTCGTCGTCGAAGGTGCCGTAGGGCGTTCCGTAGGCCGGCGTGCCAGGCTGGTATCTGCGGCCGGCGGACAGGGGGCCCGCGTCGACGGTGTCGTAGCCGATCGCGTCGAGGAACGCCGTGACGGCGGCCTTGGCGGCCGGGTCGTCGGCGGCGATGGGCAGGGCGGAGCGGTCGGGCGCGCCGGCCGGGCGGGCCAGGGAGCTCAGGTGCTTGTAGAAGATGTTGTTGAACACCTTCACCACGTGCGCGCCGGCCAGGTGGCGCTGCAGCAGCTCGCTGCTGGTGGCGCTGCCGTCGTCGAGGACCTCGATCCGCCCGTCGCGCTCGGGGTAGTAGTTGTTGGTGTCCATCACGACCTTGCCGGTCAGCGGCTCCGGCGGCACGCTGTCGTAGGCGTGCAGCGGCACGCTGACCAGCACCAGGTCACCCGCCGCGGCGGCCTGGGCGACGGTGCCCGCACGGGCCCGCGGACCCAGCTCGGCGGCGAGGTCGGCCAGCGTCTCCGGCCCCCGCGAATTGCTCAGCACCACGTCGTACCCGGCGGCCACGGCCAGCCTGGCCACGGTGCCGCCGATGTACCCGCTGCCGATGCACCCGATCGTCGTCATCGTCACTGCCTTCCCCCGTCGCCCGGCATGATCGCCGGCACCACGGTGGTCAACGGCGCACCGCCGCCGACGGTTCCGGGGCGAATCGGGTGGACCGTGCCGCGCCCGCGCTCGTAGGGTCACGGCATGATCAGCGTGCGTGAGGCGACCGGGCCGGAGACCGAGCGGTGGCGGGCCGGATGGGTGACGCGGCTGCGGGAGCGGTACACCCGCTGTTACACCGACCCGGCGACGGTCGAGCGGGAGGTCGAGCGCAATCTCGCCAACCAGCGCGACGACCCGGGCGGGCGGGTGTACGCGGTCGAGGTCGGCGGCACGGCAGCCGGATACCTCGCCCTCGGCGGATCACGGCCGCGCCGCCCCGAGCAGCGCAGCCTGCACGACCTGTGGCTCGCGCCGGAGCACCGCGGCCACGGCCTGGGCCGAGAGCTGGTGGCGTGGGCCCGCGAGCGGGCCGCAGCGGACGGCGGCACCCGCCTGGGCGTCACCGTCGTGCCCGGTGACCCGGTGACGGACGCGCTTTTCGGCGCGTACCCCCTGCGGGCGCAGCAGATGGTCAAGACGGTGCCCGCCGGGGTTTCCCTGCCGGACGGCCTGGCGGGACGGGCGATGACGCCCGTCGACTTCGATCAGTGGCTGGAGCAGGCGATCCGGATGTACGCCGAGGAGATGACCGCCTCCGGCAGCCGCTCCCCCGCCGACGCGCTGGCCGCGTCCGTCGCCGAGCACTCCGAGCTGCTCCCCGAGGGCCTGCGCAGCCCCGGGCACGCCTTCTGGTGCGTGACCGCCGGCGACGAGGTCGTCGGCACGATCTGGCTGCGCCATGGCTTCCTGCCCGGCCTGAGCTTCGTGTTCGGCGTCGACGTGGACCCGGCGCACCGGGGCCGCGGCTACGGCCGCGCGGCGATGCTGGTCGGCGAGCAGGCGACGGCGGCGGCCGGTGACGCCCAGCTCGGGCTGAACGTCTTCGGCCACAACACGGTCGCCCGCCGCCTCTACGACTCGCTCGGTTACCAGGTCGTCGAACAGAACCGCGCCGAGGACCTGTAACCGGCATTCACTCTCAGTCAGGTTCCGACACATTCATTGAGATCGTTAGATCCACATGTTTGCATGTATCGAGTTACCGTCCCGTCACGGAAAGGTATCGAACATGCCAAGACCGACTCGCGTGCTCTCCACCCTGGTGGGGATCGTCGCCATGCTCGGCACACTGCTGGTCGCCGGCACGCCCGCGCAGGCTGCCGTGCCGAACCGGTTCGGGTTCGTGCTCTGGAACGGCGCGGCCGTGGTGGCCGGAGGCACCACCCCGGCCGCCACCACCGTCGCGCCGCTGGGCGTCGGGCTCTACCAGGTCACGTTCCCCGGCCAGGCAGCCCCCGGCGGCGTCGTGCACGTCACCGCGATCACCAACGGGCCGCGCTGGTGCCAGGCCGAGACCTGGTTCCCGTCCGGCGTCAACGAGATCGCCATCATCCGCTGCTACCGGGTCGGCGGGGTGCCCGACAACAGCGGCTTCAGCGCGTTCTTCACCATGGCCTCCGGCGTCGGCGCGTCCGGGCCCTACGGCTACGTGGACACCCAGCCCACCGGCGTGATCATCAGCCAGTACAACGCGGCCGGCGCGGCCAACCTGGTCACCCCGATGGGCGTGGGCCAGTGGAGCGTCAAGTTCCCGAACATCGGCTCCGGCGGGCCGATCGACGGCAGCGCGCAGGTGACGGCCGTGGGCACCGTGGGCACCCGTTGCAAGATCCGCAACTGGACCTCGATCCCGGCCCAGCAAGAGGTCAACGTGCTCTGCTTCAACTCGGCGGGCGCGCTGGTCAACAGCCGCTTCACGGTCACGTACCAGCAGAAGGCGTCGCTGTACGGCGCGGGCTTCCCGCCGCAGTACTTCGGCTACCTGTGGAACGCGCCGCCGGTCGGCCCCGCGTTGACCAACTTCAACTCGGTGCTCGGGTACGGCGCCAACACGCTGATCTCGGCGGGCCTCGGCCTGTCCCTGGTCACCTTCCGGCAGATCGGCTTCGCACCGCTCACCGTGCAGGTCACCGCGGCCGGCTCGAACTCGAACTTCTGCGGCCTGAACTTCCCGTGGACGATCTCGGGCGTCGACCTGTACGTCCGTGACGTCAGCTGCTACACCAACGCGGGCGCGGCCGTGAACACCGGCTTCACCGTCAGCGCCAGCTCACGCCTCTGACGGGCACACACGGCCACGCCCGGCTCCCTACCGGGCGTGGCCGTTCCGCGCGGTCAGGCGGCGCAGGGCGCGACCCAGGAGGCGGGCGTACGTGTGCTGGAAGCCGACCACCACCGGGCCGGCCGCCTTGGTGTACCAGCGGGCGGGGCGGCTGAACGCGATCACGGAGAACCACACCGACTCGTCGGCCACCTCGACGAGGAAGGCCTCCTCGCCGGACTCGGGGTGGCCGGCGAGGGTGCCGTAGGCGAACCCGGCGCGCTGCGGGCCGCCCTCGACCCATACGACCTCGCAGGGGGCGGCGATGCGCAATGAGCCGACGCCCAGGCCCGAGGTCACCGTGAGCCCTTCGACCGCGCGCGGACCGTCGGCGGTGATCCGCACCCCGATCGCGCGCTGCGGCGCGAACGTCAGCACCGCCTCGGCGGCGGCCGCCAGCACCGACGCGTCACCGATGCGGGTGCGGTAGCGCAGGTGGTTATAGCCGCGCGGCAGGACGTCGGCACGCGTCGCGCCGACCTCCGCGTAACTGAACCCGCTCATCGCAGCACGTCCCCAGTTTATCGGCGTTAAGAAGGGCACCTTCTTCTACGGATAACGATAAGAAGGTGCCCTTCCTTCGCCTAGGTGCGGTAGACGGTGGTGGCGTCGGAGGTGACGCGGGTTTCGCGCAGGGGGGCGTTGGCGGGGCCGCCGGCGACGGAGCCGTCGGTGGCGCGGAAGCGGCTGCCGTGGCAGCCGCACTCGATGATGCCGTTGTCGACGCTGGTGACGGTGCAGCCCTGGTGGGTGCAGACGGCGGAGAACGCCTTGAACACGCCCGCCTGTGGTTGGGTGACGACGAGGCGCTCGCTTTCGAGGATCACGCCGCCGCCGACCGGCACCTTGGCGGTCTCGACCAGCGGTTTGCCCGCCGGTTTGGCGGGCGTCGTGCCGGCGGGGGCTGACGCGGCGGGGTCGCCGGGGCCGGTCGTGCCCGGAGCGGGCTCGGCGGGGCCGGTGGGCCCCGCGTCGGCGGGTTGCGGTTCCGGCTGGCTGCTCTGGCCGTACGCCTGGCAGCCCGTCAGCAGTGCGGCCGCCCCGGCCACGCCCGCCAGCACGGCCCGCCGGGAGGCGCAGCCGGCCGCGCAGCCGCCGGTGGTCGTGTGGTCGTGCATCGCGGTCTCCCGGGTCATCAGAAACGCACCCCGATCGTGGTGAAGTACCAGAAGGACGACGTGAGCCACAGGCCGGTGAGGAGGGCGAAGACCGCGCCGCCGAGCAGCGGCAGGGTCCAGCCGGGCAGGCCGCGTTTGGGCAGGCTCAGCATCTTGACCGTGAACGCGCCGAAGAAGAAGCAGCCCAGCAGCGAATGGACCAGGGTGCGGGTGTCGTAGGTGGCGAAGCCCAGCGCGTACAGGCAGTGCACGGCCACCGGCACGGTCAGCAGGAACGCGATCCGGCCCGACCAGCGGTGCAGCGGCCCGATCCACGATGGCACGTTCGCCCCGAACCTGCCCCACATCGCCAACGCGCTGACCAGCTGCACCAGTGCGAGCAGCGCCGCCCCGCTGGCCAGCCACACCTTCACGGTCTGCGGGCCGGAGAAGCCGGCCACGTTCACCGAGATCCCGGTCGGCGTGTGCACGCTGCCGTACACGCCCAGCGTCACGGTCACGATCGCACCGAGCAGCAGCGGCACGTACAGCCCGGCCGCCGAGACCCTGGCACGCCTGGTGGTCTCGTCGCTCATGCCTTGTTCCTTCCTCCGGCGAATGGTCGATTCATGTCCTGGCCCCGGTCAGTTCTCGGCGAGTACGCCGGTGACGGGTGCGGCGGTCAGCGCCGCGCCGTCGACGGTGACCGCGCCGGTGGCCGGGTCGATCGCGGGCGCGGGCTGGGGCACGTCGTCGACGGTGACGACACCGACCTGGCTGCCGTCGGGCAGCACGATCCAGCCGCCGACGACCTTGGCGTTGCGTACGGTCGCGGTGGCGCGGTAGAGGCCGGACGGCTTGGCGACCGCCTTCACGGTGAAGGTCCACTTGCGGCCGTTCGCGGTGACCGTGCCGGTGGCCTTGCCGCCGCCGAAGGTCCCGGTGAGGGTCGCGCCCTTCTTGCCGGTCAGCGCCAGCTTGCCGTCGGCCGCGGTGCCCTGCAGCCACACCTCGGCCTTCTTGCCGTCGCACAGGTACGCGACCGCGACGCCGTCGGTGACCGCGATCGCGATCGTCGCGCCGCCGCCGTCCACGGTGCCCGCCCAGGTGGCGTTCACCTTCTCGGCGGGCGCGGCGGGCGCGGCGGCGGAGGCGGACGCGGTCGGCGACGGCGGCGCGGACGCCGCAGGCGCGGCCGAGGCCACCGCCGCGCCCAGCCCGGCCGGGTCCGGTTCGCCGCCGCCCTTGGTGAGCGACAGGTTCATCGTGATCAGCACGGCCGCGAGCGCGAGGCCGGCCAGCAGCGTGATGAGGGGCCCGTTGCGCTTCATGGTCAGCTCCTAACGCCGCCGGACACAGCACCGGCGACGAGTCCAGCCAACCCCCGATGCGGGCGGTGCGTCTGCGTACAAGTCCACAGAGCGGATTCGCGACAGTGCTGCGGTGGGGCGCTGGGGCGTAGGGTGTCGGCGTGTCGCGCCCCTTCCTCCCGCCTGCCGTCCAGCCGGTGCGCGCCCTGGTCTGGCTGCTGCACCTGGCACTGCCGATGGCGGGGTTGTGGCTGCTGCTCGCTGTCCCGGGCACGGACATCGCCTGGCACGACTCGCACAGCCACTTCTGGCTGGTGCTGGTGGTCGCCGCGGTGAACGTGGTGCTGGGCATCCGGATCTCGGCCGTGGCGCGCAGACGCGCCGACGCGCGCCTGCTGCTGGTGTCGCTGGCGTTCCTGGCCAGCGCCGGGTTCCTGCTGCTGCACGCGCTGGCCACACCGGGGGTGCTGGTGCACCACCCGTCCGTCGGCTTCGACCTGTCGCAGCCGGTGGGCCTGGCGGTCGCGGCGGTGTTCGCGCTGGCCTCGTCGCTGCCGCTGGAGGGCGCGCGGGGTGCGGCGGTGCTGCGGGCCCGGCCCTGGCTGCAGGGCGGGCTGTGGGCGCTGATCCTGGCCTGGGGCGTGGTCGAGCTGCTGGACCTGCCGCCGCTGAGCGCCCGGCCCGGCCCGCGCGACGTGCAGGGCGCGATGGCCTGGGTCACCGCCGCCACCGTCGTGCTGTACCTGGTCGCCGCGTTGCGCTACTTCGCCATGCACCGGCGCAAGCCCGCCGCCATGCTGATCAGCATCGTCACCGCGTTCACGCTGCTGGCCGAGTCGAGCGTGGCGGTACTGCTGGCGTACAAGTGGCAGCTGTCGTGGTGGGAGTGGCACCTGCTGCTGGCGTTCGCGTTCGGCTTCGTCGCGTACAGCGCCTACGTGCAGTACGGCCGGGAGGGCGGCAGCGCCGGCCTGTTCGACGCGATCACCCTGGACCAGACCGCCCGCGCGATCCGCGCCGAGTACGGCGCCGCGCTGGAGGAACTGGTCACCGCGCTGCAGGAGCGCGAGCGCACCGGGGCCGCCACCGGGCCGGTCGCCGCCCGGCTGGCCGAGCGCTTCGGGCTGACCGAGGGCCAGACCGCGGTGCTCGACCGGGCCGCCGCGGCCCTGTCCGCCGAGCGGGAGGTGTCGCGCACGCTGGGCACCCTGTTCCGGCACTACCTGTCGCCGGACGTGGCCGCCGCGCTGCTCGCCGACCCCGACCAGGCCGCGCTCGGCGGCGAGGTGGTCGAGGTGACCGCGCTCTTCGCCGACCTGCGCGGCTTCACCACGTTCTCGGAAGGCGTCGAGCCGGCCGAGATCGTGCGCATGCTCAACCGCTACCACGGCGTCGCCGTGCCGGCCATCCTCGACAACGGCGGCACCGTCGTGCAGTTCGTCGGCGACGCCCTGCTGGCGCTGTTCAACGCCCCGGCCCGGCAGCCCGACCACGCGCTGCGGGCGGTGCGCGCGGCGCTGGCGATGCAGCAGGGCGTCGACCGGATCGCGGCCGGGCACCCCGACTGGCCCCGGTTCCGCGTCGGCGCGAACACCGGCCCGGCGCTGGTCGGCAACATCGGCAGTGAGCAGCTGCGCGGCTTCAACGCGATGGGCGACGCGGTGAACGTCGCCGCCCGCCTGCAGACGCTGGCCGAACCCGGCCAGGTCGTCATCGGCGAGGCGACCCGCCTGGCCGCCGGGGACGCGATCACCGCCGCGCCGCTGGGCGACCTGCCGGTCAAGGGCCGGATCGCCACGGTACGCGCGTACGCCGTCACCGGGATGCGGTCGATGAACATCCCGGCTCAGGCAGCCGTGGAGCGCAGCGAGGAGACGGCGTGAGCGGTGACTTCTGGAGCCTGCTCACACCCCCCGAGCAGGAGCAGTTCACCCGGCGCAGCGCCCTGCGCCGGTGGAGCCGCGGCGAGGTGCTGTGCCGGGAGGCCGACCGCTCGGACTGGGTCGCCATGCTGCGCGCGGGCCGGGTCAAGGCGTCCTCGCACACCGCCGCGGGCGGCGAGGTCGTGCTCGCCGTACGCGGACCCGGCGCGCTGCTCGGTGAGCTGTCCGCGGTGGACCGCGCGCCGCGCTCGGCCACGCTCACCGCGCTGGAGCCGGTGACGGCGCTGGTCATGCCGCTGGCGGAGTTCGAGGCTTACCTGCAGGCCCACGGCCGGGTGGCGTTCCTGCTGATGCGGCTGCTCACCGAGCGGCTGCGCGACGCCGACCGCAAGCGCGTCGAGTTCGGCGCGCAGGACAGCACCGGCCGGGTCGCCGCGCGCCTGGTCGAGCTGGCCGAGCGCTTCGGCCGCCCGGACGGCGACGCCATCGCGATCGCGCTGCCGCTGTCGCAGGACGAGCTGGCAGGCTGGGTGGGCGCTTCCCGCGAGGCGGTCAGCAAGGCGCTCGGCGTGCTGCGCAGCGCGGGCTGGATCCGGACCAGCCGCATGTCGGTGACCGTACTGGATCTTGCCGCGTTACGGGCGCGCGCGGGCCTGCCCGGCTGAGTGGATCGCGCGGCAGGACGCATAGACTGCAGCACATGGCACAGACACTGCCGGCAGGCAACCGCTCCGCGACCCGGGCCGTCCCAGGAAGCATGACCGGACCGCGTATCGCCGCCCTCGTGGCACTGCTGTCGCTCACCACGGCCTGCACCCCGGCCGACCCCGGAGCATCGCCCAGCCCGGTCCGCGCGTCCTCGCCCAGCCCGGTCGGCACGGCCTCGCCCGCCCCCGCTGCGGTAGCCGTGTACCGGACCGGCGGCTTCGCCGGTGTGGACGACCGGATCACGGTCGACCCGGCCGGAGCCTGGACCCTGACAGACCGCTCCAGAGGCACCAAATCGGGTGTACTGACCACTTCGGAGCGCGAGGAGCTCCAGGCGCTGGCCGCCGATCCGCGGCTGGACACCGAGGCCGCCCGCCCCACCGCCCCGACCAAGTGCGCCGACGCCTTCCAGTACACCGTCACCGTCCATCGGATGGGCGGCGCCGGCACGGTCACCGTCATGTACACCGACTGCCCGGGTGACGAAAATCTGCCAGAGACCGCCGCCGCGATAACAGCCCTGGTCGGCAACGCTACCCGCATCTGATCTTCATCCATACGCGTCGACGGATGGCATTCCGGTGACGTTTGTGTGTCGGCGGAACTGGTTAGAGTCGCGGCGATGATGTTCTTATTCCGCTCCCTGCGCCTGCGCCGCGCCGCCCGTGACCACTTCGGCTGGAACCGGTTGCGGCCCGCGCAGCTGGACGCCATGCGCGCCCTGCTGCGCGGCCGCGACGCGATGGTGGTGCTGCCCACCGGTGGCGGAAAGTCGGCCGTCTACCAGGTCACCGCGTCCCTCCTGAAGGGACCTACCGTGGTGATCTCACCGCTGCTGGCCCTGCAGCACGACCAGATCGCGAACCTCAACGACCGGGGCAATCCGGCCCTGCGGGCGGTGCGGATCAGCTCCGCGGAGACCCCGGCCAAGCAGGCCGCGGCGTTGAAGGAGCTGCGTGAGGGCACGGCCCGGTTCCTGTTCATCACGCCGGAGCAGCTCAGCTCGCCGGAGCGGATGGCCGAGGTGAAGGCGCTGCGCCCGAAGCTGGTCGCGGTCGACGAGGCGCACTGCATCTCGTCCTGGGGCCACGACTTCCGGCCCGACTACCTCACCATCGGGCACCTGATCCGGGGCCTGGGCCGCCCGCCGGTGGTGGCGCTGACCGCCACCGCGTCGCCGCCGATGCGCGAGGACATCATCGCCCGGCTCGGGCTGCGCAAGCCCAAGGTGGTGCAGACCGGGCTGGACCGGCCCAACCTGTTCCTGGAGGCCACCCACTGCCCGAGCGAGGACTACCGCTGGCGGCGGCTGCTCAAGCTGCTGGAGGAGGCCACCCCGCCGGGCATCGTGTACGTGGCGACCCGGCGCGCCGCCGAGGACCTGGCCCAGCGGCTCAACGAGGCCGGTTACGAGGCGACGGCATACCACGGCGGCATGGCGGCCGGGGTGCGCTCCCGCGCGCACGAGGCGTTCCTCGCCGACCGGGTGCCGATCATGGTCGCCACGTCGGCGTTCGGCATGGGCATCGACAAGCCGAACATCCGCTTCGTGGTGCACATGGCCCTGCCCGACTCCCCCGACAGCTACCTGCAGGAGATCGGCCGGGCCGGCCGCGACGGCGAACCCGCGCACGCGCTACTGCTGCACCGCGCCGAGGACGTCGCCCTGCAACGCTTCTTCAACGGCGGCGCGCCCGACCTGGCCGAGCTGCGCACCGTCGCGGCGGCCCTGCACAGCGGCCCGGTCACCAAGACCGCGCTGGCCAAGACCACCGGCTACAACACCCGCAAGCTCGCCGCGCACCTGAGCCTGCTGGAACAGGTCGGCGCGGTGGCGACCGGGACCAAGGGCGAGCTGAGCGTGCCGCGGTTCGCGCCGCTGCCCGACCAGGCGGCCCGCGACGCGCTCGCCGAGCACGGGCGATACCAGGCGGGCCAGCGCTCGCGCACCGACATGATGCGCCGCTTCGCCGAGATGCGCGGGTGCCGGGTGCAGGCGCTGCTGGGCTACTTCGGCGAGCAGCTCAACGACGTCTGCGGGCACTGCGACAGCTGCCACGAGGGCACCTCGGAAGTGATCGACGACGATGTGCCGTACCCGCTGCACAGCACGGTGCGCCACGCCGACTGGGGCACGGGCATGGTGCTCGGCTACGAGAAGGACCGGATGACGGTGCTGTTCGACTCGGTCGGCTACAAGACCCTGGCGGTCGCCGTGGTCACGGCACAGAAGCTGCTGGTCCTCGAACGCGGCTGACGCCGCCGGGCCCGACCGGGGAAGGTCGGGGCCGGGCCCGGCGGCGTCAGGGTCAGCAGAGGCCGCCGCAGCCGCCGCCGGTCGGCGGCACCGCGCCGTCCATGGGGTTCGGCAGCCCATTGGCGAACTCCGGCTGGGCGTGCGTGGTCAGCTTCGGCTCGACGAGGACGAACTCGCCGACGTAGTCGGGGTCAATGTTGACGATCACGCTCGGGTCCGGGGTCTCCGGCTCGCCGTCACCCGGCGGCGTCCAGCCCTGGACCACGTTGATCGCCGCGCCCCGCACCCGCAGCACGCCCTGGACGACCTCCTCGGTGATGACGGCCGGCTGCTGGCTCTCGTCGTAGTAGCCGCCGGTCGAGGACACCTGCGTGCAGTTCTCGCCGTTCGCGTCGCAACGGTAGGTGACCGAACCGCTGGTGGTGGAGCCGTTCGCCGGCTTCGACGACTCGCTGTGGGTGACGGTGGTGCCGGTGACGTTGCCGTCCTTGTCCCGCTTGTACGTGGTCTTGTCGGTCTGGCTCTCCGTGCTGCCGTCCTTGCCCGTGCGGGTGGTGGTGGTCGACTCCGACTGCACCCTGCCGCCCGCGTCCGTGACGGTGGTGGTCTCCGTCTCGACCCGCGTCTCGCCGTCGTAGCCGAAGTCCCGGTCGATGGTCACCATCGCGCTGTTGTCGCCGTTCTCATCGGTGTAGGCGATCTCGGTGCGGCCGGTGTCCCGGTCCACCCGGGTGTGCGCCGAGGAGCCGTCGTAGTACTCGGTGACGTCGCCGAACCCGTCCTCGTCGCGGGTGTTGTTCTTCACCCCGCCCCGGTCCGCCGCGTACGAGGCGCCGCCGCCCGCGCTGATCAGCGCGATGTCGAGGCCGCCCAGCTTGATCCCCGCTGGCAGCCCGTCGCCGCCGCTGCCGGGCAGGTCGAGGCCGAGGGTCATGCCGTCGCTGCTCGGGTCGAGGCCGAACGCGTCGAGCAGCTTGCCGTCGACGCCCATGCGGGCCAGCGAGTCCTTGCGGGCCGGCAGCGGGAACGACTCCAGCCAGCCCCGGTCGACCTGCTCGCGCAGCTTGACCGTCTCCAGCGGGAGCAGCACGAAGACGCCCTGGCCGTACTCGAACGACGGCAGCTGCCGCCCGATCGCCAGCTCGGCGACCAACTGTGGTGACGGGAAGCTGGCCGGGTCGAACGGGTCGGTGCGGGCGGCCAGCTCGTCGGCGTCGCACCAGCCGTCGCCGTCGGAGTCGATCACCCGCCAGGCGATGTAGCACATGCTCAGATCGCAGATCTTGACCTGCTTGTACGGGCGGCGCGGCGGTTCCTTCTCCTCCACCGCGGCGGCGGGCGCGGACAGACCGATGGCGGCGAGCGTCAGCGCGCCCGCCGCCCCGAGCAGCCTCCGGGCGAGGGTGTGGGTTGGGGGTGTCATGGCCCGGATGCTGTCAGCCGCCGCGCCCTCGACCCGGCCTTCTGCAAGGTCACCGACACTCCCCGGCCACCGGACCTAGGGATCCCACCAGGTCCCCTGTCCTTGATCGTCCGAATTGCCCGGCAGGTGTGCGTATCTTGGACGCCGATACGCCCGGTTGCCTGGCAAGTCGGACGATCACACACTGGACGGCGACAGTGCCGCGGCGGCGTCGGCGTCGTAGCCGCGCCAGGCCCGGAGCACGATCAGGCTGCCCACCACCAGCGGAGCGATGACCACGGCGTACGCCAGGCGCAGCGAACCGGTGGCGTCGGAGGCCTCGCCGATCAGCCACGGGCCGAGCGCGCCGCCCAGCGTGATCACCGACTGGAGCACCGCGAAGCCCAGACCGCGCCGCGACGCCTCGACCACGTCCGCGTTGGCCGCGGTCAGGTTCGCGATGGCCCCGGCGAAGCCGACGTTGGCGAGTCCGAAACAGACCACCTGCGCCACGATCGGTCCCACCGCCACGGCCCCGGCCAGCGCGACCGTGCCGAACAGCAGCGACCAGCCACCCAGCCGCACCCGCCAGCCGGGACGGCGGCCGTGCCCGCGGTCGCCGAGCCAGCTGCCCAGGCCGATGCCGGCGAGGATGCCGACCAGGCCGGCGCCGCCGCCGACCGCCGCCGAGGCGGCCTCGTCGAGCCCGAACTCGCGCTGGTAGAACGACGGCATCCAGAAGAACAGCCCGCCCAGCCCGAAGAACAGGATGCTCAGCCCGCTCACCACCGAGCGCAGCGTGCGGATTCGCCACAGCTCGCGCACCTGCGCCACCAGCCCTGACATGCCGGCTGTGCCGGCGACGGAGCCGGCCGTCTCGCGCGGTCCGTCTGCGGGACCGTCGGCCGTCGCCACAGTGAGCGCTGAGCCTCCTGCCGACGTCGCCGCCTCGCCTGCAGCGTCGCGCCGCGACTCAGCCGGCGGCTGGGCGGCCGGGTCGGCGTACCAGGAGCTGAGGCGGTCGCCGATGCCGCGGACCGGTTCGCGCACCGTGAGCATGAGCAGCGCGATGACCGCGCCCGGGATGGCGACGATGAAGAAGCCGGTGCGCCAGTCGTACGCCTTGGCCAGCGCCCCGCCCGCGATCACGCCGATCGGCAGGCCCGCGAAGTAGGCGGCGCGTTCGAGCCCGTAGGCGCGGGCCCGGCTCGGCCCCGGGTAGAGGTCGCCGAGCAGGCTGGACGCGGGCGGGTTGTAGAGCTGACCGGCCGCGCCGAGCAGCACCCGCACGCCGAACAGCATCGCGTAGGAGCCGGCCAGACCGGTGCCGAGGGTGAGCAGCGCCCACACGGCGACCACGGCGGCCACGGTCCAGGTGCGCCGCCCGGTGTCGGCCAGCCGCCCGGCGGGCAGCAGCAGGAGCACCGCGGCGATCGCTCCGGCGGTGGCGATGGCCCCGGCCGCGCCGTCGTCGAACCCGAACTCGCGCTGGATCGCCGGTAGCGCCCCGGCCAGCAGGTTGTACTCGATCCGGTCGATCAGCGCGACCAGCGCCACGCAGATCGCGGGCCACCAGCCGAACGGGGCGGCGCGCCCGCGCGCGACCCGCACCGGCGGCCGTCCTGGATACGCGGCGATCTCGCGGACCTGCTCGTCGACGGCGGGGACGGCCATGCGCCTACCTCCAGGGCTGGGACCGGGCGGTCCGGCCCGGTGCCGTGCATCCTATGTACGGGAAACGGCGTTTCGCTAGAGGAACCAGGTTGCGATCAACCGACGCACTCCCGCGAAAGGCGCTGCGCCGCAGGTGCGGCGGCCTAGCCTGAAAACATGGCGGAACACTGCGACGTGGCCGTCGTCGGCGCGGGACTGGCCGGCCTGGTCGCCGCCCGGCGGATCACCGAGGCGGGGCTGCGGGTGACCGTGCTGGAGGCGTCCGACGACATCGGCGGGCGGGTGCGCACCGACACCGTCGACGGCTTCCTGCTGGACCGGGGCTTCCAGACGCTGTGCCCGGCCTACCCCGCCCTCCAGGAGGAGTGCGACCTCACCGACCTGCACCTGCGGCCGTTCACGCGCGGCGTCGCGGTGCACTGGGCCGGGCGCACCCATCACCTGCGACCCGGCCCGACGGCCGCGTTCGCGCTGGCCTCCGGGCTGGTGCCGGCCGCCGACGCGCTGACGCTGGTCGAGCTGGCCGCCCGGGACACGTTCGGCTCGACCGCCGCGGTGCTGCGCCAACCGGACGTGAGCACCCTCGACGAGCTGAGGTTGGCCGACCTCGCCCCCGCGACGGTGGACCGGGTGCTGCGCCCGTTCCTGGCCGGGGTGTTCCTGGAGGACCGGCTCGACACCTCGGGCCGCTTCTTCCATCTCATGTGGCGCATGTTCCTGCGCGGCGGCGCGGCCGTGCCCGCCCAGGGCATGCAGGCGCTGCCCCGGCTGCTCGCGGCGCGGCTGCCCGCGGGATCGGTGCGCTGCGACGCGCGGGTCGAGCACCTCACCGCGCACGGTGTGGCGGTGGCGGGCGGCGACGAGGTCACCGCGCGGGCCGTCGTGGTGGCCACCGACGGCGCCACCGCCGCGACGCTGCTACCCGGCCTGCGGAGGCCTGCCTGGCACGGGGTGACCACGTTCTACCACGCCTGCTTCGGGGCTCCGTCCGTGCACCCGATGCTGACCGTGGACCCCGGGGGCGGCGGCTTGGTGACCAACACGGTGGTGCTCACCGCCGCCGCGGCCGGGTACGCCACCGACGGGCGGGCGCTGATCGCCACGTCCACCCTGGACATGAGCACGCCGATCGACGCGCTGGAACGTTCGGTCCGCGCCCGGCTGGCGGTGCTGTACGACGTGCCCACCGCCGGCTGGCAGTTCCTCGACGCGTATCGGATCCCGCACGCGCTGCCCGCGATGCCCGCCCCGCACCGGATGCGCCGCCCCGTGCGCCACGGCTACGGCCGTTACGTCTGCGGCGACCACCGCGACACCAGCTCGGTCCAGGGCGCCCTGGTCTCCGGCCGCCGCGCGGCGAACGCGGTGCTGGCCGACCTCGGCGCGCGCGTCTACGCGGCGGGCCGGGTCTGAGTCGCGATGGCGCCGGGCGCGTGCCGCGATCGGCGGACGCGCCCGGCATCCTCCCCACCTAGGCGACGCCCTCGAACAGGACCTGTGGGTCGCCCGTCGCGCCGGGGCCCCACACGGCGTTGTACGCCGTCGTGTCGCCCGCCAGGTAGTAGCGGAACCAGTCGGTCAGCACCCGCCGGGTGATCTGCAGCTGGACGGCCCGGGTGATGGTGCCGCTGTCGCAGAAGGCCGACGAGGTGTCGATGAAGCCGCAGTGGAAGCCGCCGACGATGGTGCGCAGCTGCTTGGGCGCGGGCTTGCCGTGGTAGATCGGGCGCTGGTGGCTCGCGATCGGCGCGGTGCCGTCCTTCTGCCCGGCGACCAGCATCATCGGCACGGTCACCGAGGCGGCGGCGGCCGCGGCCGACGGGTTGGTCTCGGCGGCCGCCAGGTTGGCGACCGTGGTGACCGCGGGGTTGCGGGAGGCCGCCAGCACGCTCGCGCCACCGCCCATCGAGTGTCCGGACAGGCCCAGCTTGGCGGTGTTGATGTGCGCGTTGAAGCGCGAACCCGCCGTGGTGTCCTGCGCGACGAGCCAGGTGAGCTGGGCGTTGAGGTCGTCGGCGAAGGCGCTGTGGCTCGGGAACAGGCTGCCCTGCGAGGTCGGCGCGGCCACCACGAAGCCCCACGAGGCCAGGTGCTGCATGGTGCTGTAGTACTTGCTGACGCTCTGCAGGAAGCCGTGCCCGAACGCGATGGCCGGGAAGCGTCCGGCGGCCACGGCCGCGTTCTGCCCCGCCGTCGCCGCCGGGTAGTAGATCCGGGCGCTGAAGGAGCGGCCGGAGGCGCTGACCGAGGCGTCGACATAGCCGACGGCGTACGCACCCGGGGTGGAGCTGTCGGCCGCGGCGGGCGAGCCGAAGCCCGCCACCGCGGCGGTGATCATGGCCAGCACGAGGATCGCTCGTCTGATCATCACTGTTCCTCTCGTCGAGGGAATCTGGTTCGCACAGTGGAACACCGTTTCCCTTGACGAGACAAGCGATGATTTATGCCAACATATCGATATGCTGGTCACGCCGCCCAGGACGGCTTGCGGCGCTGCAGGAACGCCGTCATGCCCTCGACCGCCTCGTCCGTGGCGAACAGCCGCGCCGACTCCTCGGCCAGGCGCAACCCGTGCTCGTCCAGAGCCCGGCGCACCACGGCGGTGGTCAGCGACTTCGACGCGGCCAGGCCCTGTGGCGAGGCGGCGCGCAGCCCGTCCAGCACGCCGGCCAGCAGCGCGTCCACATCGTCCCCAGCCTGGGTGACCAGCCCGCAGGCGACGGCGGCGACGGCGTCGAACACCTCGCCGGTCAGAAAGTAGCGCGCGGCGGCGCGCTCCGGCATCCGGGTGAGCGTGGTCAGCGAGATCACGGCGGGGGCGACGCCGAGCCTGGCCTCGGTGAACGCGAAGCCCGAGGCGGGCCCGGCCAGCGCGATGTCGCACGCGCCGAGCAGGCCCAGGCCGCCCGCGCGCACCTGGCCGTCCACCCGCGCCACCACCGGTTTCGGCAGGTCGACGATGGCCCGTAGCAGCCCCAGCAGGCGCACGGTGCCCTCGGCGATCCCGCCGCCGGCGGCCTCGGTCAGGTCCGCGCCGGCGCAGAAGACGCGGCCGGTGTGGGTCAGCACCACGGCGCGTACGCCGGGGTCGGCCGCCGCGGCGGTCAGCGCCTCGCCGAGCTGCGCGACGAGCACGGCGGACAGGGCGTTGCGGTTGTGCGGGGAGTCCAGCGTCAGCGTCGCGACGCCGCGCTCCACGGTCGAGGTCACGAGGTCAGCCACGGAGTCAACCCTCATGAGCCGACCAATAAAAGTCAAGCGCGCTTGATTTATACGGCGCTGACCAGCGTTGATACGACAGCCTCTTGCGTTTGCGGTCCGAAGGGCTACCGTGCACGCATGGGCATCCCTCGACGCCGGGCAGCCGTCGCCACTCCGCTGGCGCCGCTCACCGGCGAGCCCCTCCCACCCGTGCGGCAGTCCACTGCCGACGATGTCGCGCTGGCCTACACCAGGGCTCGCGCGGCCCAGTCGGGCTGGGCCGCCCTGCCCGCACGCGAGCGGGCCCGGCCGGTGCGGCGCTTCGCCGCGCTCCTGCTGCGCCGCCAGGACGAGATCCTCGACCTGGTGCAGCACGAGACGGGCAAGGCCCGGCTGCACGCGCACGAGGAGGTGCTGGACGCGGCGCTGGTCAGCACGTACTACGCCCGCCGCGCGCCGCGCCTGCTGCGACCGCGCCGCCGGGGCGGCGCGCTGCCGCTGCTGACGTACGCGGTCGAGGTGCGCCATCCGCTCGGCGTGGTCGGGGTGGTCACGCCGTGGAACTATCCGCTGGCGCTGGCCGTCACCGACATCGTGCCCGCGCTGCTGGCCGGCAACGCGGTGGTGCACAAGCCGGACACCCAGACCGCGCGGACCGCCGCGTGGACGCGGGACCTGATGACCGAGGCCGGGCTGCCGGACGGGCTGTGGCAGCAGGTCACCGGCGAACCGGCGGACATCGGCGACGCGCTGCTCGACGGCGCGGACCACCTGAGCCTGACCGGTTCCACGGCCGCGGGCCGAGCGGTCGCGACGGGCGCGGGGCGGCGGCTGATCGGCTGCTCGCTAGAGCTCGGCGGCAAGAACTCGCTGCTGGTACGCGCCGACGCCGACCTCGACCAGGCCGCGCACGCCGCCGTGCGGGCCTGTTTCGCCAGCGCCGGGCAGCTGTGCCTGTCCGCCGAGCGCATCATCGTGCACGAGAGCGTGCACGCCGCGTTCCTGGAGCGCTTCCTGCCCCTCGTGCGCGGGCTGCGGCTGGCCGCCGACCTGGACTACGGCCCACAGATGGGTTCGCTCAGCCTGCCCCGGGTGCTGGCCACCGTGCGCCGGCACATCGAGGACGCGACCGGACGCGGGGCCGTGGTGCTGGCCGGTGGCGCGGCCCGTCCCGACCTGGGCCCGCTGTTCCACGAGCCGACCGTGCTGGCCGGGGTCACCCCGGACATGGCCGTGTACCGCGAGGAGACGTTCGGGCCGGTGGTGGCCGTGTTCGCGGTGCCTGGCGACGACGCGGCGGTCGCGCTGGCCAACGACACCGAGTACGGCCTGAACGCGGCCGTGTTCAGCCGGGACACCGGCGCGGCACGGGCGCTGGCCCGGCGGCTGCGGGCCGGGACGGTGAACATCAACGAGGGCTACGCGGCCGCGTACGCCTCGCACGACGCGCCCATGGGCGGCATGAAGTCGTCCGGGCTCGGCCGCCGCCACGGCACCGCCGGGCTGCTCGCCTACACGGCCGCGCAGACCATCGCCCACCAGCGCCTGAACCTCACCCCGCCGGCCGGCCCCGGGCAGGCCCGCTACGCCCGCGCGCTGACCGCCGCCGTGCGCGCCATGCAGCTGCTGCACCTGCGCTGACCCGTTCCGGAAAGGACCCGATGCCCCCCGTCACCTCCCCCGTCACGACCCTGTGCGCGGCCTTCCAGGCGACCGCCGCGGTCGCGCCCGACGACGTCGCGCTCGGCGCGTACGGCTCCGACACGGAGCTGACCTGGCGGGAGTACGCCGAGCGGGTGCGGGCCATCGCGGCAGGCCTGGCGGGTGCGGGCGTGCGACGGGGCCAGACCGTCGCGCTGATGCTGGCCAACCGGCCCGAGTTCCACCTTGCCGACACCGCGGCGATCCACCTGGGCGCGGTGCCGTTCTCGGTCTACAACACGTCATCGCCCGCCCAGATCGCCTACGTGCTCGACAACGCGCAGGCGCGGGTCGTGATCTGCGAGACGCAGTCCGCGGCGCGCATCATCGCCAGCGGGGCCGGTTACGAGCACCTGGTGTGTGTCGACGGCCGGCCCGACGGCACGGTCACCCTCGACGAGCTGTGCGCGCTGGCCGAGCCGGGCTTCGACTTCGACGCCGCGTGGCGGGCCGTGCAGCCCGACGACCTGCTCACCCTCATCTACACCTCGGGCACCACCGGCCCGCCCAAGGGTGTCGAGCTGACCCACGCCAACCTGCTCGCCGAGGCGGACGCGGTAACAGCGCTCTTTCCTATGGAACGCGCCGACCACGGGCTGTCCTACCTGCCCGCAGCGCACGTCGCCGACCGCCTGGCCAGCCACTACCTGCAACTGCTCTACGGCGCGCGGATCACCTGCCTGGCCGACCTGACCCAGCTCGGCCCCGCCCTGGCCCAGGTGCGCCCGACGTACTGGGCGGCGGTGCCGCGGGTGTTCGAGAAGATGCGCGCGCGGATCGAGGACGCGCTGCTCGACGCGCCCGCGCCGCGGCGGTGGGCGTTCCGGCTGGCGCTGCGCTGGGGCCGGGGCAGGCGGGGCGGCCCGGCCGCGCGAGCGCTGGCCCGGGTCGCGGACCGGCTGGTGCTCGGCCAGGTGCTGGCCCGGCTGGGCATGGACCGGATGCGCTGGGCGATGTGCGGTGCGGCCGCGCTGCCGGTGCCGGTGCTGGAGTTCTTCCTCGACCTCGGGCTGCCGGTGTGCGAGATCTGGGGCATGTCGGAGACCTGCGGGGCGAGCACCCTCAACCCGCCCGCGGCGATCCGCCCCGGCACGGTCGGCATCCCCGCGCCGGGGGTGCGGGTGCGCCTGGCCGACGACGGCGAGCTGCTGATCCGCGGGCCGCTGGTGACCCGCGGCTACCACCGCGACCCGGCCCGCACCGCCGAGGCGTTCGACGCCGACGGCTGGCTGCGCACCGGCGACGTGGCCACGATCGACGCCGACGGGTACGTGTCCATCGTGGACCGCAAGAAGGAACTGATCATCAACGCGGCTGGCAAGAACATGTCCCCGGCCAACATCGAGGGCGTGGTCAAGTCGGCGTGCCCGCTGATCGGCGCGCTGGTCGTGGTCGGCGACGGGCGGCCGTACAACGTGGCCTTGATCGTGGCCGACCCGGAGGCGGTCGCGTCGTTCACCGCGCGGCACGGGGCGGCGGCGGTGCCCGACGCGATCGCGGCCGGGGTCGCCGCGGGCAACGCCGAGCTGTCCCGGGTCGAGCAGATCAAGCGGTACGAGGTGCTGGACGCGGTGTGGGCGCCGGGCGGGGACGAGCTGACGCCGACCCTGAAGCTGCGCCGCGCGGCGATCGTGCGCAAGTACGCCTCGGTGATCGAAACGCTCTACGCGTCACCCGAAAGATATTCCCATAACGCTCAGAAATCAGAAAATTAAGAAATCCGGCCATCCGACCAAACCATGCCGGGCCCGGCGTCGAATCCCCTCCTGAAGTCACACCGGAGGAAGGACACCGACATGCTCGGCAAGAGGAGGCTGACCGCGCTCGCGGCAGCCGGTCTGTTCGCGTTTCCGCTGGCCCTGACGGCCTGCGGCACCGACACGATGGCCACCCAGGCCACCGGCACGGGCACCGCCGCGATGGCCGCGGAGGAGTTCGGGCCCGGCTGCGCGGCCGTACCCAAGGACCCGAACAACGCCGGCAGCTTCGAGGCCATGGCCAAGCAACCCGTGGCCACCGCGGCCTCGGGCAACCCGCTGCTGTCCACGCTGGTCACCGCGGTGAAGCAGGCCGGCCTGGTGGACACGCTCAACAACGCCGAGGCGGTCACCGTCTTCGCGCCCACCAACGACGCCTTCGCGAAGATCCCGAAGGCCGATCTGGACAAGGTGCTGGCCGACAAGGCGCTGCTCACGAAGATCCTGACCTACCACGTGGTGGCCGGGAAGACCGCGCCCGAGCAGCTCGCGGGCACCCACAAGACCCTGGAGGGGCAGGACCTGACCGTGTCCGGCGGCGGCACGGACTTCAAGGTCAACGACAGCGCGAAGGTGGTCTGCGGCAACGTGCAGACCAGCAACGGCACGGTGTACATCGTCGACTCCGTGCTGATGCCGCCGTCCTGAGCCGAACGACCGCTCCCCGGCCCGCGTTCCGGGCCGGGGAGTGCCCATGGTCAGCCGAGCCGGGTCAGCGCCTCGGCCAGGCTCACCACGTCGGCGTACTTGGCGTCGAGGTCGAACAGGTTCGCCTCGTGCGGGCCGGGATCGCGGTCGGCGCAGGCCTCGCGGACGACCATCGGCCGGAAGCCGTGCTGCAGCGCGTCCACGGCCGAGGCGCGTACGCAGCCACTGGTCGAGAAGCCGCCGATGACCAGCGTGTCCACCCGGTGCGCGGTCAGCCAGGCCGGCAGCGAGGTGCCCGCGAACGCGCTCGCGTAATGCTTGAGCACGACGTGCTCCCCCGGCGCGGGGGCGACCTCGGCCGGGAACTCGCCCAGCGGGCTGCCCGCCGCGAACGCCGCCAGCGCGGGCACCTTCGCGGCGAACAGCGGGGCCTCGGCGCAGCCGGCGTCGGCGTACCGCACTCCGGTCAGCACCACCGGCAGCCCCACCGCCCGCGCGGCCGCCAGCAGCGCGGCCATCGCCTCCAGGGCCGCCTGCCCGGTGTCGAGCCGCAGCGGCGAGCCGTCCATCGTGTACGCGGCCACCGGGTCGACCAGCAGCACCGCGGGGCGCTCGCCCCAGCCGAGCCGCCGGGCGAACCCGGCCCGCGCGTAGTCGGCGTCCAGCGCCATCAGATGACGCCCCGCTCCCGCAGCTGCGCCCGCTCGGTCTCGGACAGGCCCAGCAGGTTGCCGTACACCTCGTCGTTGTGCTGGCCCAGCGCCGGCCCGGCCCAGCGCACCGAGCCGGGGTCGGCCGACAGGCGCGGGGCGACGTTCTGCATGGGCAGCTCGCCGAAGTCGGGGTGCGGCACGCGCACGACCGCCTCCCGGGCGGCGACGTGCGGGTCGGCCAGGATGTCCTTGGCCGTGTAGACGCCGCCGGCCGGCACGCCCGCGTCGTGCAGCGCGGCGAGCAGCTTGTCCGGGTGCGGGGTGCGGGTCCAGGCGGCGATCAGGTCGTCGAGCTCGGCCTGGTGCGCGCCGCGCGCGCCGTGGGTGGCGTAGCGGGGATCGTCGGCCAGCTCCGGTGCGCCCATGACCTCGCACAGCCGCCGGAACACGGTGTCCTGGTTCGCTCCGATCAGGAGCTCGGTGCCGTCCACGGTCGGGTAGGCGTTGCTCGGGGCCACGTTGGGCAGCACCGCGCCGGTGCGCTCGCGCTGGTAGCCGGCCACCGCCCACTCGGGCAGCAGGGACTCCATCATCGCCAGCACGGCCTCGTAGATCGCCGAGTCGACGACCTGGCCGCGGCCGGTGCGCTCGCGGGCGTGCAGCGCGGCGAGGGTGCCGTACGCGGCGTACGTGGCGGCCAGCGAGTCGCCGAGCGAGATGCCCGAACGCGACGGCGGCCGGTCGGCCTCACCGGTCACGTACCGGATGCCGCCCATCGCCTCGCCGATCGAGCCGAACCCGGCGCGCGGGGCGTACGGGCCGGTCTGGCCGTAGCCGGTGACCCGGACCAGGATCAGCCGCGGGTTGATCGCGGACAGCTCGTCCCAGCCGAGACCCCAGCGTTCCAGGGTGCCGGGGCGGAAGTTCTCCAGCAGCACGTCCGCGTCGGCGACCAGCCGCCGCACCAGGTCCTGGCCCTCCTTGACGCGGAGGTTGCAGGTCACGGACTTCTTGTTGCGGGCGACCACCGGCCACCACAGCGACTGCCCGTGCGGCTTCTCCCGGCCCCACTGGCGCATCGGGTCGCCCTTGCCCGGGTCCTCGAGTTTGATGACCTCGGCGCCGAAATCGCCGAGTAGCTGGCCGCAGAACGGGCCGGCCAGCAGCGTGCCCGTCTCGATGACCCTGATGTCGGATAGTGCGCCTGTCACGGCGGCATCCTATGCTTTGGAAACGCTGTTTCGCTAGAGGAACCGAGGGTGTCGTGGAGATCGTCGAGGTCGGCCCGCGTGACGGGCTGCAGAACGAGAAGACGCTGCTGTCCACCGAGGTGAAGGTCGAGTACATCACGCGCTCGATCGCCGCGGGAGTGCGCCGCATCGAGGCGGTCGCGTTCGCCCACCCGGCCCGGGTGCCGCAGATGGCCGACGCCGAGGCGGTGCTCGCCGCCGTCCCCCGCCCCGCGGGCGTGTCCTACATCGGCCTGGTGCTCAACCGGCGTGGGCTCGACCGCGCGCTCGCCTCGGCGGGCGTGGACGAGGTCAACTACGTGCTGGTCGCCACCGACGAGTTCTCCCAGCGCAACCAGGGCATGAGCACCGCCGCGTCGCTCGCGCAGTGGGACGAGGTCGCCGCCGGGGCCCGCGCCGCCGGGCTGCGCGCCACGCTGACCGTCGCCGCCGCGTTCGGCTGCCCGTTCACCGGCGAGGTGTCCGCCGAGCACGTGGCCGGGCTGGTCGCCGCCGCGCGCACCCGGCCCGACGAGATCTGCCTCGCCGACACCATCGGCGTCGGCGTGCCGCGCCAGGTCGCCGAACTGGTCCCGGCCGTGCGCGCGGTCGCGCCCGGCGTCGCGCTGCGCGCGCACTTCCACAACACCCGCAACACGGGGTACGCCAACGCGCTGGCCGCCCTGGACTACGGGGTGTCCGCGCTGGACGCCAGCACCGGCGGCATCGGCGGCTGCCCGTTCGCCCCGGCGGCCACCGGCAACATCGCCACCGAGGACCTCGCCTACCTGCTGGAGCGCTCCGGCATCGACACCGGCGTGCACCTGGCCGCCCTGGCCGACACGGGGACCTGGATCGCGAACCAGCTCGACGTCACCGCCCCCGCCATGCTCGGCCGCGCCGGCCCCTTCCCGCCCGCCTGACCCGCCGCCACCCCACCTGTCGCAACTCTTAAAAAGTTGCGGTCTCCAGACCCCCTGGAGACCGCAACTTTTTGAGAGTTGCCGGGGGGGGGATGGGCGGGCCGGGTCAGCGGGCGACGAAGCGGCCCGTGGGGGTGCCGAGGACCGTTCCGTCGCGGTAGGCGAGGTGGCCGCCGACGACGGTGGCGACGGGCCAGCCCTTGACCTTGTGGCCCTCGAACGGGCAGTGGTCCTGGCCGGAGAGCAGCAGGTCGGTGGTGACCTCCTGCTCCAGCTCCGGGTCCACGATGGTCAGGTCGGCGTCCATGCCCACCATCAGGCTGCCCTTGCGCCCGGCCAGGCCGTACGCGCGGGCCGGGTTGCCCGCGGCCAGTTCGGCGACGCGCTGCGGGGACAGGCCGCGCTTGTGCATGCCCTCGCTGAGCAGGATCGGGTACAGCAGCGCGGTGCCGCCGAAGCCGGGCAGCGCGGGCCACAGCGCGTCGCCCTTGTTCTCCTCCAGGCAGCAGGCGTGGTCGGAGGCGACCCAGTCCACGGTGCCGTCGAGCACGGCCGCCCACAGCGCCTCGGTGTCCGATACGGACCGGATCGGCGGGTTGACCTTCGCGCCGAGGCCGCCGCGGCGGTCCAGGCTCTCGTGGTCCAGGCACAGGTGGTGCAGCGTCACCTCGCAGCGCAGGTCGAGACGTTTGGTGGCCTTGGCGGCGGCCGCGGCGGCGATCGCCTCGGCCGACGACAGGTGCAGCAGGTTGACGGGGCAGCCGGTCGCGCCGGCCAGGGTCGTCGCCTCGCCGATGGCGACCTGCTCGGTCAGCGGCGGGCGGGCGTCGGAGTACGCCTTCAGGGTCTGCGGGTCGCCCGCCGCCCGGACCCGGTCGATGAACAGCCGCATCAGCTCGGCCTGCTCGCAGTGCAGCGACAGCGAGACCCGGCGGCCCTCGCGCTGGTTGGCCGCGACCGCCTCCATGATCTGGTACAGGTGGCCGAGGTCGTACTCGTCGCTCATGGTGAACGACTTGGCGTCGCGGGAGTCGGCGGACAGGTTGAAGCCCTTGTAGAACATGTAGTACTTGAACGAGCTGACGCCGTGCTCGTCGATCAGCGACGGCACCTCGCCGACCTGGGCGGTGTCCATCGGCGCGAGGTGGAAGCCGTAGTCGGTCCAGGCGTGCCCGGCGACCGCGTCGAGCACCTGCGGGAAGATCTCTGCGTACGGGCCGGTGCGGTTGAGGTAGTGCTGGCCGGTGCGGAAGTAGGACAGCACCGTGGTCACGCCGCCGACCAGCGAGGACCGGGTCTCCTCGGCCGCGTCGAGCGCCAGGTCGCGGTAGATGCCCAGGTGGTAGTGGGCGTCGACGGCCCCGGGGAAGACCAGCCGGCCGCTCGCGTCCAGCACCTGCTCGGCCTGCGCCGCGTCGAGGTCGTCACTGATCGACACGATCTTCCCATCGCGTACGGCGAGATCTGCGCGTACCGTGCCGACATACGGCAGCACCAGCGTGCCGTCCTTGACCAGCAGATCGTATCGAGCCATGGCGGTCCTCCCAGGGGTGCGTTTCGCACACTGTAACGAGGTTTCCTTTTTGAGGGTAGGGCGTGTACCGTTCCCCCATGCCGCCCGCCGCCCTGTCCGGCGTCACCGTCGTCGACGCCGCGACCCTCTTCGCCGGCCCCCTGGCCGCCACGATCCTCGGCGACTACGGCGCGGACGTGATCAAGATCGAGCACCCGGCGAAGGGCGACCCGTCCCGCGGCCACGGCCCGTCCCGCGACGGCGTGCCGCTGTGGTGGACCATGCTGGGCCGCAACAAGCAGACCGTCACCCTCGACCTCGGCCGTGCCGAGGGAGCCGAGCTGGCCAAACGGCTGCTCGCCGACGCCGACGTGCTCATCGAGAACTTCCGGCCCGGCACGCTGGAGCGCTGGGGCCTGTCCCCCGAGGTGTTGCACGAGGTCAACCCGCGCCTGATCGTCGCCCGGGTCACCGCGTTCGGCCAGCACGGCCCGTACGCGCACCGGCCCGGGTTCGGCACCCTCGCCGAGGCCATGAGCGGCTTCGCCGCGATCACCGGGGCACCCGACGGACCGCCCACCCTGCCGCCGTTCGGGCTGGCCGACGGCATCTCCGCGCTGACCTGCGCGCAGGCCGTCATGACCGCGCTCTACCACCGCGACGCGCGCGGCGGGACCGGGCAGGTCGTCGACCTGGCCATCGTCGAGCCGATGCTCACCGTGCTGGGTATGCAGGCCATGGCGTACGACCAGCTCGGGCTCGTGCAGCAGCGCACCGGCAACCGCTCGGTCAACAACTCGCCGCGCAACACGTACCGCACCCGTGACGACCGCTGGGTCGCCGTGTCCACCAGCGCCCAGGCCATCGCCGAACGGGTCATGCGCCTGGTCGGGCACCCCGAGGTGATCGCCGAACCGTGGTTCGCGACCGGGGCAGGCCGCGCCGCGCACGCCGACGAGCTGGACGCCCACGTCGGGGCGTGGATCGCGCAGCGCGACCTGGTCGAAGTGGCGCAGGCGTTCGACGAGGCGCAGGCCGCGGTCGCCCCGATCTACGACATCACCGACGTCTTCGCCGATCCGCAGTTCGCCGCCCTCGACTCGATCACCACCGTCGACGACCCGGTGCTCGGCCCGCTGCGCATGCCGAACGTGCTCTACCGCATGTCCCAGACCCCCGGCCGCATCGGCTGGACCGGGCGGCCTCGCGGGGCCGACAACGACACCGTCTACCGCGACCGGCTCGGCCTCACCCCGGACGAGCTGGCCGCACTGCGCGACACGGGAGTGATCTGATGCAGGGCCTCGACCAGGACCGGCACGCACTGCTACCCGCCCCGAGCGGCCGAATCGCACCGTCGCGCACCGCGAACGGCGCCGCCGGGCACGACACGACAGCACTGCCCGGCGGCACGGCGTCGCCGAGCAGCGACGCGGCCGCATCCGTCACCCCGTGGGAGGCGCTCCGGGGGCGGCGGGTCCTCGACCTCGCACAGCCGATGCGCCGCGGCATGCCGCAGTCGCCGAACCATCCGCCGTTCCGGATGGCTCTGGAACGCCGGCACGGCGACATGACGCGCCCCGACGGCGGTTCGGCCGCCAACGAGCTGATCGTCACCGGCGGCCACGTCGGCACGCACGTCGACGCGCTGTCGCACGTGTCGCAGGACGGCCTGCTGCACGGCGGCCGCCCCGCCGCACCGCTGCAGTCCCACCTGGGCTTCAGCGACCTCGGCATCGACACGTTCCCGCCGTACCTGGGCCGGGCCGTGGTGCTCGACGTGGCCCGCGCGCACGGCGTGGACGTGCTGCCCGCCGCGTACGCGATCACGCCCGAGGACCTCGACCGCGCCGCGGCGGGCCTGACCCTGGCCCCTGGCGAGGTGATCCTGATCGGCACCGGCTGGTCCCGCCGCTGGTCCGAACACGACGCCTTCATCGGCGTGCGCGACGGCACCCCGGGCCCGGACGAGGCGGCCGCGCGCTGGCTGGCCGCGCACTCCCCAGCCGCCGTCGGCGCGGAGACCATCGCCTTCGAGCACATCCCCGCCGGGCGCGGCCACGCCGTGCTGCCCGCGCACCGGGTGCTGCTCGTCGAGCACGGCGTGCACATCATCGAGACGATGAACCTGGACCCGCTGCTGGCCACCGGCGCCCGCGAGATCCTGCTCGTGCTCAACCCGCTCCCCCTGGTCGGCGCGACCGGCGCCCCGGTCCGCCCGCTGGCGGTGCTGGCATGACCACCGAGCAGGCCATCGACGGTCCCGCTGCCGCACCCCGTCCGAGCGGCGACGCCGCCGGCCCTCGGCCCACGGGATCCGATGCCGTCTCGCACCACTCCCCAGAGCACGCGGTGGCGCGGCTCGCCGAGTTCGCCGCGGGCTGCCGGGAAGGCGCGGTCCCGGACGGGGTGCCGGACCGGATCCTCGACATCCTCGGGTTGGCGCTGGCCGCGCAGGACGATCCCGCGGTGCGGGCGGTGCTCGCGTCGGTGCGCCGCTGGGGCGGCACACCCGAGGCGACCCTGATCGGCGCGGGCGACCGGCTGCCCGCGCCCGCCGCGGCGCTGGTCAACGGGGTCATGGCGCACGCGCTGGACTTCGACGACACGCACCTGCCGTCGGTGCTGCACCCGAGCGCGAGCATCGTGCCCGCCGCGCTGGCGGCCGCCGAGGCCACCGGCGCGGACGGCCCGTCGCTGGTGCGCGCCGTCGCGGCCGGGATCGAGATCTGCAACCGGCTCGGCATGGCCGCGTACGACCGGGAGCTGCGCAACTCCGTGTTCTTCGAGCGGGGCCTGCACGCCACCTCGATCTGCGGCACGATCGGCGGGGCGGCTGCGGCGGGACTGCTCTACGGACTGGACGCGGCCGGGATCGGGCACGCGATGGGCATCGCCGCGTCGATGGGCGCGGGGCTGCTGGAGGCCAATCGCACCGGCGGCACGGTCAAGAAGACGCACTGCGGCTGGGCGGCGCACGCCGGGGTCAGCGCGGCCGTGTTCGCCGCCGACGGGCTGACCGGCCCGCCGACGGTGCTGGAGGGGCGGTTCGGCTTCTTCGCCGCGTACACCTCGGGGATCTTCGACGCCGACGCCCTGCTCGGCGGCCTCGGCGAGCGGTGGGAGCTGTCGCGCACGGTCTACAAGCCCTACCCGACCAACCACTTCACGCACCCCGGCATCGACTGCGCGCTCGCGCTGCGGGCCGCCGGGCTGCGCGCCGCCGACGTCGCGTCGATCGAGCTGGGCGTGGCCGCCCCGGTGCTGCGCACCATCGCCGAGCCGGCCGCCGACAAGGCCCGGCCGCAGACGGCGTATCACGGGAAGTTCTCCGGGCCGTACACCGTCGCGACGGCGCTGCTCGGCGGCGGCGGCCTGGGCGTGGGCTCGGCCGACTTCCGCGACCTCGACGAAGCCGTCCTGGCACTGGCAGCCCGGGTGACCTGCGTGCCCGACGAGCGCGCCACCGCCCTGTTCCCGAACGCCTTCGCCGCCGTGCTCCGGGTACGCACCACCGACGGCCGCGTACTGGAGCACCGCGTCGACGCCTCCCGCGGCAGCGAGTCCCACCCGCTGACCTCAGCCGACCTCGACCTCAAGTTCCGCCTCAACGCCTCGGCCCTGACCCCCGCCCGCGCCGCGGAGATCGCCGCCGCCACCCGCGCCCAGCAACCGGCCTCCCACCTGCTCCCCCTCACCTGCTGACGAAGGAAGGGCACCTTCTCATCGCTATGTGTTGTAGAAGGTGCCCTTCCTTTCACTGCGGAACCAGACCTGGTAGGACTGAGGGCCGGCGCCGCAGGTCCACCGGAGGGTGGTGGTTCCGGCGATGGACATGGCACGACCGCCGGGATGGGACAAAGCCATGGGCGTGGCTCCTCTCGGGAGTGGATGGAGCCCGCAAGCTATCCACCACCGGTACGGCGTCGACCGTTTTCGATACTCGTAGGCGGTGCTGGACCGGACCCGGCCGGACGGGCGAGGATGTGCGGCAGCGCCCCACGAGGAGGACCACCGATGGCACGACTGCACCTGACCGGAAGCACCCACGAGTACGGCGACGTGTTCACGTACCGCTTCCGCCCGCAGGGCACGCTGTCCTTCCAGCCCGGCGAGTACGGGCACCTGTTCTTCCCGCAGCTGCTCCGCCGGTTCGCCAAGCCGGTGCGGGAGATCTCGTTCGCCTCCGCGCCCGGCGACGACGAGGTGTGGTTCACCCTCGACCACAGCTCCGGGTCGCCGTTCCAGGAGCACTTCCGGTCGCTGGCGCCCGGCGCGGCGATGCAGGTCTTCGGCATCGGGGGCCACCTGAAGCTGCCCGAGGACCCGGCCCGGCCGCTGGTGCTCGTCGGCGGCGGCATCGGGGTGACCCCGTTCCGCTCGATCCTGCGGCACCTGCGCGTGCACCAGCCGCAGACCCCGGTCGCGCTGGTCCACGCGGCACGCGGCGACTACCTGTACGGCGACGAGTTCGCGGCCATGCCGATCGCGTACCACCGGGTCGGCCGGGCCGAGCTGGCCGACACCCTGGCCGCGGTCGGCGACGTCGAACCGCCCGCGGCGTACCTGGTGGCCGGCTCGGACGCGTTCATCTCCGGCGCGGTCGAGCACCTGCACAACGCCGGCGTCCCCGACGACGACATCCAGACCGACACCTTCAAGGGCCTGCACGACGACGCCACCACGGCCGTCGCCCCGTGACCGGTGGCCCGCCGACCCGCGCGCGGAGCGGAGCGGGTCGGCGGGTCAGTCCAGGGCGAGCAGGCGGCGGGCGGAGCGGACGACAGCCTCGTCGACCAGGCGGCCGTGGGCGTCGAGGCATACGCCGGAGCCGTCGCGCAGGGCCTGCTCGTGCCGGGTCACCAGGTCGCGGGCGGCAGCCAGCTCAGGTTCCGTCGGCGTGAAGACCTCGTGCACCACCGCGAGCTGAGCCGGGTGGACGCAGGCCCGGCCGCGGAAGCCGAGGCGTTTCAGGGCCAGGGTCGAGGTGCGCAGGGCGTCGGGGTCGCGGAAGTTCACCGACACCGGCGCGACCGGCGGGGCGATGCCCGCCGCGGCGCAGGCCAGCACGACCTGCGAGCGGACCCAGAGCAGTTCGCGCTCGTCCGGCCCCAGGGTGACGCCGAGGTCGGCGGCCAGATCGGCCTCGCCCAGCTGCAACCGCGCCACCCGCGGCCCACGGGCGATCGCGGGCGCGGCCAGCACCGCCGCCGCCGACTCCAGCAGCGGCACGACCTTCGTCGAGCCGACGGCCAGCCCCGCCGCCCGTTCCCGTCCGGCCAGCACCTCGTCCAGCGCGGACAGCTGCTCCACCGATTCGGTCTTGGCCACGCACAGCCCGGCCAGCCCCGGCCCGACCACCGCGGCCGCGTCGAGGTGGCCCAGCACCGCCGGGTTCACCCGCACCCACACCCGCGGCCGGTCCGCGGCCGAGCTCCCACCCGCGTCCGCACGGACGGACGCCGCTGCGGAGATCGCTGTTTCGGGTCCAGAGCTGGGGTCCGACCGCAGATTCTGACCGGAAGCAGCGATCATGCCCAGGAACGCGGCCACAGCAACCCGCGCGGCGTCCTTGCCGGCCGGGGGTACGGCGTCCTCCAGGTCGACGATGAGGGCGTCCGCGCCGACGGTCAGCGCCTTGGCCAGCTTCGTCGGGCTGTCGCCGGGCACGTACAGGTAGGACCTCATCCGGTGCCCGCAGAGTCATCGCCGACCATGGGGCGACGCTAGCCAGGCGTTGACCAGCCCGTCAAGGGCTTGTTTCTCACAGCGGATCAGTGTTTCCATTACGCGGTGGGACCGCATACGCACGGCTGGTGGATTCTGCTCCACATCATCCTCTTCGTCTTCTGGCTCGGCGGCGACCTGGGCGTGTTCTGGTCGAGCCGGTTCGTCCTCCGGCCCGACCTCACCCCCGCCGCCCGCGCCACCGCCCTGAAGATCATGGGCGGGCTCGACCTCGGCCCGAAGATCTGCCTCGTCCTGTTCCTGCCCAGCGGCGTCACGCTGATGGCCCTGGAACCGCACGGCGCGCAGGTGTTCGGGGTCAACCCGTTCGGCTGGCCGGTGGTCGTCGCGGTGTGGCTGTTCGCCGCCGCCTGGCTCGCCGCGACCATCACCGACCACCACCATCCCGGCCGGCGGCCCTGGGTGCGCCGCGCCGACTGGACGATCCGACTGACCCTGATCACGGCACTCGGCCTCACGGCGGTGTACACCCTGGCCGCGGACCAGCCCTTCGGCGTCGACACGAATCCGCGCTGGCTCGGCGCGAAGCTGCTGCTCTACACCGTGGCCATCGGCTGCGGGCTGGGCATCCGGCTGACCCTGCGCCCGTTCGGCCCGGCGTTCGGCGCGCTGATGACCACGGGATCGACGCCCGAGGTCGAGAGCACGCTCAAGCGCTCCATCGACGGCTGCCTGCCGTACGTGTGGGGCATCTGGGGCAGCGTGCTGGTCGCCGCCGCGCTCGGCGTGCTGAAGCCGTTCGCCGAGCTGTAGCCGCCGGGCCGGGTTCGTTCCACGCGGCTCCCGGCACCGGCGAAGGGCCGCCCTCCCAAGGTGGGAGGGCGGCCCTTTCGATACAGCAGTCAGTTGATCACTTCCCGTGATCGACTGACTGCGCACGGACGTGTCGCATGCAAGGTGGATACCTCCAAAGTAGACCGTGACTTGTTGTCCGTTTCGCAGACTGGAACGCCATCACTGCTCACGGTTACGCTCGCGCGCATGTCCATGAATGCGTTGGCGATCCTGGCGGTGGCTGCGGAGGAGCAGCCGCCCGCGCTCAGCGTGGCGCTCGCGGTGGAGGACTTCGCGCCCACCCTGCTGGCGTTCGCCGGGTTCCTGCTGCTGGCCCCGTCGGCCCTGGGCAGGATCGGCGCCGTGCTCATGGGTGCGGGCGGCGCGGCGAAGTCCACCTGGAAGCTGCTGCACGCCGCCTGGTCGATCGAGGTGAACTGGCTGGACGACCTGCTCTTCCCGCTGCTGGCCGCGGGTGGCCTGCTGCTGGCGCTGTCGCTGCACCAGTCGCTGCGGTGGTGGCGCTGGCCGCTGCTGCTCATCGGAGCAGCCGTGGCGACCCTGGCGGTGCAGGCCCGCTCGATTCAGCCGGCGTTCATCTTCGCCACGATCATCGTCATCTGGATCAGCGTGCTCGGCGCGATCCGTGCCTGGCGGCACGGCAACGCCCTGGCGGCCGGGCTCTTCCCGGTCAGCGTGCTGGCCGTGATCGTGCTGGTGCCGCTGCGCGGCCACGCGGCCAGCGACGCCCTGGCTTTCCAGTGGGTGCAGCAGGGCATGAACACCATGGCCCAGGGCATCTTCTTCGTCGCCGCGCTGCTGACCTACCGCGCGGTGAAGGGCAAGGGCCAGGACTTCTCCGACGCCGACACCGTCACCGAGCCCGCCCAGCAATGGCCGTCCGGCGAGTACGCGACCTACGACGGCAGCCGCCGCTGGGACCCGTCGCGCGGCGGCGAGCGCTACGAGTCGCAGGGCGGCCGGCGCAGGCGGCTCTGATCGCCAGGCGGCCGCGCCGCTGCGGCCGCCTCCGGACGGTGACGGCTTCGGACGCCGGCCGCTCTAGGCGATGGCGGCTCAGGGCGCCGGCCGCGCCCGACGGTGGCGCGCCAGCCGCCAGGAACATATAGGTCGTCGAGTGGCTACATCAAAGATGATGTGGCCACATCTATTTTGATGTAGCCGCATCGCGAAGCACCTGCCGGAGGCGACTCCGACGGCCGGTCGGCCGCGCTCAGGCGACGTAGCCGAGCTGCTCCGAGATGCGGGCCGCCGCGGCCACCAGCTCCTGGGCGTTGCCCGAGCCCTCCGGCTTGAAGCGCGCGGCCGGGCCAGCGACGCTGAGCACGGCGACCACGTGGCCGTCGTGGTCGAACACCGGCGCGGCGATCGACGCGGCCCCGGCCTGCCGCTCGCCGAGCGAGGTCGCGTACCCGCGCTTGCGGATCGCGGCCAGTTCCTTGCGCAGCTTCGCCGGGTCGGTGACGGTCTTGTCGGTCAGCGGCTGCAGCGGGTGCCGGTCGAGGTAGGCGTCGACCTCGCTGTCGGACAGGAAGGCCAGGAACGCCTTCGACGAGCCGCCGGCATGCAGCGGGTACGGGATGCCGAGCGTGACCTCCATGCGCAGCTCCTGGTCGGGCACGACCTGGTCGACGTAGAGGCGGGTGTCGCCGCGGCGCAGGGACAGCGTGGCGGTCTCGCCGGTGCGCTCGGCGAGCAGGCGCAGCTCGGGTGCGGCCATCGCGCGCAGGTCGGTGCGGGCCAGGTAGGCCCGGCCCAGCGACACCGCGGCGTGGCCGAGGGCATAGCGCCGGGTCACCGGGTCGACCGTGATCAGATCGCGGCTGCGCAGCGCGGTGAGGATGCGGTGCACCGCGGCCTTGGTCAGGCCGAGCGCGGTCGCGATCTCGGTGACGCCGAGGTCGGGGTGTCCGCTGCGCCCGAAGTAGAGCAGCACGTCCATGGCCCGCTCGACGGCGGCGATGGAGCGGGACTGGCTGTCGTCGTCAGCGGTGACGGTCGACTTCGCAGCGGCAGTGGGCACGGGTCCTCCTGTGAGCGCGGACGGTCGTCAGTGTAGATCCAGCCACCCCCGGCGCGCAGAGGCCGCACGGGCGTTGACAGCGGCGCGGCCGAGTCGTTACCTTCACGGCAACAGCGTTTCCTAATGCGAAACGGAAGGCGGTGGCAGTGGACGGCACGCACCTGCGTTCGGTGCTGAGCCAGTGGCCCAGCGGCGTCGCCGTGGTCACCACCATGGTGACCGAGCCGGACGGCGGGCGGCGTCCCCATGGCATGACCGCCAGCTCATTCTCCTCCGTCAGCCTCGATCCGCCACTGGTCTCCGTCTGTCTCGGCAATCATCTGCCCACCCGGCTGATGATCGAGCAGGCGGGGGTGTTCGCGCTGAGCTTCCTCGGCAAGGACCAGGCCGAGATCGGCCGCCGCTTCGCGGGCGCGCGACCGGGCGAGGACCGCTTCGCCGGACTCGACTGGCTGACCGGGCAGACCGGCTGCCCGATGCTCGCCGACGCGACCGGCCGGCTCGACTGCACCGTCGAGCACGCGTACCCCGGTGGAGACCACACCATCTTCGTCGGCCGGGTCGTCGAGGCCGCGGTGCCGCGGGTCACCGCGCCGCTGCTGTTCCACTCGCGCGCGTGGGGCCAGCTGGCCGACCCGCTGCCCGAGGAGATCACCATGACGGTGCTCGACGGCCCCGCCGCCGAGCGGGCGCACACGCTGCTCGTCCGCGACCCCGGCGACGTCGCGCAGGTCGCCGCCGCCGCGGCGCACGCGCCCGTGCTGGCGTACGTCGCCGACGCCTTCTCCCCCGCCCGCGAGACCGACGTGCTCGCCGCGATCGACGCCCTGGCCGGGCTGCCCGGGGTGACGCTGGGCTGCGCCGAGAGCAGCCCGGCGTCCCCGCTGCAGGTGCGCCGGGTGCTGCAGGACGCCGTGGTGCGCGCCCGCCCCGCGCCGGTGCACGTACGACTGCTCGCCCACCACGGCCTCGGCCTGGTCAACGCACTGGTCGCGATGAAGAGCGGTGTGCACCGCTTCGACACCGTGCTCGACCCGGGCTCCGGCGGCCTGCCCGCGCAGGACCTGCTGCTGCTGGCCCGCCAGCTGGGGGTGGCGTGCGCGCCGCTGCCCGCAGTCTCCGAAGAACTCGCCTGACCATCCACAAGGGAGTGCACGAAATGGCAGACCGGCTCATCGGCCAGCGCCTCGTCGACGACATGACCGCCGCCGAACTCGACCGCGCGGCACGCGTGGAAGCGGTGCTGCCCGCGCTGCGCGCCGCCGCCGAGCAGGCCGACGCGGCCGGGGAGTTCCCCGCGGGCCACGTCGCCCTGCTGCGCGAGGCCGGGCTGCTCGGCCTGGTCGTGCCGGAGGAGTACGGCGGCCTCGGCGGCGGCCTGCGCGACCTGGCCGCCGCGACGTTCGCGATGGGCAGCGCCTGCCCGTCGACCGCGCTCGCCTTCTTCTTCCACAACACCAGCGCCTCGCGCGGGCTGCTGCCGCTGGAGGCGATCGACGCCGGGCTGTTCGGCGATGCCGACGTGCCCGTCGTGCGCGCCTTCGCCGAGCAGGTGCTGCGCCGCATGGCGGGCGGCACCTGGCTGGCCAACTTCGCCAGCGAGTCGGTCAAGAGCGCGAGCGCCAACATCGCCATCTCCACCACCGCCCGCCCCGCGACCCGCGACGGCGTCGAGGGCTGGCTGGTCACCGGCGAGAAGTCGTTCGGCTGCGCCACCGGCGTCGCCGACACCTACCTGGTCACCGCCCGGCTCGACGGCACCGACACCGCCGCCGGGCTGGCCCTGTTCCTGGTGCCGCGCGAGGCCGAGGGCGTCGCCTCCCGCCCGGCCTGGGACGGGCTGGGCATGCGCGGCTCGGCCAACCACGGCATCACCCTGCGCGACGTGTGGGTGCCCGCGACCGAGGCGCTGACCGTGCCCGGCGCGTTCGTGAAGATGCTCCAGTGCAGCCGGGGCAGCTTCGTCGGCAACCAGCTCGCCATCACCGCCGTGTACGTCGGCTGCGCCCAGGGCGTGTACGACGAGACGCTGCAGCGGCTGACCGGCAAGACGTTCGCCGACACCGGACGGCCCATTGCCGAGTCCCCCATGCACCAGGTGATCATCGGGGACATGACCGAGAACCTGGAGACGGCGTACCTGTGGCTGCGCCGCCAGCTGCTGCTGGAGACGTCCGAGCCGCCCATCGCGCCGAAGAACGAGGTCTACCGGCAGTGGCGGCTGGCCAAGGGCTCCATCTGCGAGAACGCGTTCGCGGTCGCGGTCGGGGCGTTCAAGGCGTCCGGCACCTCCGGCGCGACCCTGCACGGCACCATGGGCCGCGCCCTGCGCGACCTGTCGATGGGCCTGGTCATGACGTTCCCGCCGGAGCGCGGGCGGCTGGAGGCGGCCGGCATGGTCACCGCCGACCGGGCCAACGACCTGTTCGCGAGCGTGCCCAAGTGAGCGCCCGGCCCGAGGCGGTCGCCGACCTCGTCGACGGACAGTGGGCGGCGTGCGCCGCCCCGCTCGGCTTCACGCTGCAGGACCCGGCCACCGGCGAGCCCGTCGGCGCGGCCGTCGGCAGCGAGCCCGCGCGGGTCGAGGCGGCCGTCGCCGCGGCGACCGCGGTGCACGACTCCGGCGCCTGGTCCGGCCTGCCCGCCGCCGCACGCGCCGACGTGCTCGACGCGGTGGCCACCCGGGTGGAAGCCGTCGGCCGCGACATCGCGGCCGTCGAGTCCTTCGCCACCGGTGTGCCGATCTCGCAGACGATGCCGCTGTCGGTCATCCTCGGCGGCGCGTTCCGGCTGGCCGCGATGCAGCTGCGCGAGGGCTGGCTGAGCAGCGCGATGCCGCGCGAGGACGGGCGGCTCGCGCACGTCGACCGGCTGCCCTGGGGGCCCGCGGCGTGCGTGGTCCCGTGGAACGCGCCCGCGCCGATGGCCGCGCACAAGGCCGCCAACGCGCTCGCGGCCGGCTGCCCCACGATCGTCAAACCCAGCGAGTACGCCCCGTACGGCACGCAGCTGCTGGCGCGGGCGGTGCACGAGGCGCTGGCCGGGGCGGGACTGCCCGGCGGGCTGTTCCAGCTCGTGCACGGCGACGCGGGCACGGGGGCGCGGCTGGTGGGCGATCCGCGCGTGCGGGCGGTGTCGTTCACCGGCGGGCTGTCCGGCGGCCGGGCCGTCGCGGCGGCGTGCGCGTACGACATCAAGCCCGTGCAACTCGAACTCGGCGGCAACAACCCGCTGGTCGTGCTGCCCGACGCGGACACCGCCACGGCCGCCCGCGCCGCCGCCGACCTGCTCACCACCCTCAACGGGCAGTGGTGCCGGGCCCTGGGCCGCCTGATCCTGCCCGCCGGGCGGGCCGCGGAGATCCTCGACGCGACCCTGGAACGGCTGGCCACGCTACGGGTCGGCGCGCCCCTCGACCCCGAGACCGACTTCGGGCCGCTGGTCCACTCCGGACACCGCGATGAGGTCATCGCCGCCCGCGACGCCCTCGTCGGGCACGGCGGCACCGCGCACGCCCCGCTGACCGTGCCGGAGCAGGGCAACTACCTCAGCCCGACGCTGGTCACCGGGGTCGACCCGGCGCACACCACGCACGAGATCTTCGGGCCGGTCGCCGCCGTGCACACGTATGAGTCCGTCGACGAGGCGGTGGCGCTGGCCAACGGCACGCCGTACGGGCTGGAGGCGTACGTGACCGGCACCGACGAGGACGCCGCGCTCGCGGTCGCGCGGCGGCTGCGCGCGGGCGAGGTGAAGGTCAACGGGTCCAGCGTGATGAGCCTGCACCTGTTCACCCCGCGCCCGGCCTGGGGCCTGTCCGGCTACTCGGAGGAGGGCACGGCCGAGACGCTGCGCTTCTTCACCAACCCGCGGGTCGTCGGCGTCGAGGGCGGCTTCGCGCTGCACGGCCGCCCGTGACCGCCCCGGCGCTGCGGGCCCTGCTCGCCTCGGCCGGCGTCACCCACCTGCCCGGCGTGTACGACCCGCCCACCGCGGCGCTGGCCGTCCGCGCCGGGCACCGGGCCGCGCACCTGTCCGGGGCCGCCTGCGCCGCCCTCGACCTGGGCCTGCCCGACCTGGGTTACGTGCACGGCACGCACATCGCCGAACGCGCCGCCCGGATCACGCCCGCGCTGGGCGGGGCGCCGCTGCTCGCCGACGCGGACACCGGCTACGGCGACGCGCTGCAGGCCGTGTGGACGGCCCGGCGCTACGTCGCCGCGGGCGTGTCCGGCCTGCACCTGGAGGACCAGGTGATGCCGAAACGCTGCGGGCACCTCGCGGGCAAGGAACTCGTCGACGCCGCCACGGCCGCCCGCAAGATCCGGGCGATCGTCGCCGACGGCACGGGGATCGTCGTGGTGGCACGCACCGACGCGTACACGGTGACCGGCCTGGACGACGCGATCACCCGGGGCCGGGCCTACGCGGCCGCCGGAGCGGACGCCGTCTTCCTGGAGGGCGTGTCCGACCTGGACGAACTGGCCCGCGCGCACGCGGCGCTGCCCGGGGTGCCGCTGGTGCTGAACCGTTCCGAGGCGGGCGGGCACACCGCCGCCGCGAGCGACGCAGAACTCGCCGCGGCCGGGGTACGCCTGGTGCTGCACCCGGTCGCGCCGCTGCTGGCGGCCCTGCACGCCGCCGACCGCGCCTATCGCGAGATCGCCGCCGTCGGCGGGGCGAGCGTGGACCGCCTGGCCTGGTCGGAGTTCACCGGGCTCGTGGGCCAGGAAGAGGCCCTGGCGCTCGACGCGAGACACAACTGACGACCCGACACAGGCAGGAGAGGGCATGAGCAGGATCGTCGTGGCCGGGGCGGGGCCGGTCGGGTTGACCGCCGCGCTGGCGCTGGCGCGGCAGGGTGTCGCGGTGACCGTGCTGGAGGCCGGTGACGACCTGGCCGCCGAGTCGCGGGCGTCGACGTTCCACCCGCCGACCCTGGAGATGCTGGCCGAGCTGGGCGTCGTCGACGCGTTGCTGGCCCGGGGCCTGGTCGCGCCGACGTTCGCCTACCGCGACCGCGCGTCGGGCCACGTCGCCACGCTCGACCTGGGCGTGCTCGCCCGGGACACGCCGTACCCGTACCGGGTGCAGTGCGAGCAGTCGAAACTCACCCCGATCCTGCGGGCCGAGGTCGAGGCCGCCGGTGGCGTGATCCGGCTCGGCTGGCCCGTCGCCGGTGTCGACCAGGTCCCCGACGGCGTGGTGGTCCGCGCCGCCGACGGCCGGACCGAACGCGGAGACTGGCTGATCGCCGCCGACGGCGCGCACTCCGCGGTACGCCGATCGCTGGGTGTCGAGTTCGCGGGCATCACCTACCCGGAGCGTTTCCTGGTCGCGTCCACCGACGAGGACCTGCCCGCGCTGCTCGACGACCTGGCCGAGGTCAACTACGTGTTCGACCCGGTGGACTGGTCGGTGCTGCTGCACACCCCGGACCACTGGCGGGTGCTGCTGCCGACGCCGGACGGCACGCCCGACCGCGATGAGCTGGACCGGCTCGACGGGCGGCTGCGCCAGGTCGCCGACCCGGGCCGGCCGTGGCGGGTCGCGCACGCCAGCATCTACCGCGTGCACCAGCGGGTGGCCGAGACGTTCCAGGTGGGACGGGTGCTGCTGGCCGGGGACGCGGCGCACGTGAACAACCCGCTGGGCGGGCTGGGCATGAACTCGGGCATCCACGACGCGGTGGCGTACGCCCGCGCGCTGGTCACCGGCGACGGCGCGATCCGGCTGGCCGCGGCCCAGCGGCGACGCATCGCCCTGGAGTACGTGCAGACCGTCTCCCACCAGAACTATCAGCGCCTCACCGCCACCGACCCGGCGGCCCGCGCCGCGTACCTGGACGAGATCCGCGCCACCGCGGCCGACCCGGTCCGCGCCCGCGCCCACCTGCTACGCGCCTGCATGATCTCGTCCCTGCGCCCGGTGCCCGCATGAGCGAGTGCTGCGAACCCGCCGGGGTTCGCCCCGGGGAGACGGCATGAGCGAGCGGATCACGCGCTACAACCCGGCGCGGGTGTATGAGCTGGTCGGCACCGTGCCCGCCGCCGACCCGGCCCGGGTCGACGCCGTGGTGCGGGCCGCCGACGCGGCGCAGCGGGACTGGGCGCGCGTCGAGGTCGCCGACCGGGTGGCCGCGCTGCGGGCCGCCGCCGACGCGGTCGAGCCGCACCTGCCGATCCTGGCCGAGCTGCTGGCCCGCGAGTCGGGCAAGGTGCTGGCCGACTGCCGCGGCGAGCTCGGCTTCGCGCTGACCTTCCTGCGCTGGGTGGCCGAGCACGCCCCGCGGGTGCTCGCGGACACGGCCCTGGACGACGCGGCGGGACGGCTGCTGCTGCGCCGCCGCCCGTACGGCGTGGTCGCGGCGATCACCCCGTGGAACGCGCCGATCATCCTGTCCTTCCTGAAGATCGCCCCGGCGCTGGCCGCGGGAAACACGGTCGTGGTGAAGCCGTCGCCGCTGGCCCCGCTGGCGATCGACCGCACCGTGCGGCTGCTGGCGTCGGCGCTGCCGGCCGCCGTGCTGCAGGTGCTGCACGGCGACGCGGCGGCGGGCGCGGCCCTGGTCGGGCACGCGCTGGTCGGCAAGGTCGCGTTCACCGGCGGCACGGCCACCGCCCGGGTGACCGCCGCGGCGGCCTCGGCGCAGACCACGCCGACGGTGCTGGAGCTGGGTGGCAACGATCCGGTGCTGCTGCTCGACGACGCCGACCTGTCCCCGGAGCCGATGCGGCGGCTGGTCATGGCGTCGTTCGCGACCAGCGGGCAGGTGTGCATGGCCGCGAAACGGCTGTACGTGCCCGAGTCACGCCACGACGAGTTCGTGGCCGCGTACCGGGCGGCCGCCGCCGAGGTGCTGTGCCTGGGTGACCCGCTCGCCGCCGGGGTCAGCATGGGCCCGGTGGTGACCGCCGAGGCCGCGGCGCGGATCACGGGGCTGGTCGAGGACGCCGTCGCGCGCGGCGGCCGGGCGCTGCCGGTGGGCCGCGTCGACCCGGGCGCCGACCTGCGAGCCGGGCACTTCGTCACGCCGACGCTGGTGACCGGCGTGCCCGAGGACGCGCCGCTGGTCGCGCAGGAGCAGTTCGGGCCGACCGTGCCGGTGCTGTCCTACCGCGACGAGGCCGGCCTGATCGCTCGCGCCAACGCCGGTGAGCTGGGGTTGGGCGCGTCGGTGTGGTCGGCCGACGAGGAGCGGGCGTTCGCGGTGGCGCGGCGGCTGGAGGCCGGGTTCGTCTTCGTCAACACGCACAACCGCACCGGTATGTCACTGCGCGCGCCGTTCGGCGGCGTGAAGCGCTCCGGGTACGGCCGCGAGTACGGCGAGGAGGGCATCGCCGAGTACGCGCAGACGTGTGTTGTGCACGCCCCGGCCGCGTTCCGGGCGGGCGGCGCGGGCGCGGCGGCGAACGCGTACCCGGCGTCGTGATCGGCCACGGTTTCGGCGGCGGCGCGTGACCCGCGTCGGCGAGCCGAGCCGGCTGCCGCCTACGCTGCCGGTGTGACGAGCGTGCTGATCCTGCCCGGCTTCGAGAACTCCGGCCCGGCGCACTGGCAGACCCGGTGGGAGCAGGGGCTGGGGTTCCGGCGGGTCGAGCAGGCCGACTGGTTCCACCCGCTGGTCGGTGACTGGGTCGAGGCGCTGGCCGCCGCGGTGGCGGCCGCACCCGCGCCGGTGACGCTGGTGGCGCACAGCCTGGGCTGCGTGACGGTCGCGCACTGGGTCGCTCGCAGCGGCGACACCGCAAAGGTGCGCGGCGCGCTGCTGGTCGCACCGGCCGATGTGGACACCGCCGAGGTGCCCGAGCTGGTGAACTTCCGGCCGGTGCCGCTCGTGCCGCTGCCGTTCCCGAGCATCGTCGTCGCCGGTGACGACGACCCGTGGGCGGCCCTGCCGCGTTGCGAGGCGTTCGCTCAGGCGTGGGGATCCCGCCTGGTCGTGGTCCCCGGCGGCGGCCACCTCAACGCCGACTCCGGCCTCGGCTCCTGGCCCCAGGGCCAGTCCCTGCTCGCCGAACTCCACTGACCGTCCGACCTCGGCCCCGCCGAGCGCCGATGATCGTCCGACTTGCCTGGCAATCGTGCGTATCTTGAGGACGCATACGCCCAGGTGCCAGGCACGTCGGATGACCTTGACGCGTATGGCGACCCGGTCAGGCCGTGCGCCAGCGCCAGGTGAGTTCGGCGGGGGTGGGGGGCGGGCCGGGGAGGTCGGCGCGGTCGCGGCCGGCGGCGAGGCCGTCCAGGAGCAGGGCCAGGTGCCGGGCGCGTAGTTCGCGGGTGCGCGCGGGGTCGGGTACGCGTACCGCGGCGCAGCTCTCCAGCAGGAGGGTCACGTCGGCGAGTACGGAATCGGCGCGCAGACTGCCGTCGTCGAGCGCCCGCTGCACGAGCTGCGCCGCAAGTTCACCGGCCTGGCGGGCGGTCGCGCCCATCTCGGGCGTCGGCGTGAACGTCCCGGCGAGGTGCACGGTCAGCGAGTGCACGTCGGCGTCGACGACCGCCGACAGGAAGCCGGTCAGGCCGCGCCACGGGTCGGGTTCGCCCAGCGCCGCCTGGGCCTGGGCGACGAACAGCAGCAGCCCGTCGTGGCACAGTCGGCGCAGCAGTTCCTCCTTGCCGCTGTACCGGCGGTAGAGCGCGCTGATGCCGACGCCGGCCCGCTCCGCCACGGCGGCGATGGGCGCTTTCGGATCGGCGAGGAACACCTCCCGGGCCGCGTCGAGAATCGCCGTGTCGTTGCGCGCCGCCTGCTGCTTGCGACCCGACATCGGGGCCGCGTCCGTCTCCGTCACCGGTTCAGTTTAGCAGTGGAACGGATCGTTCCGCTCTGCTAAGCTGAAACAGAACAAGGCATTCCGTTCCGGAATTGCCGAGACGAAGGGCGGAGCCATGACCACGATCACCGGCACCAACGCGATCACCCTGCTCGCCGCCGCGCACACCGCGCTGCGTACCGCCGTGGCGGGCGTGTCGGCCGACGGCTGGAACCTGCCGACGCCCTGCGAGCACTGGAACGTCACCCAGGTGCTGCAGCACGCGACCGGCGACCAGATCGGGTTCGCCGCCGCCATCACCGGCGGGCCGTGGCCGAGCGAGGACCCGTTCCGGCCCTCCGGCAGCATCGACGGGGACGCGACCGCCCTGCTGGAGCAGGCCCTCAGCGCGTCGGCGGCCGCCTTCGCCACCGTGCCCGCCGACGCGGAGCAGGTGCCCGTGCCGCTGCCGCAGGGTCCGCTGCCGCTGTGGATCGCCGCCGGGGCCGCCGCGCTCGACGCGGCCGTGCACGCCTGGGACATCGCCGTCGCCACCGGCCGACCGTCCCCACTCACCGCAGACGACTCCCAGCAGCTGCTCACGGTCGCCCGGCAGATCGTCGAACCACTGCGTGCCTATGGCGCGTACGCCCCCGAACTGACCGTGGCCGCAGACACCGACCCGACCACGGAACTGCTCGCCTACCTCGGCCGCCGCGCCGACTGGACGCCGCAGGCCTGACCCTGCCCGGCCCCCACCTGGCGCAACTCTTAAAGACTCGCGGCCTCTCGCAGTGACGGAGGCCGGGAGTCTTGAAGAGTTGCGGCCTATGGCAGGGGCCGCCGGGGCGGGGCGCTCGTGGCAGGTCGCACGGGGCGGGCGGTCAGGGCTGGTTGAGTCGCCAGATGGTGAGGTTGAGGGCCGTGGCGAAGGTGACCCAGAGCCAGTAGGGCACGAGCAGCCAGGCCGCGAGCGCGGAGATCCGGCGGAACAGCAGCACGGTCAGGCCGATGGCCAGCCACAGTGCGACGATGTCGGCGAACGCCAGGCCGCGTTGGCCCGCGCCGAAGAACAGCGGCGTCCAGATCGCGTTGAGGACCAGCTGCAGGGTGTACGCCCACATCGGCGGTCCCCAGCCGGCCCGCCGCCAGACCAGCCAGCCGGCCACCGCGATCATCGCGTAGAGCACCGTCCAGACCGGCCCGAACAGCCACGACGGCGGTGCCCAGCCGGGCCGGGCCAGGGCCGTGTAGTCGTCGGCGGGCCGCGCCACGGCCAGCGAGCCGACCAGCGCCACCACGATCACCGCCGCGAAGAAGCCGGCCAGCGCCCACCACTGTGCCGCCGGACGCCGTGCCAGGTGAACCGTCATGACTCCGCTATAGCCGAACCGCCTGGAACGGAAACGGCGTTCCGCCCGGTTGCGTCGATTTCGCGGCAGGCGGGGCGCCTGCGCGCCTGTCAGGATGGGCGGATGGCCCACGTCCTGCTGTTCCACTCCGTCATCGGGCTGCGCCCGGCCGTGCTGAGCGCCGCCGAGCGCCTGCGCGACGCCGGGCACACGGTGCTCACGCCCGACCTGTACGACGGGGTGGTGGTGGACACCGTGGACGAGGGGTTCGCGCTGCTCCGGGAGATCGGGCCGGAGGTGGTGCAGGACCGCGCCCGGCAGGCGGCGGCGCACCTGCCGGGAGGCGGGGTGCTGGCCGGGCTGTCGATGGGCGCGAGCTTCGCGCAGGCCGTCGCCGAGCACGAGCCGCGAGTGGGCGGCCTGCTCCTGCTGCACGGCACCGCGGGCACGCCGCGCCGCATGCCGTCGGGTCTGGACGCCCAGCTGCACATCGCCGAGCGCGACGAGTACGAGTCGGCCGACGCGATCATGCTGTGGGAGCTGGCGATGGCCCGGCTGGGGGCACATCCGGAGGTGTTCACGTACGCGGGCGGGCACCTGTTCACCGACGACGCCTCGCCCGACTACGACGCCGCGTCCAGCGAGCTGGCCTGGGACCGCTGCCTGCGGTTCCTGGCCGCGCTGAGCTGAAGCGGGTCAGCTGCTGAAGTCGACGACCACCCGGGCGGCCAGCCGCGGGCGCAGCCACTGCGCCAGCTCCAGGTGCGCCGGGTGCTCCTGGTATCCGCGCAGGTCGTCCGCGTCGTGGTGGGTCGTGATCAGGCACAGGTGCGCCGAGACCGGGGTGTGCAGCTCGTCGAGGTTCACCTGGAGCGTTCGGACCTGCGGAACAGCCCCGACCAGCCCTTCCAAAAGATCCTTCGCCTTGGCAGCATCGTCTGCGTCGGCGAACGTCATCAGCACCACGTGAGAAAGCATCACGACCTCCGGTCAACCACTGTTGCAAACGCCCCCGCGAGTGTAGTTTCGGGAAACAGCGTTTCGCTAGGGGAACCGGAGACACCACATGGCTCCAACACGGGTTGCCGCGGTGCAGCTCGCGGCGTCGCAGGACGTCGAGGCCAATCTCGCCGCCTGCCTGCGACTGATCGACGAGGCCGCGGCCCAGGGCGCGCAGCTGATCGTCCTGCCCGAGTTCTGCAACCACCTGTCCTACTACGCCGACCGGGCGCAGGCGCACCGCATCGCCACCCGGCCCGGTGACCCGTTCCTGACCGCGGTCGCCGAGCGCGCCCGCAAGCACCGGGCGTACGTGAAGATCAATGTCACCCACGCGCACCCGGACGGCCGCACCGGCGGCACCAACTTCATGTTCGGGCCGGACGGCACGGTGCTCGGCCAGTGCGACAAGCAGACGCTGATGGGCGCGGAGAACGACCACCTCGACCCGGCCGGCGAGATCGGTCCGGTGCTGGACACCCCGCTCGGGCGGCTCGGCATGTACGCCTGCATGGAGGGCGTCATCAACGAGGTCGCCCGCGGCCTGGCCCTGCGCGGCGCGCAGGTGCTGCTCAACAGCCTCAACTCGTTCGCCACCGACGAGGCGAGCCTGCACATCCCGGTCCGCGCGGCCGAGAACAAGGTGTGGGTCGTCGCCGCGAACAAGGTCGGCCCCCTGCTGCCCGAGGAGCACCTGCCGCGGCTGAGCGCCGCGCTCGGCGTGCCCGCCGAGTGGCTGCACGGCGCGGGCGAGAGCCAGATCGTCGCCCCCGACGGCACGGTGGTCGCCAAGGGCCCCCGCACCGGCGAGGCCGTCGTCATCGCCGACATCGACCCGTCCCTGGCCGACGACAAGCGCCGCCCCGACGGCACCGACATCTTCGCCGCCCGCCGCCCCGAGCTCTACGCCCCCATCGCCGCCCCGCCCCACGGCCGCCGCCACCCCGCGGGCGCGGCCACGCTGCCGGTGGCGATCGTCCGCGGCGACACCGCGACCGTGGTACGCGAAACCGCCCGCGCCGCCGCCGCCGGCGCCCGCCTCATCGTCACCACCGAAACCGACCCCACCCTGCTCGCCGCCGCCCTCGACGGCACCAACGCCCACGCCGTCACCGCCACCCCGACCGGCCCGATCCTCCTCGACGCCAACGGCGAGGTCGCCCACCAGCCCGTGCTGCATGCCCCCGACACGACGGGCGGCGAGGTGCGCATCGTGCAGCTGCCGTGGGGGCGGTTGGCGATGGTGGCCGGGGCCGACTCGATCTTCCCGGAGGTGTTTCGGTTGGCGGCGCTCGCCGACGCCGATGTGGTGGCGGTGCCGTTCGAGGCCGGTGAGGCGTGGGAGTTGAGTCTCGGGCTGCCGGAGCGGGCGGCGGAGAACCGGCTCAACGTGATCGCGGCCGCGCCGGTGGAGCAGGACAGCGCGGTGTTCGCGTTGTCGCCGGACTTCACGTTGTGGACCGCGTGGCAGGGCCCGTTCACGGGGCGGATCAGCCATCCGGTGATCACCACCGTGCCCGCCGGACAGGTGTCCGGGCGGGCTGATGTCGCGCCCGCGCAGGCCGCCAACCGGCAGGTGTCGCGGCAGACCGATCTCGTCGACGGCCGCCCCTGGCGGCTCGTGCAAGCCCTCACAGAAAGGTAGACCGACCGTGGCCGAGACCCTGCGCCACGTCGAGGACATGGTGGACAACTCCCCCGTCGTCGACGTGCACGAGACCTTCCACCTGTACCAGGAACTGCTCGCCGAGCTGAAGGCGAAGATCGACGCCCGGTTCGAGCTGCACCGCGACGAGTCCACGCTCGAGTTGGAGTCGTACGGGCAGTACCCGGACGGCCCCGGCGGCTCGCTGGCCGCGTACAGCGGTCCCGAGGTCGACTGGATGGTGCACTCCTGGCTGGGCAACCCGTCGGCGAGCTTCGCCAACCTGCACCTGACCGTGTGGCTGGGCCCGCAGGTCAAGGTGCCGCACCTGGGCCTGGCCCTGCTGGTGTGGCCGGAGGGCTGGTTCTACCTCGACTCGGTGCCCCGGGTGAACCTGATGGAGGACGGCGAGTACTACGACAGCTACTACGCCCCGCTCGACGCCGACTGGCTCGCCCACCGCGCCGACCCCGAGTTCGAGTACTTCGTCAGCCGGGCCGGCTTCATCCGCGCCAGCCTGAGCCCGACGGCGTACTGCTACTCGTTCGGCCGCAGTGAGCGCAACCTCGACATCGTGCGCAGGCTGACCCACGAGCACGTGGACCGGTGGCTGCGCTGGGTCGACGAGGCCCCGCCGGTGCCCGAGGAGGAGCGGGCGGCGCTGGCCGAGACCGATCTGCGCATCCGGCGCAACATCGCCGAGCGCGACCCGGCCAACGTGATGGGCGTGCGCTTCTTCGGCCAGGAGACCACGGACAAGCTGGTCCGCGGCCTGTGGGGCGGCGACCGGAAGTCGGCCCGGCCGTGACCACCGTGATCCGCTCCGTCTGGTGGGCGGCGACGATCCCGGGGCACGAGGCCCCGTTCGACACCGCGCACCTGCGTGTCTACTACCCGGCCCGGCCGGACGGCTCGGACCGGGAGCGGCTGTCCGGCGTGATGGCCGCCGACGCGGACGGGGCGCCGTACCCGGTGGCGGTGATCGTGTCCGGGGTGAACGTCGGCCAGGAGGCGTACCGCTGGCTGGCGGTGCGGCTGGCCGAGCAGGGCATCGTGGCGGTGACGTACGACTGGGTGGGCACGCTGTTCGGGGGCCTGCACGGCATCACGCCGGGCGTGGACCTGGACGCGGCCCGGCCCGACGGCTACGGCAAGCGGCCCACCACGCCGTCGCTGCGGCCTGTGCTCGACGCGCTGGCCGCGATGACCGGACCGGTCGCCGGGCTGCTCGACCTGAACAAGGTCGCCCTGATCGGACACTCGGCGGGCGGGACGGTCGCGTTGCAGTCCGCGCGGTTCGTGCCCGAGGTCAAGGCGGTGGCGACGTACGGGGCGCACACGATGGTCGCGACCATGCTGGGCTGGCCCGCGGGCACGGTGCTGCCGGCCCAGGCCGACTGCCCGGTGCTGCTGGTCGCGGGCACCAACGACGGCGTCATCAACGGCTCCGCCGACCGCTACGGCGAGGACGCGGCCACCCGCCGCGACCCGATCACCCGCACCTTCGACGAGGCGCTGCCCGACCGGGGCGGCGACAACGCGCTGGTCCGGCTGGCCGGGGCGAACCACTTCGCGATCGTGCACCCGGTCGACCACACCGCCGCGCGGGCGTTCCTCGACCAGCCCGCCGACGGCGACCCGGCGGCCCACCGCGAACTGCTGGCCGACCTGCTCGGCACGTTCTGCCGGATGCATCTGACCGGCGACCAGGCGTCGTATACCGAATGGGACAAGCTCGCCGGGCACGACGGCGTCGCGTCCATCCAGCGGAGGTAAGCCATGTTGAAGAACTTCTGGTACGCGGTCGAGTTCGCCGACCGGGTGACCGTCAAGCCGGCCCGGGTCACCGTGCTCGGCCAGCACCTGGCCCTCTACCGCACGCCCAAGGGCCGCCCGGTGGCGCTGAGCGACCTGTGCGTGCACCGCGGCGCGGCGCTGTCCGGCGGCTGGACCAAGGACGGCTGCCTCGTGTGCCCGTACCACGGCTGGGAGTACGACGCCGACGGCCAGGTCACGAAGATCCCGGCGAACCTGCCGGGGCGGGCCATCCCGAAGAAGGCCCGCGTCGACTCGTACCCGGTGGCCGAGAAGTACGGCTTCGTCTGGGTGTTCATGGGCGACCTGCCGGAGTCCGAGCGCCCGCCGATCCCGGTGTGGCCGGAGTTCGACGACCTGTTGGAGAACGGCGGCCGCTTCCGGGCGGTGACCGGCGAGTTCCTGTGGAAGGCGAACTACGAGCGCATCCTGGAGAACGGCTGCGACATCGCGCACGCGCCTTTCGTGCACGCGGGCGCGTTCGGCAACCCGGAGCGCCCCGAGGTCGCCGAGTACGAGCTGGAGACCCCCGACGAGTGGTCGGCGTTCGCGACGGTGGACCTGTACCCGCCGCGGCCGAAGGGCATCTGGGCGGCGCTGAACCGCAACAAGGGCGACCTGAACAACCGCCCGCCGGTGCGCACGTCGGCCGGCTGGATGCTACCCAACATGATCAAGCTGCACGTGCGGCTGCCGATCGGCGAGCTGGTCATCTACGACACCAACATCCCAATCGACGAGACCACCACGCTGGTCAAGTGGGTCGCGCTGCGCACCTTCTTCACCGGCAAGTGGGCCGACAAGAACGCGATCAACCGCACCCTGAAGATCTTCTACGAAGACGCGGAGGTCGTGAACAAGGTGCGGCCCGAGCTGCTGCCCTTCGACCTGGGCGCGGAGCTGCACATCAAGAGCGACCTGATCGCGGTGCACTACCGCCGTCGCCGCCAGGAGCTGGCCGAGAAGGGCTGGCTGCTGTCCGAGGAGGACAGCATCACCGGCGACGTGCCGCGCCGCACCGCGACCGTGATCGCGTCCCCGGCCCGCCGGGAGAACCCCGAGCTGGCCCGCGCCTGGGTGCACAAGGCCCGGGGCGAGCACCCGACCGTCCAGGCCGCCTGGGACGCGGCCGCGGCGGCCGAGTCCGAATCCACCCCTGAGGAGTGACCGTGAGCCTGCCCGCCGACCTGTGCGAGCGCACCCTGCAACGTATCCTCGCCCGCCACCCCGACCTGGTCGCGCAGGACACCCCGCTGGCCGAGCTGACCAGCCCGATGTCGCCCGCCCCGGTCGGCTCGGTGCGGATCTTCCGCGGCGAGGCCGTCGCCAAGGTCGTCTACGTCGGCCTGGTCGTCCCGATGATCCACCTGGACAGCCACATGATCTTCGCGTTCACCCCCGAGGACTCGGCCGTCCCGCACTTCACCCTCGACTCGGTGTACGGCGGCTCCTACCACGCCTTCCACCTGGACCTGATCCCCCGCGCCGACCTGGCGGTCAACCTGCCCTACCTGGACGCGGCCTTCCACCCGCTGACCCCGGTGTTCGAGGCCGCCTCGGCGACCGAGGGCCTGTCCCCGGCCGCGGTCGGCCCGCGCCAGCGCGCCGTCATGTCGCCGTGGATGCTGGTCAACCGCGCCACCGAGGAGGCCTTCGCCAGCATCGACGCGTATGTGAACGCCTACGCCGACCACTGGTCGACGCTCGTCGAGAAGGGACTGCCCAACCCGGACGGGGTGGACCTGGCGGCCCGGGACGCCGCCGTTCGGGGCAACATCTTCAGCCGCGACGTCGACCCGGTCTGGGCGCAGGTGTCCCGGCTGCTCGGCGACGCGACCACCGACGCGATCCGGGCCGAGCTGGTGGCCAATGGCTGAGCCCAGCGAGTGGCAGAAGCGCATCACCGGGGAGTGGCACGGCCGGCCGTCGCTGTTCGACGCCACCGGCACCTGGTGCGGATACGAGGACATCCGGCGCTCGTCGGTCTTCGACAACGGCGTGACCACGTACTACATGGACGGCGGGCTCACCGGGGGCGGGCCGCTGGCCGGGCAGTTCCGGCTGGGCGCGCCGTTCGCGTTCGGGGTCGAGGACGCCGACGACGACCGGGTGTACACCGGGCCGGACTTCTACGGCACCGGCCAGCCCTACGGCTCGTTCGTCGACTCGCACTACTACGGCCCCGGCTGGCAGGTGGACCTGAACACCTGGAACCAGATCCTGCCCGACGGGCAGACCCAGGTGTACTCGTCCGTGCTCTACCAGGGCTGGTCGGTCGTCGGCTGTTTCAACGGCGTCTACACCCGCAGCACCGACCACGACGACAACCCCGCCACCCAGGCCCGGGTCACCGACTTCCTGGCGGCCGAGACGCGCCGCGGCCCGGTCCCGCACATCATGCCCACCAAACAATCGGGGGCGTACGCGGGCAGCTGCGAACTCTGGGGCGCCGACCAGAAGCCGCGCGGCACGGTCGACGTGCGTTTCGCCCTCGAACCGGTCGACCTGCTGCACACCCGCCGCACCCTGACCTGGTCCGGAGCCCTGAACCGCAGCGCCACGGCCTCGGCCCGGCGCGACGGCAACCGGCTGTTCCACGAGGGCCCCGACGCCTGGGGCAACGCGGTCGCCTTCGGCCGAGCCGCCTTCGGCTCCCTGCACTTCGCCGACGTCACCAAGGTGAAGTACCGCGAATTCATGATCGACGCCGAGCCGGGCATGTCGGCGGGCAAGCGCCTCGCCGTCGTCTACGAGATCTTCCAGGGCAACGTGCTCGACAGCGTCCTGCACGGCCTCCTGGAATGGGAGGACGCCGCGTGAGCAAAGTCGTGGTGGTCACCGGCGGGACCAGGGGCATCGGGCTCGGGCTGGTGCGGGAGCTGGCCGCGCGGGGCGCGCAGGTCGTCTACTGCGGACGGTCCGTCGACTCGGTCAAGCGGGCCGGCGAGCAGGTTCCGGCGGCGTACGGCGTGGTCGCCGACGTCACCGATCGCGAGGCGGTGCAGCGCCTGTGGGACGCGGCCGTGGAGCGGCACGGGCGGGTCGACATCTGGATCAACAACGCCGGCATGTCCCCGGCCCGGCGCAAGCTGTGGGAGCTCGACCCCGAGGCCCTGGACGCGACCGTGGACCTGAACCTGCGCGGCCTGCTGCACGCCAGTGCCGTCGCGCTGGCCGGGATGCGGGGCCAGGGCGCGGGCGCGCTGTGGAACATGGAGGGCTTCGGGTCCAACGGCATGCGCCGCCCCGGGCTCACCGTGTACGGCGCGACCAAGCGGGCCGTCACCTACACCACGGACAGCCTCGCCAAGGAGGTGGACGGCACCGGGGTGACCGTGCACCACCTGTCCCCCGGCATGGTCGTCACCGACCTGCTCACGCACGACTACACCCCGGAAGAACTGGCGCAGGCCAAGAAGGTCTTCAACATCCTGGCGGACCGGGTGGAGACCGTCACCCCGTGGCTGGCCGAGAAGGTGCTGGCCGGGGCGAAGAACGGGGCCCGGGTGGCGTGGCTGACCCAGGGCAAGGCGTTCTGGCGGTTCCTGACCGCGTTCCGCAAGCGCGACGTGTTCGGGGAGGACGCGTGAACACCAACGACTACCCGGTGATCCTGGCGCTGGAGGACTACGTCCCCACGCTGCTGGCGCTGGCCGGGTTCTGGCTGCTCGGCGGGGCGTCCGCCGCGATCGACCGGCGGGCCGCCGTCGCCGGGCGGCTCGGCGGCGTGCTGATCGGGCTGGGCGGGGTGGCCAAGTCCACCTGGAAGCTCATCCTGTCCTCGTCCGGCCACGACCTGCGCTGGCTGGAGCAGTCGCTGTTCCCGCTGATGGCGGCCGGTGCGCTGCTGGTGCTGTGGTCGCTGCACACGACCCTGCGCGGGCGGCGCGCGCCGTGGTGGCCGTACGCCCTGGTGGGTGTGGGGGTCGCGGGGGCCGCGGTCGCGCTGGGCAGCGTGCAACCGGCGTTCATCGCGGCCACCACCGGCGTCACGCTGATCAGCGTGCTCGGCGCGGTGCTGGCCGGACGCCGCCGGGCCTGGGTCGCGGTCGTGCTCTTCGTGCTCGGCATCGTCGCCGTCACCTCGCTGGTGCCGCTGCGCAACCACCCCGAGCACGAGACGCTGGCCTTCCAGTGGCTGGAGCAGGGCACCAACACCCTCGCCCAGGCCGTCTTCCTGACCGCCGCCCTGCTCACCGTCCGCGCGTCCCGCGCCGCCGGCCTTCGTCCCGTGGAGGTGCCCGCATGACCGACGCACTAGGGTGGCGGCGCAAGTTCGGGGTGATCGCGCCGTCGACGAACACGATCGTCGAGCCGGACTTCTACTCGATGACGGTGCCGGGAGTGACCGCGCACTTCTCGCGGATCCACATCCGCAACCAGGACCTGTCCGACGACGCGAACTTCGAGCACCTGCTGGTGCAGATCCGCGACGAGATCGGGGCCGCCTGCGAGCGGGTGCTGACCTGCGAGCCCGACTACATGGTCATGGGCATGTCGGCGGAGACGTTCTGGGGCGGGGTCGAGGGCAACCGCGAGTTCGTCCGCCAGATCAAGGCGATCACCGGGCTGGAGGTCGCCACCGGGGCCGAGGCCTGCGAGCGGGCCTTGAAGCTCTACGGGGCGCGGCGCATCGGCGTGGTCACGCCGTACCAGCCGGTCGGCGACCAGAACGTGGTGAAGTTCTTCAGCGAGATCGGGTTCGAGGTCACCGCGATCGAGGGCCTGAAGTGCCCGACGGCGGTGGCGATCGCGCACGTGACCGAGGACGAGCTGCGCGCGGCGATCCGCAAGGTCGACGGCCCGGACGTCGACGCGATCGTGCAGTGCGGCACGAACCTGTCCGTGGTGCGGCTCGCCGACGAGGCGGAGCGCTGGCTGAGCAAGCCGGTCATCGCGATCAACGCCGCGACCTGGTGGATGGCGTTGCGCGACAACGGCATCGCCGACAAGGTCCACGGCGCCGGCTCCCTGCTCCGCGACCACTGACCCGCTCCGCTCTTTCATCGACGTTGGCCTGTTACATCGACTGCGAGGCACGAAAACTCGACGTGATAGGCCAACGTCTATGACAAGCCCGGCCCGCGAACGGGGTCAGCGGGGGCGGGCGGCGGTGACGGGGAGGGCCAGGCGGAGGGCGTCGGTCAGGTCGGCTGGGCGGGAGACGCCGTCGGGGAGCGGGGTGGACCAGCCGGGGCCGGCCGCGGCGATGAGGGCCGGGCGGGGGCGGGCGGCCAGGACCGGGGTGAGCTGGGCCGGGTCGCCGGTCGCGGCGAACTGGGACCAGATGAAGACGGCGGCGGGGCCGGTGCGGCGTATCGCGTCGGCCAGGGCCAGGGGCGGGACGCGGGCGCCGAGCATGCGGCTGCCGCAGCCCTGCTCGGCCAGCGCGGCGGCCAGCGCCTCCAGCGGCAGCGTGTGCTGCTCCTCGGCGGCGCAGGCCAGCAGCGGACGCGCGGCGGACGCGCCGAACGGCCGGGGCACCGTCCACAGCACCTCCAGGATGCACCGGGACAGCAGGTGCTCCACCTCGATCATGTGCCCGTCCGGCTGCTGCCGCCGGGCCACCTCGACGAGCACCGGGCACAGCAGGTGGTCCCAGGCGTAGACGACGCCGCGGCCGCGTACCGCCGCGGCGATGGTCGACAGCATGGCGGGCATGTCCAGGCGCACCGCGGCGACGGTCAGCCCCCGCGCCGACGGGTCGGGCTCCGGGGCGAGGCGGGCCGCGGCGGGTTCGCCGGGCAGCCCGGCCAGCGCGATCCGGGCCGCCTCGTGCGCGGGCACACCCTCGGTGGTCAGCCGGCACATCACCTCTAGCCGGGCCACGTCGTCGGGGGTGTACCGGCGGTGCCGGTGCGCGACGTGCTCACTCGGCCCCAGGCCGTACCGCTGGTGCCAGGTGCGCAGCGTGGTCACCGCGACGCCGAGCCGCCGCGCGACGTCCCCGGCGCTGCGCCCCTGCCCGCCCACGCCGTCGATTCGCTCGCGGTGCTCGCTCATGGCGTCAGCCGCCGGTGATCCGCTGGGCGGCGAGCTTGCCTGAGATCAGCACCATCGGCACGCCGACGCCCGGGGTGGTGCCGGAGCCCGTGAAGACCACGTTGGGCAGCGCCGGGTGCAGGTTGCGCGGCCGGAACGGGCCCGACTGGGTCAGCGTGTGCGCGGCGGCGAACGGGGTGCCCGCGTCCATGCCCAGCTCGGCCCAGTCGACCGGGGTGACGACGGTCCGGGTCTGCACCCCCGCCTTGAAACCGGGGTAGCCGCGCGCTTCGAGCACGTCGATCAGCTCGTCGGCGTACCGGTCGGCGAGCCCGCCGCGCCAGTCCTGCTCCCCGGCGACCAGGTTCGGGACGGGCGCGAGCACGTAGTAGGTGTGCCGTCCCGCCGGGGCGACCGACGGGTCGGTGCGGCTGGGGTTGGTGACCAGCAGCGACGGGTCGCTCATCAGCTCCCCCTTGCTGATCACCTCGTCGAAGGTGCGCCGCCACTGCCGCCCGAAGTGGATGTTGTGGTGACCGGCCTCGGTGTATTCGGCGTCGGAACCGACGTGCAGAACCACGCAGGACGGCGAGTAGCGCAGCCGCCGTGGTTTCGAGCCGGGCAGCAGCGCGTGCGCGGCGGCGGTGTCCGGGTTGAGCACGACCGCGTCGGCGGGGATACGCTCGCCGTCCGTGGTGATCACGGCGGTGGCCCGGCCGCCGCCGGTCTCGACGCGTAGCGCCTGCGTGCCGTAGCGCACCCGCACGCCGTGCTTCTCGGCCGCGGCCGCCATGGCGCGGGGCAGAGCGTGGATGCCGCCGTGCGGGTGGTACACCCCGGCGACGGAGTCGAGGTAGGCGATGACGGTGTACACGGCCAGCGCCTTGTGCGGGGACAGGCCCGCGTACATGGCCTGGAACGAGAAGACCCGGCGGGTGCGGTCGTCTTTCAGGAAGGTGTCGATGCGGTTCTGCAGGCGGCCGAACGCGCCCGCGGCGACCAGGCGCAGCAGGTTCGCCGTGAGCAGGTCGCGCGGGCTGTCGAAGTTGCGCTCGATGAAGTCGTGCCGCTCCAGCTCCCACAGCCGGCGGGCGTAGTCGACGAAGCGCCGGTAGCCGTCGGCCTCGCGCGGGCCGCAGACCCGCGTGATCTCTTCGGCCATGCGTTCCGGGTCGGCGATCACGTCGAGTTTCGAACCGTCGGCGAACCAGGCCCGGTAGGCCGGGTCCAGCGGGGTGAGGGTGAGCCAGTCGGCCATCTCCTCGCCGACCGCGGCGAACGCCTCGGCGATCAGGTCGGGCATGGTCAGCACGGTCGGGCCGGTGTCGAAGGTGTAGCCGTCGCGGTCGAGCCGACCGGCCCGCCCGCCCGGCACGTCCTCGCGTTCCAGCACGGTCACCTGCCGGCCCGCCCCGGCCAGGTGCAGCGCGCAGGCCAGCCCGCCCAGCCCTGCCCCCACCACGACCACGTGGTCGGTGCGTCCGGGAACCGTCCGCATGCGTGCGCTCCTTCCGGTCATGCCGCGCGCCAGGCTACGGCGGCGGCCAGTTCACCCAGCGCGGCGCGGACGGACTCGTCCAGCGGCGCGTCCGCGAGCCTGCCCTGCGCGTCGGCCACCCGGTCGGTGATCATGTCGCTGAGCCGCCGCGCGGCCCCGGTCGCGCGGACCACCTCGGCCAGCCGGGTCACGTCGGGCTGCTCGGCGGCGAGCAGTTTATCCAGCTCGGCGTGCTGGGCCGCGTTCGCCAGAGCGCGGGCCAGCAGCAGGAGCATGGTCGGCTTGCCCAGGTCGTCGCCGACCGGTTTGCCGGTGACGGCGGGTTCGCCGTACAGGCCGAGCAGGTCGTCGCGCAGCTGGAACGCCTCGCCGACGGCCAGGCCGTAGCGCGTGTAGGCGCGTCCCAGCGGCCCGCGCGCGAACGCCGCGCCGGTGGCCCCGGCGAGCGCCGCGCCGTAATGCAGCGGCCAGGTGGCGGTGTAACCGGCCGTCTTGAGGCGTGCGGTGCGCAGCGCCCGCTCCGGGGACCAGCTGCGCGCGTGGTCGCCGAGCACGTCGAGGAACTGCCCGGCGATGGCCTCGACCCGCATCCGGTCGTACGCCGACCGCGCGCCCGCCAGCGCCGGGGCGGGCACCTTCGCCCGGCTCATCAGCCGGTCGGCCCAGACCAGGCACAGGTCGCCGACGAGGATCGCGCCGGAGTCGCCGAAGCGCTCGGCGTCGCCGCGCAGCCGCTGCCCGGCGTGTGCCGCGGCCAGCGCCCGGTGCGCGGTGGGGCGGCCCCGGCGGGTGGCCGAACGGTCCATCACGTCGTCGTGCACCAGGGCGAACGCGTGCAGCAGCTCCAGCGCGGCGAGCGCGGGCAGCACCGGCTGCACAGGCGCGGCCGGCCCGGCCACGCTGCGCCAGCCCCAGTAGGCGAACAGCGGCCGGATGCGCTTGCCCCCGCCGAGCACCGCGTCGCGGGCGGCGGCCAGCAGCGGTTCGAGCGCGTGGTCGACGTCGAGCAGTGCCGCCGTCTCGGCGAGCACGAAGTCGCTGAGCGCTTGCTCGACTCGTTCGTGCAGGTCGACGGCGTGGTCTACCGACCCGGGACCCGCGGTCGGGGTAAAGGAAGGAGCGGTCGCGGAGAAGGTGTCGTTTGCCACGCGCTCAGATTAGCGTAGAGTCGAAGTTGCGTCGATTGTTGAGTCGATTTTTTCGAGGAGAGCACCGTGGAGCCTGAACTCGCCGCCGCGTACGAGCGCTGCCGGCAGCTGCACCGCCGCCACGGCCGCACGTACTACCTGGCCACCCGCCTGCTTCCGACCTGGAAGCGCCCGCACGTGCATGCGCTCTACGGCTTCACCCGCTACGCCGACGAGATCGTCGACAGCACCGACTACCTCCCGGACGGCGAGCGCGCCGCCCGGCTGCGCGAGTGGTCCGACCGCTTCGTGGCCGGCCTGCACGGCGCCGCCGTCGACGACCCGCTGCTGCCCGCCGTGCTGCACACGATCGAGCGCTTCGACATGGACCGCGCCGACTTCGCGTCCTTCCTGCGCAGCATGGCCATGGACCTGGAGGTCACCGAGTACGCCGACTACGACGACCTGCTCGGCTACATGGAGGGCAGCGCCGCCGTGATCGGCACGATGATGCTGCCGATCCTGGAGCCGGCCGACGCCGACGCCGCCCGCGAACCCGCCCGGCAGCTCGGGCTGGCCTTCCAGCTGACCAACTTCCTGCGCGACATCGGCGAGGACCTGGAGCGCGGGCGGATCTACCTGCCCCAGCGCGACCTGCGCACGTTCGGCGTCAGCCCGGCCGAGCTGCACCAGGCGGCGGCGCGCGGCACCGCCACCACTGCCATCCGGGAACTGGTCCGCTACGAGATCACCCGGGCCCGCGAGCACTACGCCGCCGCGGCCCCCGGCGTCACCATGCTCGCCCCGACCTCGCAGGCCTGCATCCGCACCGCGTTCCACCTGTACGGCGGCATCCTCGACGAGATCGAACGGGCCGACCTCGACGTGTTCGCCCGCCGCGCGACAGTGCCCACCCATCGCCGGTTGCAGGTGGCCGCCCGCTGCCTGCTCACCCCCGCCGGCACCCCGGTCGCGACGCCCCGCGCGCCGGAGCGGGCGAGCTGATGGACGCGCTGCGCTACGCGCTGATCCTGGCCGCCTGCGTCGCCGTGACGCTGCCGCTGGAAGCGGTGCTCGGCGCACGGGTCTACCGGCAGCCGCGCCGCCTGGTGTCCACGCTGGCCCCGGTGGTGGCCGTGTTCGTGACCTGGGATCTGATCGCGACCGCCCGGGGCCACTGGTGGTTCTCCGACCGGTACACCACCGGCGGCACCGTCGCGGGCCTACCGTGGGAGGAGTGGCTGTTCTTCCTGGTGGTGCCGCTGTGCGCGCTGCTCACCTTCGAGGTGCTGGGCCGTGGACCGCATCTGCTGCGCCGGGTCCGCACCGGCCCGCAACACCGCGGTGAGACCGTTCCCGGGCAGTCCAGCGGAGTGGCGCATCCCGCGCCCACCGCGGAGTCCGCGCGCCTCGGCCCGCACGAGACGCCCGACGTGCCAGGGCGGCAGGCCGCCGCCGGGGGTCGGCATGGCGGCTGAGTACACCATCGCCGCCGTCACCGCCCCGGTCGCCGTGGTGGCCCTGGAGCTGGCCGTGCTGCGCACCGGGCTGCTGCGCACCGCCCGGTATTGGCTGACCGTGGCCATCTCGCTGGCCTTCATGGTGCCGGTCGACGGCTGGCTGACCCGGCCCGACGCGACCGTCGTGCACTACGCCGAGGAGCAGATCAGCGGCGTACGCGCGCCCTGGCACATCCCGGTCGAGGACTACGGGTTCGGCCTCGCCCTGATCACCCTGACCCTGCTGCTGTGGCAGCGGCAGCGCCCGGCCGCCGACGGCGAGGCCCGCGATGCGTGACCCGGTGGCGGCGTTCCTGCGTCACGGCTTCACCTACCTGGTGCGCCGGGACCTGCGCGGGGTGTGGCTGCGCGGCGGGCTGCCCCGCGGGCCGTTCGTCTGGGCGGCCAACCACCACAGCTGGTGGGACCCGTTCGTCGCGTCGGTCGTGCTGGAGCGCTCGCGGCACCCCGCGTGCCTGCTCATGCAGCAGGACAACCTGGCCCGCTACCGGTTCGTGCGCCGGGTGGGGGTGTTCGGCACCGCCGAGCCCCGCACCGGGCTGCGGCACCTGGCCGACGGCCGCACCCTGGTCATCTATCCCGAGGGCGAGCTGCGCCCCGCCGGGCCGCCCGGCCCGCTGTCGCCCGGCGCCGCCTGGTACGCCCGCCAGGCGCGCGTGCCGCTCTACGCGGTCGCCGTCCGGGTCGTCATGCGCGGCCACACCCGGCCCGAGGCGTACGTCTCCTGCACCGAGGTGACCCGCCGGGGCAGCGACGGCCAGGTCACCGAGCGGCTCGCCAACACCCTGGCCGCCGACCTGTCGGCCCTGGACGGCCAGCTCGCCGTTGCCGAGCCCCGCCGCCCGCTGGCCAGTTTCCGGCGGGTGCTCGCCGGGCGGCGCAGCGTCGACGAGCAGATCGACACCGTGCAGGGGGCCGCGCCGTGGGCGTCCTGAGCACCGCCGTCGCCGGTTTCCACCTGGTCAAGACGGCCGGGCTGCTGAGCAATGCGCGCTCGTTCCCGGTGCTGGCCCGCGGGCAGTCCGCGCCGGGGCGGCCGCGCACGTCGCTGCTGGTGCCCGCCCGCGACGAGGCCGCGCGGCTGCCGTACACCCTGCCCGGCCTGCTTGCCCAGCCCGCCGAGGAGATCCTGGTCCTGGACGACGGCTCCGCCGACGGCACCGCCGACGTCGTGGCGGGCTTCACCGACCCGCGCCTCAAACTGATCACCGGCGCGCCCCGCCCCGACGGCTGGATCGGCAAGAACTGGGCCTGCCACCAGCTCGCCGAGGCCGCAACCGGCGACCTGCTGGTCTACCTGGACGCGGACGTGACCCTGCGGCCCGGGGCGCTGGACGCGGTGTGGGCGCAGCAGCGCCGCCAGCGGGCCGGCGTGTTCTCGGTGTTCCCGCGCCAGCAGACCGGCACGCTGGGCGAGCGCTTCCTGGTCCCGCTGATCGACGAGAACCTGCTCGGCTTCCTGCCATTCCAGCTGCTCGACCTGCCGATCCCGGCGGCCGCGGTGGCCAACGGGCAGCTGCTGGCCTTCCGCCGCGCCGCGTACGAGCACGTCGGCGGGCACGCGGCGGTCGCCGGGGAGATCGTCGAGGATCTGGAGCTGGCCAGGCTCAGCCGGCGCAAAGGGCTCAAGCTCGGCCTCGCGCTGGGCGGCGACCTGGTCAGCACCCGCATGTACGACGACTACCGCAGCGCGGTGCGCGGGGTCGGCAAGAGCATGCGGGCCGCGCACAACGGCAGCGACGTGCTGCTCGCGGCGAGCTTCGCCGGGAACCTGGTCGCCTACACGCTGCCGTGGCTGCTGTGGCGGCGCGGCCCCGGCTGGCGGGTGGCCGCGGTGCTCGGGCTCGCCGAACGGGTGCTGTCCAACGCCAAGACCGGGCGCGGGGCGTACGCCGAAGCCGCGCTGGTGCCGTTCATCGCTCCCGCGGCGCTGCCCGTCTACCTGACCGCGCTGCGCCGCACCGCGGTCTGGAAGGGACGGGAGTACCGGTGAAGCTCCCCTCCCCCGCGGGAACGCCGCTGCTGGGCCACCTGTGGCGGTGGTCCACCGACCCGGTACGGCTGCTGCGCGACGGGGCCCGCACCGGCGACGTGTTCCGGCTGCGGCTGTGGCGCACCGCCGTGGTCGGCTACACCCCGGACTGGAACCGGGCCGTGCTCGGCGACCTGGACACCTTCCGCAGCGTCGGCAGCCTCAGCGGCCTCACGCCGTACCTGTCCGCCGGGGTGGTCTACCAGGACAACCCCGGCCACGACCCGCGCCGCCGCGAGCTGAACCCGCACTTCCACGCCCGTGCCCTGGGCCACCTGCTGGAACAGCTCGACCTGGTGGCGCGGGCCGACCTGCCCACCGGCCGGTTCGAGGCGCTGGACTGGGCCAGCGGTGTGGTGCGCCGCATGCTCAACGCCGCGTTCTTCGCCAACACCATGCCCGACCGGCTGCTCGCCGACTTCCTGCACCCGCTGCAGCATCCCGCGCCCGGCCCGATGATCCCGCGCCCGCTGCTGTTCCGGCGGCTCGACGCGGCCATCACGGCGATCCTGGCCGACCCGCCGCCGGGCAGCCTGGCCGAGGCCCTGTCCGGCCTGGACGACGCCGTCGCGGAGATCCGGGTCGGGCTCGCCGCGGGCTACGACACCACCGCGCACACCCTCGCCTGGGCCCTGTGGCACCTGGCCGGGGCGCCCGAGTGGCGGCAGGCCGACACGCTCGGCCAGGTGCTCGACGAGACCCTGCGGCTCTACCCGGCGGGCTGGCTGGGCAGCCGCGTCACCGCCCGCGACACCACCGCCACCGGCGTGCCCCTGCCCGCGGGCACGCTCGTGCTCTACTCCCCACTGCTCACCCACCGTGACCCGCGGCTGTGGGACGACCCGGACACGTTCCGGCCGGACCGCTTCGACGGCGGGCGGCCCGCCTGGGGCTTCCTGCCGTTCAGCGCCGGGCGGCGCACCTGCCTCGGCGCGCACCTGGCCCGAGCCATGCTGCGCGCCGCCCTGCTCCCCTGGTGCGAGGCGAAACTCGCCCAGGTCGAGGGCGATCCCACGCCGAGCGCCGCGATCGCGCTGCGCCCGCGCGGACCGCTGTGGCTCGAACGCCGCTGGTGACCGGCGGCGCTCAGAACGGCCGGAACTCCTGGAACGGCGGCTCGACCACGCTGTCGGGCAGGCGGAAGGCGTTGCACCTGGTCGGCGGTGCTACTGCGGGGTCGGCGTCGGCGGCCACCAGCGTGCCGCCCGCGAACGCCCCGGCGACCGGCGTCCTATGGGTGTCAATGGCTCTCGACGAGGACAGCGGCCCGGCGCTGCAACAATCCTGCACACGGTGATCCATTGACTTCGTCCCGCGCGGACTGCACCGTGTTAGGGAATGCGCTTTCCCGAAACGCCGGCGGAACGGGCCTCCCACCGGACGTGACCGGGGCGCGTGGCTACTGACGCCCGACCGTTCCTGATCGGGCGGCTCCGGCTCGAGACGGCAGCCCGCGACCCCGACGATTCGGCACGGGCGCAGCCGCCGCCGGCTTCGAAGGCCCGATTCCAGGTCGCGACGGCACCGACGACCGCTCCACCTCGACCAGAGCACTCTTCCCGGTCGATCCGCGACCTGCCCGGCCACAGGCGACAGGCCCGAAGCCTCGCCGGCCCGCCGCGATCGGCCAATCAGCGGCGATCACCCGCGCCCGAACACGAAAGCGAGACGAAGATGAAACGACCAGTCGTTGTGCGACTCTCGGCCGCGCTGGCCGGCACGGCCCTGGCGGCCGCGGTCGGCGTGGCGCTGCAGGCGCCCCAGGCGGCGGCCGCCACCGGCGGCGTCACCGGCTACGCCACCCAGAACGGCGGGACCACCGGCGGCGCGGGCGGCGCGACGGTGCAGGCCTCCACGGGCACCGCGATCCACGCGGCCCTGTGCAACCGGGCCAGCAGCAGCACCCCGATCATCATCCAGGTCTCCGGGACGATCAACCACGGCAACACCACCAAGGTGTCCGGCGACAGCTGCAACACCGCCGCCGACAAGATCGAGCTCAAGGAGATCAGCAACGTCACGATCATCGGGGTCGGCAGCGGCGCGATCTTCGACCAGCTGGGCATCCACATCCGGGACTCCAGCAACATCATCATCCAGAACGTGACCGTGCGGAACGTCAAGAAGTCGGGCTCGCCGCTGTCCAACGGCGGCGACGCCATCGGCATGGAGAGCACCGTGCGCCGGGTCTGGGTCGACCACGTCACGCTGGAGGCGTCCGGCGGCGAGTCCGAGGGCTACGACGGCCTGTTCGACATGAAGGACGACGTCCAGTACGTGACGCTGTCCTACAGCATCCTGCGCAACTCCGGCCGCGGCGGCCTGATCGGCTCCAGCGAGAGCGACACCGGCAACGGCTTCATCACGTTCCACCACAACTACTACAGCAACATCGACTCGCGTACGCCGCTGCTGCGCGGCGGCATCGCGCACATCTACAACAACCACTACTCGGGCCTGGTCGAGTCCGGCATCAACTCCCGGGCCGGGGCGCGCGCCAAGGTGGACAACAACTACTTCCAGAACTCCAAGGACGTGCTCGGCACGTTCTACACCAGCGAGGCCGGCTACTGGCAGGTCAGCGGCAACATCTTCAACAACGTGACCTGGTCGAGCCCCGGCTCGGAGAACAACCCCGCCGGCCCGAACGTGGTGTCCAACACGACCGTCAGCATCCCGTACGCGTACACCCTGGACGCGGCGAGCTGCGTGCCGAGCGTCGTGGCCGCCACGGCGGGCGCGAACAAGGGCCTGCAGGTGTCCAACGGCAGCTGCACGCCGGTGTCGCCGACCGCGGGCCCGAGCAGCCCCGCCCCGTCGGCCAGCCCGTCGCGCTCGACCGCGCCGTCGCCGTCAGCCAGCTCCTCGCCGAGCCCGCAGCCGTCGAGCAGCCCCAGCGGCACCAACCTCAGCCTCGCCTCCGACGCGGGCGCCGACGGCTCCAGCAAGGCCAGCGGCACCAGCTACGGCAACGTCAAGGACGGCAACCTGAGCACGTTCTGGTCGCCCTCCGGGTCGACCGGTGACATCTCGGTCAAGTGGAGCTCCGCCAAGACGGTGTCCCGGATCGTCATTCGCGAGGCGTCGGGCTCCGGAATCGGGTCCTGGCAGGTCCTCAACGGCGCGACCGGGGCCGTCCTGAAGTCGGGCAGCGGCTCGGGCACCATCACCTTCACCGCCACCTCGACCACGAAGGTCACCCTCCGGATCACCAGCTCGTCGGCCACCCCGAAGGTCGCCGAGTTCGAGACCTACGCCAGCTGACGTATGGCGAGGGGGCGGGAGCCGTCGGGCTCCCGCCCCCTTTCGCGTTCAGCCCGCCAGAGCCCGGCGGCGGCGCGGCATGAGCAGCAGGAAGCCGACGCCCGGCAGCAGCAGGGCGGTCCCGGCCAGCACGATCACCCAGTGCTCGTCCCCCGGCCCGGTCTTGGCCAGCGTCCCGCCCGGCGAGGTCTGCGGCGCGGGTGAACTGCCACCGGACGTCCCGAACGAGATCTTCGTACTGGTGGCGTTGGCCTTGACGATGTCGTCCGAGGCCGACGACGGCAGGATCTGCGCCGCGATCACGCACTGGCGCTTCGTGCAGTCGAACGAGCCGAACTTCTTCGCCACCCGCAGCGTCACCGAGGGGATCTTCCCGCTCGCGTCGGCGTTGACGAACTGGGCCCCGCCCGCGAGGTTGCAGTCGGTCGGGCCCTTCACCTCGGCGATGCACTGCCCGATCGCGATCTGCTTGAGGTTCGCGGTGAACCCCGAGCCGTTGACCGTGATCGACGCGCCGTCGCTCAACCCGCTGGACTTGCTCAGCGTCAGCACCGGCTTCGCGGCCGCCGGTGACGCGACCATCGGCACGGACACCGCCAGGACGGCGAGGACCGCGACCGCACGTGCTCTCCACATGGGAACCTCCTTCAGACGGGGGCACCGGACCGGTGCACCGCGGCGGCATCGGTGCCGAGGTATGCGGCGACCACGGCAGGATGGGACCTGACCTGGTCGGGTGTGCCGTCGGCGATGACCCGGCCCGCGTCCATGGCGACCATCCGCCCCGCGAGCCGGGACAGCAGCGGCAGGTCGTGCTCGATGACCAGCAGCGCCACGCCGAGCTCGCGGTTGACGCGCGACAGCAGGTCGGCCAGCGCGACCCCGTCGGCCTGCGACACTCCCGACGACGGCTCGTCGAGCAGCAGCAGCGACGGCTCCAGCGCCAGCAGGCAGGCCAGCTCGACGGTGCGCCGGGTGCCGGTGGACAGCTCCCCCACCTGGCGGTCGGCGTGCCCGGCGAGGCCGAAGAGGTCGAGCAGGTCCCCGGCCAGCGCCTCCTGCCGGCGCTGCGGGCCGCGTCCGCCGAGCGCGGCGGTCAGCAGGCCGGTCGGCGCGAGGCGCTCCCCCGCGACCAGCAGCGATTCGCGTACGGTCAGCGTCGGGAACAGCCGCGCGTCCTGGAACGAGCGCACCAGGCCCAGCGCGGCCCGCCGCTGCGGGCTCAAGCCGGTCACGTCCCGCCCCGCGAACGCGACCTGCCCCTGGTCGGGGCGGGTGAACCCGGCCAGGATCTCGAACAGCGTCGTCTTGCCGGCCCCGTTCGGGCCGATGATGCCGACCACCTCGCCAGGCCCCACCGCCAGGTCGACCCCGCCGACAGCCTGCACCCCGCCGAACGCCCGCGCCACCCCGCGCGCCTCCAGCAGCGGCCCCGGCCCCGCCACCAGCGGCGACGTCCGCCGGGGTAGCGTCATGGACGCCCTTGGGGAAGCCGCGGACACCACGGAAGGCTGCGGCTTGGGAATCGGAGCGACTGCCACGGCCGGATCGGCGTCTGACCGCGGACGTCGACGCGGCAGCGGTTCGGGTGCCGGCATCGGCGGCGGCGCGGGCGGCTGTGGGTCGGCTACCGGACCGCCGGCCCGTCTGGCCTTGCCCGGCAGGCGCGCGACCAGGCGGGCCAGGGGTTCGCCGAGGCCGCCGGGCAGCACCACTACGACGAGCAGCCAGCCCAGGGTCAGCGCGGCCTGGCCGAAGATGCCCAGGTCCACCAGGCCCGGCAGGCCGATCAGGAGCAGCGCGCCGAGGACCGAGCCGCCGAGCAGGCCGAGCCCGCCGACGACGGTCAGGGCGACCACGTCGATCCCGGCGACGGCCGGGAAGCTGTTCACGGTGACCTGGGTCTGGCCGTGTCCGATGACGACGCCGCCGAGGCCGGCGAGCGCGCCCGCGGCGGCGTACACCTGGAGTTTGCGGCGTGGCGCGGGCACGCCCAGAGCACGGGCCGCGTCCTCGTTGTCGCGCAGCGCCAGCACGACCCGGCCGAAGCCGCCGGAGCGCAGCCGGTGCGCCAGCCACAGCGCGAGCCCCAGCATCAGCAGCGCGAACAGGTAGTAGTCCTTCGCCAGGACGAGGGCGTACCCGGTCCACACCGGTTTAGGGGCGCTGACTCCGTCGCCGAGCAGCCACGGCAGCCGCAGCAGCCACGCCTCGGCGGCCAGCGCGAACGCGAGCGTCGTCGCGGCCAGCGCGAGGCCGCGCAACCGCAACGCGGGCAGGCCCACCAGCACCGCGGACCCGGCGGCGGCCGCGCACCCGGCCACCGCGCCGGTGAAGAAGTTCCCGGTCGCCGCCGCCACGTGCAGCGACACCGCCGCGCCGATGCCCGCGAAGGCGAACTGGCCCAGCGACAGCTCCCCGGCCAGACCGGTGACCAGCAGCACGGACAGCCCGACGACCGCGAACCCGGCCACGGTGGTCAGCGCGGAGGCGGTCTCGTTGGTGACCAGGTACGCCGCGGCGACGGCCGCCAGCAGTGCGAGCCCCGCCAGCACCCGTCCGGCCCGGGACGCGGGCGCGGGCACCGCGCGCGGCCAGCGCGCCTGCTCGCCGTCGCGGCGGCCGAGCTGCGGCTGGAGCAGCAGCGCCACCAGGATGAACAGGGCCAGGGCCAGGGACACCCCGCCGCGGCCCCCGCCCATCGACAGCAGCACCTGCTCGCCGACCCCGACCCCGAGGCAGGCCGCGAACGCGATCGGCAACGACGCCATCCGGGCAGCCACCGCCCCGGCCAGGCCGCGCAGCAGCAGCTCGGGCCCGAGGGTGTCGATCGACTGCGCGCCCTGGGTGGGGGTGACCAGGATCGCGGAGAACGCCGCGACGGCTCCGGCCAGCGCCCAGGCGAGCGTGGTCATGCGCGCCGCCGGAATGCCGTTGAGCTGTGCGGTGTCCGGCGCGTCCGCTCCGGCGCGCACCGCCAGCCCGAACCGGGTACGCCGCAGGAACAGCGCCAGTCCGCCGAGCAGCAGTGGCGCGAGCAGCGCCATCGCGGTGAACGCGGGCCCGATCGGGGTGCGCCCGAGCGTGAACGACGGCATACCGGGCGGCTTCGGGAACGTCAGGCCGTTCAGCCCCTGGCTGCTCACCAGCAGCGCGAGGATCAGCACGAACTGCGACAGCCCCAGCGTGGCGATCATCCCGGTGACCCCGGGACGGCCGCGCAGGCGGCGTACGACGGCGACCTCGATCAGCGCGGAGACGCCCGCGGACACGGCCATGGCCAGGGGGAACGCCACCCAGTACGGCACCCCGGCCCCGGTCACCAGCTGGCTGAGCACCGCCGCGCCGAAGACGCCGACCGAGCCGTGGGCGAAGTTGAGGAAACGACTGGACCGGTAGACCAGCACCAGGCCCACCGCGAGCAGCCCGTAGGTGAGGCCGGTGAACAGGCCGAGGACGACCGGGTCGATCATGCGTGCCCGCCCAGCATCAGCGAGCGCACCAGCTCGGGCCGGTCGGCCAGGTCCTGCGGGCGGTGTTCGGCGGCGATCGTGCCGCGTTCCATGAAGCAGATCCGGTCGACCAGCGACAGCGCCACGTTCACCGACTGCTCGACGACCAGCACGGACACGCCGGTCGCGTTCAGCCGGCGCAGCATCTCCAGCAGGCCGCCGACCACGATCGGGGCCAGGCCGAGCGACAGCTCGTCGACGAGCAGCACGTGCGGGCGCTGGATCAGCGCCTTGGCGAGCACCAGCATCTGCCGCTCGCCGCCGGACAGGGTCGAGGCGGGCTGGTGTGCCCGCTGCGCCAGGCGCGGGAACACGGCCAGGGCGGCGTCGACGGCTTCGCGGGCCTGGGCGGGCGGCATGGCGTACCCGTGCAGGCGCAGGTTGTCCAGCACGGACAGCGAGCCGAACGCGGCCTGGCCGACCACGGTCGCCATGCCCAGCCGCACCCGCCGCACCGCCGAGACGCCGGTGATGTCCGCGCCGAACAGCTCGACCCGGCCCGCCGTCGGCCGGTGCAGGCCCGACAGCACCCGCAGCAGCGTGGACTTGCCGACCCCGTTGGGCCCGCACAGCCCCACCATCTCCCCGGGCGCGACCCGCAGGTCCACCCCGAACAGCACCTGCACCGGACCGTACGAGCAGTCGATCCCGGTGGCCTTGAGCGCGTCAGCCGGCAAAGCGTTTCTCCTCACCGCGATAGGTGAAACACGAGCAGCCCGGGTCGTACGCGAGCACCCGGTAGCCGTCGCCGGCCGCACGCCGGTCCCCGCCGAGCAGCCCGCGGGTGCCCGCGGCCGGGGTGAACCGGTCCCCGAGCGCGGACGCCGCCTGCGCGAACGCGGCCGCGTTGAGGTTCGCGCCGAGGTCCTTCGCGGCGGCGTGCAGCAGCAGCGCCGCGTCGCAGTAGGTGAATGCGACGCGGGCGTTCTCCCTGGTCTTGAAGCTCTGCCCGCCCTTGGCGAAGATGTCCAGGCAGGCCCGCTCGGCGTCGCCGCCCGGGAACGGCAGCCTGCTGTCGGGCACGTCCTGGCTCGGGTTGAAGCCGATGCCGACCATGCCGTCGAGGGCCGCGGCCGGAATCGTGCCCGGGTTGTTCACCAGGAACGCCGGGTTGTCGAAACTGGACACCGCGTAGCGCGCGGTGTAGCTCTGCGCTGCGGCCGTGGTCAGGAAGAACGAGGCCAGCCGTGCCCCGCCCAGGAACATCACCCGGGCGACGCCCTTGCTACGGAAGTCGACGACGGCCTGGTTGAGCCCGGCGTTCAGGGTGCCGAGGTCGGTGGTGTCGACCCAGGACACGGTCGGGGCGACGCCGAGCCGCTTCAGCTCGGGTTCGGCGAGCCGCTCGTAGACGGCCTTGTTGACCGGGGTGTCCGCGGCGACCACACCGACCGCGTCCGCGCCGGTGAAGAAACCTTCGCCGTTCAGCGAGGTCAACAGCGCCTTCACGAACTCGTCGTAGCCGGGATAGCTGGCCGACCACAGGTACGGCGACAGCTTGGCGTACGTGGCGTCGTCGTTGGGGACCAGGGTCGCGTCCAGCATCAGCGTGCCGCGCGAGGCGTAGCAGGGGCGGGCGTTGGACTGGAACTGCCCGGTCAGCACCACCGCGAACGCCCTGTCGTCCTGGGTGATCTGGTTGCACAGCTTCTCCTCGGCGGCCGGGGAGTCGTTGCTGGCCTCGTACGAGCGGAACACCGCCTGCAGCCTGCGCCCGGCGATGCCGCCGTTCGCGTTGACGTGCTCCTCCAGCGCTTTTACCTGCGCGGGCAGGTCACCGGCGTCGGCGGTGCGGAAGCCGAGGCTGCTGCCGGTGGTGCCCAGGTCGACGCCGACGAAGACCACCTTCACGGTGCTGTCGGTGACGCCCGGCCCGGTGCCGGTCAGCGTCGCCGGCTGCTGCCGGTCGAGCGCGCCGGGCATGACGGCCGAGCAGCCGGTGAACGCCACCGCCGCCACCACCGCCGCGGCCGCGGCGCGCAGCGCCGTCGATCTGTCCACGGGTCACCCTCTTTCGCGAGTGGTCAGGTAGGCGTCGAGCGCGTCGAGGTCGACGACCGCGGCCGGTTGCCGCTGCTCGCGCTCCAGCAGGCGGCGCACCTCGTCGGGGGCGAGCTGCCCGCCCGCGAGGCGGCGCATCCGGCCCGCGCCGGGCGCGTCGTCGAAGACGAGGTACGCCCCCAGGTCCGGCACCCGCACCACAGCGGGCAGCAGCATCGGCCCGTCCACGGCCAGGGCCGGAGCGGCGGCGCGGGCGCGGCGGCGGCGCACCAGCCGCAGCACCCCGAACCCGATCAGCGCCAACCCGATGACGTTGAGCAGCACCAGCCCCCACGGGTACGCCTGGTGCACCGCCTTGGCCTGCCCCAACCCGCCCAGCTCGGCCGCCACCGGGTACGCCCCGAACGCCGCGAACGGGATGGTGACCGCGACCTCGTACGTGCGCGTCTCGCCGGGGCGCAGCTCACCGGTGGGCGGTGTGGGCACGGCGTCCGCGCCGTTGCCGACGCGCACGGTCAGCGGAGCGCCGCTCAGCGTCTGTGATCCGACGTTGCGCACGGTGTAGACCAGCGTCCGGTGCTGGGACCCGCCGAACCAGGCCGACACCGACCCGCCGCCGGTGAGCCGCGCCTCGACCACGTCGAGCCGGGCCAGGGTCCGCGCCGGTGTCGGCACCGGCCCGGTCGGGTGGCCGGACACGTCGAGCGGGGTGTCCACGTGGCCGCTCTCGCCGGTGCCGACCGCCGCCGCGTGCACCACGCACGGGCAGGGCTTGGGCGGCTCGCCGACGGTCAGCACCACGGAGAACGTGCCGTCCGGCTTCACTGCGGTGGCCAGCGCGCCGCGCATGTCGCACGAGGACGACCCGCCGAGCGCCAGCTCTCCGCAGGTGACGAGCTGCACCAGCCGCCCCGCGGGCCAGTTCGCGCCGGTGACCCGCACGGTGTCGCCCGGCCTTGCCTTGGGCGCGGACAGTGTCACGCTCCACCCGTCGGCGTGCGCCGCAACCGGCATCGCCAGCACCGCAAGCACTACGAGCAGGGCGGCGGTCAGACTACGGCCCGCGTCCTTGTTGCGCCTGGCAGACCCGGGCGGCGTGACCAGGCGGCTCATGCCAGGCCTCGCGGGCGCAGGCGGCGGGCCCGACGGCGACGCCGGACCAGCAGGAATGCGGCGGCGGCGAGTAGTGCGAGCAGTCCCAGCGCGGGGAGGACCCCGGTGACCGTGGTCGTCGATGAGGTGGCCCGCACGCCGCCCTCGGCGGTGGCGGTGACCGTGGTGGTGACGATGTCGACTGGCCACACGCCGCGCAGCGCGGCGCGCAGCCGGGTGCGCGCGCCGGGCACCAGGTCGAGCTGCGAGCCGGGCCCGGCGGCGGTCACGGTGTGTCCGAACAGGCCGGACGAGGTCACCGTGAGCTCCGGCAACAGGTGGATGTTGCCGGTGTTGGCCAGGGTGTAGGTCAGCTCGCCCGGATCGGCGGCGAGGTCCTCGACGGCCAGGCCGGGCACGGTCGGGCCGCTGACGCGCAGGTAGACGCGCGCCGCGACGGCGTGGGTGACGCCGACGTTCATGCCGCCCTCGGCGAGCTGTCCGCTGGGCGTGGACTCTGCGGCGACGACGCCGCCGACGTGGTCGCCGGGCGGGGCGTTGGCCGGGACGGTGATGGTGAACGGGATGTCGGTCTGGCGCTTGGCGGGCACGACGACCTCCGCCAGGCCCAGCTGCGTCCACGCGCCGATCCCGCGCTGCCGCTCGGCCTGCGGGAGCAGCCCGAACCCGCCGTCGGCGCTGGTGTTGAAGGCGTCCGCGCCGTACAGGCGCAGGGTCATCGGGCGGTCGGTCAGGTTCGCCACGCGCACCGAGTCGATGACGGTGCGGCCGGGCGGCGACTCCAGGAAGAAGTACTGCCGCGGGGCGGGGCCGGGCTTGTCCGGCGGCGTCGGCACGACCGCCCAGCGCCCGTTGCCGGCGGCGTGGGCCGGGATCGGTGCCATGACGGCGAGCAGCGCGGCGGCGAGCGCGGCCGCGGCCGTACGCGACCAGATGGCCATCAGCCTCTCCCCGGGTGGTGGGATACAGGGGCCGGTGGGGACGGATAGCGCCCGCCCCCACCGGTCTCCGCGTCAGCTCAGCGTGATCGTGAGCGTGGCGGAGTACGAACCGGCCTGCTGGTGGGCGGGCACGGTCAGGGCGAGCGCCGCGGAGGCGTCGAAGCTGCCGCCGGTGCCCGCCGCGTCGGCCGGGGCCGAGCACAGCGTGGCGCCGTCGACCGGACCCGCCGTGCCCGCGGCCGCGGTGACGGCGTTGGTCGCGCCGGCGGTGCCGGTGCAGGCGGGGGTCCAGGACAGGTTCGCCTTCGGGATGGTGCCGCCCGGGGTGCCGGTGAAGTCGGTGAGCGTGCCGACCAGGCTCCAGCCGAAGGTGCTGCCGCGGTAGTCCGTCACCGTGATGACCGGCAGCGTTCCGGTGCTGGTGTGGACGGTGCCGTCGAGCGTGACGCCCGACAGCGCGATGTTGCCGCTGCCTGCCGCGCGGGCCATCGCGAGGTTGCCCGCGGTGACGGTCTGCGACAGGTTGTACGTCAGCGAGCAGGACCCGGTGGTCGCCGCGCCGGTCTTCGCGACGCAGGCGTCGGCCGAGGCCGCCCAGTTCGCGATGGCGAAGAGAGTGCTCGGGCCCACGCCCGACGACGCGCCGAGATAGGCGGTCGCGGGGTCGTTGACGGTGTAGGTGGTGCTGATGCCGCCGGACGCCGAGGCCGTGATGCTCACGGGTGCGTCCCCGGTCGGGCTCGGCGGCGGGGGTCCGGCCAGCGCCTGGTAGCCGCGGATGGCCACGGTGCTGCCCGGGTTCCAGTTCGTGCCGGTCACCGCGACCGAGGTGCCCGCGCCGCCGCCACCGGGGTTGATGGCGATGGTGGGGGTGCCCAGGATGGTGATCGGCGCGACGACGGTGTTGACGCCGTCGGAGACCGCGACGCTGCGGACCCCGGTGGTGGCGCCCGCCGGCACGGCGATGGTGCCCGTCCCGGCTCCCGACCCGTCGGTGCTGCCCGTGCCGGTGCCTTCGCCCGTGCCCGCGCCCGCGCCGTCCTTGAGGGACGCGGTGAGCGTCGCGCCGGGCGCGAGGCCCGCCACCGCGAAGGTGACGGTGTTGCCCGCGCGGGCGTGCGTGGTGACGGTCTGCCCGGACACCGCGGTCACGGTGGCCGAGCCGTCGAACACGCTGAACGCCTCGACGATGGTGCTGGCCTGGGGCGCGGCCTTGTGGTCGCGGTCCCCGGCGTTGGAGCAGTACGTCGCCGCGGTGGTGTTGGCGAACTTCACCCGCGTCACCGTGGCGGTGGCCGCGCCGGCCGGTCCGGCGACGAAGGTGCCCGTCGCCGAGATCGCGCCGAGCGGCGTGTACGGATCCTTGGCCGACGTCGGGTACGGCGCCAGGTTCAGCGTGACCGTGCCCGACTGCGAGCCGCCGAGCGCCACCGTGGCGACCACCGGGACGTCACCGGCGACCAACGGGGCGGGCCCGTTGAGCGGTCCGGCGGCGGCCGTGAGCGTGACCGTGACGGTCTGGCCCGGTGCCGGCGTGGCCGGTGACAGGGTCAGCCCGAACGTGTCGCTCCAGGTGGTCGGTGACGAGCCGGTGCCCGCGTCGCCGAAGTAGAGCCGGCAGCCCAGCGAATTCGCTGTCGGCCCGTACGCCTGGGCCGGTGCTTCGATGAGACCCAGCGCGGCGACGACAGCGATGCTGCTGGTGACGACCGCCCACTTACTTCGCATGGAACCTCCCTTCTCCTTCTTGTTTCGCTAGACGAAACAACGTTCTCGCCAGCGATACGTCTATGAAGTCAGCGGCGACCCGGCTTGTCAACCGTCCGACCGGAGATGTTTACGGGCGGCCGCCGCAAACCCTTGCGCCATCAGGGCGGCGAGGTTTAGCTTTCCCACTGACGAAACGGTGTTCCCATCTACGAAACACCAGGGCGGTCCAGATGATCTCTGCGTTGATGGCGTCGATCGCGGTATGCATGCTGATCCTGGCCGGGCTGGCGGCACGCCGCCGAAGCACCGCCGGACCGGCCGCGGCTCTCGTCGCCGTGATCTGCGTGGGCCTCGCCTACGACAGCGGAGCCGTCGCCGCCGGGCGGCTGCTCGGCTTCGGCCCGGCCCTGGAAGCCGTCAACGCGCCGCGGTACTGGATCCACGCCGTCTTCACGCCGCTGCTCGTCGTCGCCGCCGCGGCCCTGGCCGCCCGGCTCGGCGTGACCTCGCTGCGGCGCAAGGCCGTACGGATCGCCGGAGGTGTCCTGGTCGCGGTCCTGATCGCGCTCGGTGTCGCCGCCGACGTCGTCGCGCTGCGCCTGGAACCGAAGGAGTACGCCGACACCCTGCGCTACGTCAACGCGGCCACCGCCGGACCGCCGGTCCCGGCGATCGTCACGATGCTCGTGGTCGTCGTGATCGGCGCGCTGGTGTGGCGCACGGCCCGGTTCCCCTGGCTCTGCCTGGGCGGGATCGCCATATTCGCCGCCGCCGGGTCCGGCGCCGCGCACTTTTGGCTCGGCAACGTCGGCGAGCTGCTACTGCAGCTGGCGGTCCTCGCCACGGTCCTCCGCACGACCCGCCCGGCCCTCGACGCCGCGCCTTCCCAGCCGACGCAGGAGCCACTCCCGCAAAACTGACCTCCGGCGGGCGGCCGCAGGAAGGCATCGCTCGCCGTGCGGTTACATCTTTTTTGATGTGGCCACATCAAAAAAGATGTAACCGCACATAGGGACACCTGTCCGCGCCCGGCCTTACGGAACGTCACGCGGTGGTCACCTCGGCGCAGCGGACGGCAAGCAGTGCGCGTGACGCGCGGCGCGAAACGACGCAGCTTCCGCTCCACCGGCCCGAATAAAGGTCGAAGTCCGTAGAATTCAGGCATGTCGCGGCAATCGGCGGGGCGGCGGGCACGGGTCCTGGTGACCGGGGCGACCGGGTACATCGGCGGGCGGCTGGCCCCACGACTGATCGAGGCCGGTCACCACGTGCGCTGCCTGACCAGGTCGGCGGGGCGGCTGCGCGACGTGCCGTGGGCGCACGAAGCCGAGATCGCCGAGGCGGACGTGCTCGACCTGGACGCCACCCGCGACGCCCTGCGCGACATCGACGTGGCCTACTACCTGGTGCACTCGCTGGGCACGCCGCAGTTCGAGGACGTGGACCGCCGGGCCGCGCACACCTTCGCCGAGGCCGCGCGCCAGGCCGGGGTGAAACGCATCGTCTACCTGGGCGGCCCGGAGCCGCAGCCCGCCCGCGACGGCACGCCGGCCTCGGCGCACCTGCGCTCCCGGGACGAGGTGGCGACCCTGCTGGCCGCGTCCGGGGTGCCCACGGTGACGCTGCGGGCGGCCGTCATCATCGGCTCCGGCTCGGCCTCGTTCGAGATGCTGCGCTACCTCACCGAGCGGCTGCCGGTCATGGTCACCCCGCGCTGGGTCGGCACCCGCATCCAGCCCATCGCCGTGCGCGACGTGCTGCACTACCTGGTCGCCTGGGCGAGCGTGCCGGGCGAGGTCAGCCGCTCCTTCGACATCGGCGGCCCCGACGTGCTCACCTACCGCCAGATGATGGACCGGTACGCCCGCATCGCCGGGCTGCGCCCGCGCGTGATCGTGCCGGTCGGGGTGCTCACGCCCTGGCTCAGCTCGCAGTGGGTCAACCTGGTCACGCCGGTGCCCGGCGCGATCGCCAAACCGCTGGTGGCGAGCCTCATCCACGAGGCGGTGTGCCGCGAGCACGACATCGCGCGATACGTGCCCGACCCGCCGGAAGGGCTCAAGGGCTTCGACGAGGCGGTCACGCTGGCGCTGGTGAAGATCCGTGACGCCGATGTGGAGACCCGCTGGTCGACGGCGACCTGGACGGGCGCGCCCGCTGAGCCGCTGCCCACCGATCCGGACTGGTCGGGCGGCAGCGTGTACATCGATCACAAGACGCGCCGGGTGCACGCGCCGCCGGACGCGCTGTGGAACGTCATCGTGCGCATCGGCGGGGAGACCGGCTGGTACTCCTCACCCCTGGCCTGGGTGCTGCGCGGCTGGTTCGACCGGCTGATCGGCGGGGTCGGGCTGCGCCGGGGCCGGCGCGACCCGGTGGAGCTCTACGTCGGGGAGGCGCTGGACTTCTGGCGCGTGGAGGAGATCGAGCACGGAAGGCTGCTGCGGCTGCGGGCGGAGATGCTGCTGCCCGGCCGGGCCTGGCTGGAGTTGCGGGTGGACCCCGACCTGCTGAGCCCTGCGCACGTGTGCCGGTACGACCAGCGGGCCGTGTTCATCCCGCACGGGCTGGCCGGGCACCTGTACTGGCAGTGCATCTCGCCGTTCCACCACTTCATCTTCGGCGGCATGGCCCGCAACATCGCCCACGCCGCGGAGCGCGCCGCGTCGCCGGCCGAGCCGACGCCCCCGCCGGTCCGGGCGCTGTCGCCGACCCGGGTCCGCGCCGAGGGCGCCGGCCCGTAGTCAACGGGAACGTGCGCGGAGGCGCCACCCAGGGGTGCGGGTGGCGCCTCCGTCATTTCTTTCCGGGGAGGATCAGGTCAGAGGGTCAGCGACCATGTGTCGATACGCCCGGTGTCCAGGGAGGCGGCGTCGCGGACCCGCAGGGTCCAGGTGCCGTTGGCGGCCTCCGTGGAGAGGTTGACGGTGAAGGTCTGGCTGATGTTGTCGGCGCTGCCGCCGGTCCGGTTGTGCAGGTTGTACACCGAACCGTCCGGCGCGACGAGGTCCACGACCAGGTCACCCTTGTAGGTGTGGATGATGTTGACCGCGACCGCGCTGGTGGACGACGCGTTGCGGGCGCAGCCCGAGATGGTGATGGTGCTGGTCACCGTCGTGTTGTCCGGGATGGTGACGTCGGTCGGGTTGGTGCCCGTGCAGCCCGGCGCGCCGTTGACGGTCAGGCTGTAGGTGGTGGTCCGGGTCGAGCTGGCGCCCGTGCCCGTGACGGTGATCGCGTACGTGCCCGACGGGGTCGACGAGCCGGTGGCGATGGTCAGCGTGGAGGTGCCGCCGGCCGAGGTGATCGACGTCGGGCTGAACGACGCGGTCGCGCCGCTCGGCAGGCCGCTGGCCGACAGGCTGACGGTCTGCGCGCTGCCGTTGGTCAGGGTGGCGGCGATGGTGCTGGTCACCGAGCTACCGGGGTTGACCGAGCCCGACGCCGGCGACGCGGCGAGGGAGAAGTCGTTGCCGGTCGGGCAGGCGGTGTCGCTGCCGGCCACGTTGACCGCGGTCCAGGCGGCCTGGACGGTCTTGTACTCGACCGAGCAGGTGCCGTAGAGGTCCGTGGCGGCACGCAGGGTGTAGGCACGGGCGGTGTTGGCCGGGTTGCTGGTCAGCACGTAGCGGGTGCTGGAGGTGAAGTACACGTCCAGCGCGCGGTACCAGATCTTCTCGGCCTTGGCGCGGCCGATGCCGACGACGGCCGGAGCCGAGCCGCAGACCGGGCTGGTGCCGTACGCGGTCGCGCCGGTGCCCTCGGCCAGGTTGAAGAAGAAGTGGTTGCCCGGACCCGAGCTGTAGTGCACGTCGACGCTGTTGGTCGAGGTCGACCAGCAGGAGTGCGACGCGCCGTCCAGCGACGGGTTGTACATGTAGCGCAGCGGGGTCCCGTTGCCGTTGATGTTGATCTTCTCGCCGACCTGGTAGTCACCCGGGTCCGACGGCGCGGCCGCGTAGAACTCGACCATGTTGCCGAAGATGTCCGAGGTGGCCTCGTTCAGACCGCCGGACTCACCCGAGTAGACCAGGCCCGCCAGGGCCTCGGTCACACCGTGGCTCATCTCGTGGCCCGCGACGTCCAGCGACACCAGCGGACGGCTGTTGCTGGAGCCGTCGCCGTAGGTCATCTGCGCGCCGTCCCAGAACGCGTTCACGTAGTTGTTGCCGTAGTGGACCCGGCTGGGCACGCCCGAGCCGTTGCCGAAGATGCCGTTGCGGCCGTGCACGTTCTTGAAGTAGTCGAACGTCTTGGCCGCGCCGAAGTGCGCGTCCACACCGGCGGACTGCCGGTTGGAGTTGGCGCCGGTGCCCCACGCGTTGTCCGCGTCGGTGAACGTCGTACAGGTCGACGTGCCGTTGTTCATGTCGCAGGTGCGGCCGTTGCCGCGCACCGGGTCGATCATCTGGTACGTCGAGCCCGACAGCGTCGTGTCGATGCTGACGTTGCCCGAGTAGATGCCGTTGCCGGTGCCGGTGACCGTCTCGATCTCGTCGAACGAGCCGATGAGCGCGCCGGTCTGCGCGTCGGTGATGACGTGCAGCTTGGACGGGGTCTGGCCGTCGGCCAGCCAGCCATGCAGCGTGGTCTCCCAGGCCAGGCGGCCCTGACCGGTGCTGGCGTCGATGAACAGCTCCGACCCGCGCTCGGCGGTGATGGTGCCGGCGAAGTTGGCCTTGGCCGTCTCCAGCGCCTTCGCCGCGGTGACCTTCGGGGTGGTCGCCACGGAGATGGGCGCGATCAGGCCGTTGGACACGCCGGCGTAAGCGCCGCCGGCCTTGGTGTGCACCACGAAGTCACCGCCGTAGACCCGCAGACCCTGGTAGGTGCGGGTGTACTTGGTGTGGGTGGCGCCGTTGGCGTCCTTGCGGACGCGGTCGACGGTGTAACCGTCCGACGCCGACGAGCGGATGTCCGCGGCGTTGGCTCCGACGGACGCGGCGCGCGTCGCCGCGACCTGGTCGGGCGCTGCCGCGCCCGAGGTTGCTGACACTGCCACGAACGCGACCGCGGTGACGGCCACGCCGGCAGTGGCGAGGATCTTCCTCACGAGTCCTCCCCGACTCTCCACAAAGTTCTCGTGGCGGTAGCCACGAGTTCCCTATGGATACCCTGTTACCCCCTTACATAGAAAGACTTGAGTATGCAGATTCATGTGTGACATACTCGCGCGCGATTCAGCGACGGCCGTCACACTTTCTGACCATCCGGTCACTCAGGGATGTTCTGTGTACCGATGCGCTTGCGGAAGACCCAGTAGGTCCAGCCCTGATAGAGCACCACGATCGGCGCGAACACCACGGCCACCCAAGACATGATCTTCAATGTGTACGCCGACGACGCCGCGTTCAGCACGGTGAGGCTGTTGACGGCCGGCTCGACGGTCGACGGCAGCACGTACGGGTGCAGCCCGGCGAACAGCGACGCCACGGCCAGCGCGACCGCCGCGGCGGTGCCCGCGAACGCCCAGCCCTCGCGGCGGCCCTCGCCACCGCGGGCCGGCAGCCGGTTCGCGATCAGCCCGCCGACCAGGCACAGCGCCGCGAGCACCGACAGCACCACGGCCGCCGTGCCGCCCCGGTGCGCCAGCGTGAGCCCGAGAAACAGCACCGCCAGCGCGGCCGCCCCGATACCGGCCCGCCCGGCGAGCGCGTTCGCCCGCCGCCGGATGTCGCCGCTGGTCTTCAGCGCGATGAAGATCGCCCCGTGGGTGAGGAACAGCGCGACCATGGTCGCCCCGCCCAGCAGCGCGTACGGGTTCAGCAGGTCGAGCACGCCGCCGACGTGGTTGTGGCCGGCATCCAGCGGCACTCCCCGCACCACGTTGGCGAACACGAGCCCCCACACGAACGCGGGCACCGCCGAGCCGAACACGATGCACCAGTCCCAGCGCCGCCGCCAGGCCGCCTCCGGGCGCTTGCCGCGGAAGTCGAAGGCGACCCCGCGCAGGATCAACGCCAGCAGGATCAGCAGCAGCGGCAGGTAGAACCCGGAGAACAGGCTCGCGTACCACTCGGGGAACGCGGCGAACATCGCCCCGCCCGCGGTGATCAGCCAGACCTCGTTGCCGTCCCACAGCGGCCCGATGGTGTTGATGACGACCCGGCGCTCCCGGTCGTCACGGCCGAGCACGGGCACCAGCATGCCCACGCCGAAATCGAAGCCCTCCAGCACGAAGTAGCCGACGAACAGTCCCGCGATCAGCAGGAACCACAGGGTGGTCAGTTCCATGGCGCACCTCTCCTAGTACGCGAAGGCCAGCGGGCGGTCCTCGTCGGACTCGGCCACCGGTGGCGGGGTGACGTCGGGCAGCCCGGCGCGGGCGTACTTGAGCAGCAGCCGCACCTCGATGAAGGCCAGCACGCCGTACACCAGGGTGAAGACGGCCAGCGACGTGATGAGCTCGCCCGCTCCGACGTTGGGCGAGTTGGCGGCGGCCGTCTTCAGCTCGCCGAACACCACCCACGGCTGGCGGCCCATCTCGGTGAAGATCCAGCCGGTGGAGTTGGCCGCCAGCGGCAGCAGCGGCAGCAACGGCAGCGTGCGCACCAGCCACCGGTTCGTCGGCGTGCGCCCGCGGCGGATCGACCACAGCGACCACAGCGCCAGCAGCGCCGCGGCCGCGCCCAGGCCGATCATGAAGCGGAACGTCCAGTAGGTCAGCGGGATGTTCGGCGAGTAGTCGCCGGGGCCATACTTCTGCTCGTACTCGGCCTGCAGGTCGTTGATGCCCTCGACCCGGCCGTCGAAGCTGCCGGTGCCGAGGAACGACAGCAGGCCGGGGATCTCCGCCGACCAGATCAGCCGGCTGCCGTCGAGCGTGCCGACGGTGAACACTGAGAACGGCGCGGGCTGCTCGGACTCGTAGAGCGCCTCGGCGGCGGCCATCTTCATCGGCTGCACCTCGGTCATGATCTTGCCTTGGATGTCGCCGGTGAGCAGCATCGCGCCCATCGCGACCAGGGTGGTCCACGCGCCGATCTTCACGGCGCTGCGGTACGTGGCGGTGTCCTGGCCGGGACGGCGCACCAGGTGCCAGACCGCGACCGCGGTGACCAGGCCGCCCGCGACCAGGAAGCAGCCGGCCACGGTGTGCGGCACGGTGATCAGCGCGACCTTGTTGGTCAGCACGGCGACGATGTCGGTCAGCTCGGCGCGGCCGGTGTCCGGGTTGATGCGGTAGCCGACCGGGTTCTGCATCCACGAGTTCGCGGCCAGGATGAAGTACGCGCTGAGCACGGTGCCGACCGCGACGACCCAGATGCAGGCCGCATGGATCCGCTTCGGCAGCCGGTCCCAGCCGAAGATCCACAGGCCGAGGAACGTCGACTCCAGGAAGAACGCGACCAGCGCCTCCATGGCCAGCGGCGCGCCGAACACGTCGCCGACGAAGCGCGAGTACTCGCTCCAGTTCATGCCGAACTGGAATTCCTGCACGATGCCCGTCACGAGGCCCATCGCGAAATTGATCAGGAAGAGCTTGCCGTAGAACTTGGTGAGCTTCAGCCACTTCTCGTCGCCGGTGCGCACCCAGGCCGTCTCGAAGGCGGCCACCATGAACACCAAGCCGATGGTGAGCGGCACGAAAAGGAAGTGGTAGACGGTGGTGACACCGAACTGCCAGCGGGCCAGATCAGTCACGTCCATGCCGGGACTCCTGCCTGTGCGAGGCTACTGGCAGCAGAGTGCTCCCTGAACATGAGCTGAATGACGGCGTATCCCCCGGATGCGAGCTGAGTCACGCTCGTGCGTCACTGTCCGCCTTCGCGGCCCATCCGGAAGACATTTGGAAACGTCTATGCGAATGCCGGGTCGGCTGAATTCTGACGATCTGAAAGCGCTCCCACGCTCCCCCAGGAAGGCGATTCCCGCCCGCGCGGCGAGCAGGCCGGGTGGCGGCCGATCACCGCCACCCGGCCGAGCGTCAGCAGAGTCCGTCGCACCCGCCTCCCGTGCCGGGCACTCGCGGCGGCACCCGGTCCATCGGGTTCGGCAGGTCAGGACGGCTCTCGGGCAGCGGCACGGCGGCCAGCCGGGTCGGCTCGACCAGTAGGTACACATCCCCGGCGGTGTCGTCGACCAGCATGATCGTGCTGGGGTCGCGCACGTCGTCGGGCGTCCCGTCCGTCCCGGGCGCGTGCCAGCCCTGGACCGCGTTCACCGCCGCGCCGCGCAGCCGCAGCACGCCGTCCACCATCTCCTCGGTGACGATCCCGCGGTACGCCTCGTCGGGGTCGACGTAACCGCCGACGTCCTCGGGGTAGTCGGTGACACCGGAGTAGCTGTCCTCGGGACCGTCGAGGTCGTCGCGGGAGGTGCCCTCGTGCGTCGAGTCCGTGCCGCCGTCGGGCTGGTCGAGCTGGCCGCGCATGTCGCGCACCGCCGCCGCGCCGTCCACCCGCTGTCGTGATCCCGCCACTCGCACCCCCTCACGACCTGGGGATTTCCCTGGTACGGCCCCACTACTCTGTGCGCGTGTTTCCCGATGTCGATGCCGATCGCCTGCTGGCCGACGCCCGGCGAGCCGGCGAGCCGGTGGCCGCCGCCCGGCTGATCGCCGAGGCGTTCTTCAGCATGTCCCGCACCGCGGACGCGACCACCCTGCGGCCGCTGGCCGACCGGCTCGCCGCGCTGCGCTCCGACCCGGCCCGGCCGCAGACCGAGGTGCTGTTCCACACCGTCGCCGGGGTCGTCGGCGTACGCACCAGGAAACCGCACGCTACCCGGCATCTGGAGACCGCGCTGCGGCTCGCCGAGACGCACCGCCTGCACACCGACCCTCTCTACCTGGAATGCGCGCTCATCTGCACACTGCAGCTGATGCGTCCGCAGGAGGTCCGGCCGCGCTTCGCCCACCTCGTGGCCAAGGCCGACGCCGACCCCGCCCGCCGGGCGCGGCTGGCGTCCATGCTCGCGCTCGGCGACGCCTGGAGCGGCGACCTGCTGCGGGGCCGGGCCGGGCTGCGCGACGCGCGGCGGCTGGCCGGCGCGGCCGGACGGATCGACATCGAGGCCGAGGCCGCCTCGTGGCTGATCAAGATCGAAGCGATGTGCGGGGACCTGACCGCCTCGGCCGCCTGCCTGGAGCAGTCCCGCGACCTCGCGGCCCGGTCCGGGTCGGCCTGGGTCGCGGCGCACATCGCCGAGTGCGCAGCCGCGCTGCACCTGGCCTCGGGCGACACCGACGCCTGGCTCGGCGTGCTGGAGTACCTGGTCGGCACCGTGGTCGGGGCCAACTCGGGCCTGATCTTCGAGCACCGCTGGGAACTGGCCACCCACTACGCCCTGCACGGCCGCCCCGAGGCCGCCGCCGCGCTGCTGGCCGGGATGCCCGACCCGCCGCTCGGCTGGCCCGGCGCACCCGCGCTGCCCGCCTGGCGCTCGTGGATCGCCCAGCCGGCCGACGCCGCCGCGATGGCCCGCTTCGAGGCGTCCCTGGCCGGGCTGAACCGGCCCGTCGAGCGGCTCTCCCGGCCGCGGATGGCCTGGCTGCTGGGCGCGCAGCACGCCCGGCTCGGCCGCCGGGCCGACGCGGTCCGGCTGCTGGAGGTCGCCTGCACCGGATACGCCACGATCGGCGCGGCCGGCCTGCTCGCCCGCGTCATGGCCGACCTGCAACACCTCGGCGCGCCGCGCGGCGTGCCCCGGATCCCCGCGCCCCGCTCCGCCGAGCCGCTGCTCACCCGGTCCGAAGCGCGGGTTCCGCCGGACGGTCGACGGCCCGGCGCGGCCGAGCCGCGACCGGACCTGTCCGACGGGCCACAGCTGACCGAGGCGGAGACTCGGGTCGCCCGAGCCGTCGCGGGCGGGCTCAGCAACCGGGAGGTCGCGGAATTGCTGGGCGTCTCGGCCAAGACCGTCGAGTTCCATCTCGGCAACATCTTCCGCAAAGTCGGCGTACGCAACCGCACCGAACTCGCCTCGGCCACCATGGCGCGCGACCATCCGATCTAGAAGCTCTGTTGTCGCTCTAGCGACCACAGACCTTCTAGATCCCGGCGGTCCTGTCAGGCACGGCCCGCTATCGTGCGGTACGTGGGCGGGATGTTGCGGATCGGCGCGTGCCAGACGCCGGAACTGCTCGGCGACATCGACGCGGCCGTCGCCTGCATCGCCGCCTTCGCGACCCGCGACGACGCGCGCGACCTCGACCTGCTGCTGTTCCCGGAGGGATTCCTGCAGGGATACCTGGTGGAGCCGGGGCACCTGAACAGGCACGCGCTGAGCCTCGGCTCGCCGGGGTTCGCCGCCGTGCTGCGACGGCTGCGCCCGGTGCGGCAGACGCTGGTGTTCGGCCTGATCGAGAGCGACGGCGACGCGCTGTACAACTCGGCAGTGGTGGTCACCGGCGGTGAACTCGCCGGCGTCTACCGCAAGACCCATCTCACCGACGGTGAGCGGTACTTCGACAGCGGCGGGTCGTATCCGACGTTCGTCCGCAACGGCGTCCGGTTCGGCATCAACATCTGCTACGACACCCGGTTCCCCGAAGCCGCCGCCGCGGTAGCGGGGCAGGGCGCGCGGGTGCTGCTGGTGCCGGCGCAGAACATGATGCGGCGGCCGGCCGCGTGGGAGTGGCGCGACCGGCACCATGAGATCAGGGCGGCTCGGGCCCGGGAGACCCGGATGTGGCTGATCTCCGCCGACGTGACCGGAGAGCGCGACGAGCTGCGGATCGGCTACGGCCCGACCAGCGTGCTGAACCCCGCGGGACAGGTCGTCGCGCAGGTCCCCCTCGGCACGACGGGCATGGTGACGGCGACCGTCAGCTGATCTGCTCGACGGCCGGGGCGCGCCGAATTCTGCGGGCCAGTTCGCCCAGGCCTATCAGCAGCAGGCCGAGCAGGAAGAACAACACGGAGAAGACCAGGGCGTTGACCGCGACCGCGCCGTAGCCCAGCGCCGCCACGTCGATGAAGGGGTACGGGTACCGTCCCGTGAGCGCGCCGCGTACCAGTGCGAACGCCAGGTAGGCCAGGGGGTAGGCGAGCCAGGCCCCGGCGTGCCACCAGCGCACCCGGTCGCAGTGAACAGTCCCCCGCCACGAGCCTGTTGCGTTCGGACGGTCGGGGGTATTTCATGGCGTCCGGCGATCGAAAGATCGGCATGGTCACGCCTTGGAGGACGCGATGCTCGCACGGCTCGGTCGGCTCACGGCCCGGGGGCGGTACGCCGTGATCGCGGTCTGGGCCGGGATCGCCCTGTGCGGTGCGGTCTTCGGCGGCACGGTCTACGACCGGACGGAGCCACTGGACGACCTGCGCCCCGGCGCGCCCTCGACCGTCGCGCAGGCCCGCCTGGACGCGTTGACGCCGACCGGCGAGCAGGTGGTGGCGGTGCTGTCGGGGCGCAACTTCTTCGCCACGGACCTGGTCAACCAGGCCACTCGGGTCATGTTCGAGATCCGGGCGATCCCGGGCGTCGCCAAGGTCACCGATCCGTGGACGGCGGGCTCGTCGCAGATCACGCCCGACTACCAGCGCAGTATGGTCGTGGTCGAGCTGTCGCCTGAGCTGAGCGACGACGAGGCGCTCGCTGCCGCGGACAAGGTGCGTGCCGCGCTGCACCGGATGGACATGCCGGAGGTGCTGGTCGGCGGCAAACTGCTGGCCGAGCGCGACTTCGGCGACCAGGCGATCGCCGACGCCGCGCTCGGCGAGTCGGTGGCGCTGGTGGTGCTGTGCGGGGCGCTGGTCGTCATGCTCGGCGGCCTGGCCTCGGGCAGCCTGCCGCTGGGCGCGGCGCTGGCCACGGTCGCCGCGACCCTGCTCGCCCTGACCGGGCTGGCCGGGATGACCGGCGTCAGCGAGTACACGGTCAACGTGGTCACGCTGCTCGGTCTGGGCCTGGCCGTCGACTACAGCCTGCTGATCGTGGCCCGGTTCCGCGAGGAGCGCGCCGCCGACCCGCGTGCGCCGATCCCCGACCTGCTGGCGCGGACGGTGGCCACCGCCGGGCGGGCCGTGCTGGTGTCCGGGCTGGCGGTCGGGGTCGCGCTGTCGGGCCTGTTCGTGTTCGCCGATCCGCTGCTGGCCGCGATGGCGCTGGGCGGTGCGCTGGTCGTGCTGCTGGCGACCGCGACCGGCCTGACGCTGGTGCCCGCGCTGATCGCGGTCGCGCACCGGCGCATCCCCGCGCCGGGCACCCGGACCTGGGTGTGGCGGCGTCCCGCCCGGCGCGGCCCCGGGCTGCTGGCCCGCTCGGCGGCGTTCGCACAGCGCCGCCCCGCCGCGGTCGCGCTCGCGGTCAGCGCCGCCCTGCTCACGCTGGGCGTGCCGCTGCTGCACGTGAACCTGGCCGACTCCGACGCCCGTTCACTGCCCGCGAGCAGCGAGTCCCGGCAGGCGTATGAGGCGTACGAGCGCCACTTCGCCGCGAAGTATCCCCAGCCGGTGCCCGTGGTGATCGAGGCCGGGGCAGCCGATCCGGCGGTGCGGTCGCTGCTGGCCCGGATCCGCGCCCTGCCCGGCGTGACCGATGTGGACCTGCGGGAGAACGTGCCGCCGCAGGCCGTCGTCGCCGAGGTGGAGCTGCCCGGCCCGGCCGCGGGCGAGCGCACCCAGCAGCTGGTACGCGACCTGCGCGCGCTCGACACCACGGTGCCGGTGCTGGTGGCCGGTCCCGCCGCGCAGCTCGTCGACGCGAAGGACGCCACGGGCGACCGGCTGCCCGTCGCGCTGGCAGTCGTCGTGGCCGCCACGTTCCTGCTGCTGTTCCTGCTCACCGGTTCGCTGGTGGTGCCGGTGAAGGCGCTGCTGATGAACCTGCTGACGATGGTCGCCACGCTCGGCGTGCTGGTCGCGGTGTTCCAGTGGGGCTGGGGGTCGGGCCTGCTCGGCTTCACGCCCTGGGGTGCCCTGGACCTGACGACGCCGCTGCTGCTGTTCGTGTTCATCTTCGGCCTGTCCATGGACTACGAGGTGTTCCTGCTGGCCCGGATCAGGGAGGAGTGGGCGCGCCGTGGCGGCGACTCGCGTGCCGCCGGCGACCGGGCCGTGCTCGCCGGGATCACCGCCACCGGCCCGGTGGTCACCGCTGCCGCGGTGTCGATCGGCATCGTGTTCCTCGGCTTCGCGCTGGGCGAGCTGATCGCGGTCAAGGAGATCGGCGTCGGCATGGCCGTCGCGGTGCTGCTGGACGTGACCGTGGTCCGCGGGCTGCTGCTGCCCGCCGTGATGTCCCTGCTCGGCCGCGCCAACTGGTGGCCCGCCCGCGGCACCGCGCTGCCGACCGGCACCGCGCCGCCGACCACTCCCACGACGGCCCCGCCGACTCCTCCCCGCCCCCGCCGCACCCAATCCGCGAAGGCGGCCGCCACCGCCCGCCCACCCCACCCCTGACGAAGGCGACCGCCACCGCCATCCACCCCGCCGCCCCGCCGGCCGACGTTGGCCTATCACATCGACTGGGCGCAGATCAAATTCGATGAGATAGGCCAACGTCGACACAAGTCGCCTCCGGCGCGGCGGGGTCGGCGACCACGTTAGGGTGCCGTGTGCCGATCCCCCACCCCGACGCCGCGTTGCTGCGCGCCCTGCTCGTCCACCACGAGGACGCGTCGGGCGCCTGGCCGGCGCTGCTGTGGCGGGCCGGCGACGGCTGGCAGATGATCTCCAGTGCGGTGCTCGGCGGCGGCACGGGCCCCCGGGCGTGGGTGCTCAACGCCCAGGTCGGCCACGGATACACCCGCCTGGACCCGGACCGGCACCTGGCCGAGATCGCCCAGCGGCACGGCATGACCGGCCGCGGCGTGGGGTTGATGACGGCCGCCCGCGTGACCGAGGGCGCCTTCGCCACCGTCGGCGGCGTCGAGGCACTGGTCACGGCCGGGATCGGCGTGTGCGGGTGGGCCGCGGACCCAACGGTGACCACACAAGCCGCAGCGTCCACCACACACCGGACCATCGCACCCGCGGCGACCGAGCCGACGGCGGGCCAGCCCGCGCCGGGCAGGGCCGCGCCCGTCCCGGGCACCGTCAACATCGTCGTCGCGCTGCCGGTGGCCCTGTCACCCGGCGCGATGGTCAACGCGGTGGCCACCGCGACCGAGGCGAAGGTGCAGGCGCTGCTCGACGCCGGGTTCGACGCCTCGGGCACGCCCACCGACGCGGTGTGCGTGGCCGCACGGGAGGCGGGCGAGGAGGTCCTGTTCTGCGGGCCGCGCTCGGAGTGGGGATCGCGGCTGGCGCGAGCAGTGCATACGGCCACATTGGAGGCCGCTCTGCGATACCGCGCCCGGCGACTTTCGTAGAGACGGCAAGAACTTTTGCAGTACTGATCGAAAGATATGGACAGCGCGATCGAAAGCGTCTAATGTCTCGATCCACCCTCCGATGTTTCTGGTGTGTTAATCGTCGGCGTCGATGACCACCCGGGCACGGCCACCTCTCTCCTCCCCCAGGAGCAACGATGGGCAGACGACTGCTACGCCGAATTCGCGGTCCCGTGCTGGTATCCCTGGCGCTCGCCCTCGCGGGCGGGGTATGGGCAGCGCCCGCCGCGGCGATCCCGACCCAGGAACCCGGCGTCACCCTGCGCGTGTTCGACCTCCAGGTGCCGCTCAACGAGATCTGCGTCCTCAAGCCGGGCCAGACCCCGAACGTCGACAAGCTGATGCCGACGGTCAACTGGACCACCGCCGCCGACTTCGGGTTCGAGGACCTGTTCCTCGCCCAGGTGCTCGGCAACGTCAACATCACCACGGCCGGCGCGTACACCTTCCGGCTCACCAGCGACGACGGCTCCGAGCTGATGATCGACGGCGCGATGGTGGTCAACCACGACGGCCTGCACGGCGCGACCGCGATGGAGGGCACGGTCAACCTGACCACCGGCTACCACGCGCTGCGCATCGACTACTTCGAGCGCACCGGCGGCCAGCAGCTCACCCTGGAGTGGCGTACGCCGGGCTCGTCGACGTTCACGCTGGTGCCGAACTCGGCGCTGAGCACCGACGCGGGGGTGGTGCGGGTGACCGCGCCGGGCCGCAAGGAGTGCGAGGGCGTGGCCGACTCCCCCGGCGACGGCCTGCCGCTGACCGGCGTGCACCCCGGGTACACGCTGACCAACCTGCGGCCGGGCACGTTCCAGCCGAAGGTGACCGGCATGGACTGGCTGCCCGACGGGCGGCTGGTCATCTGCACCTGGGGCGGCACCGACCAGTCGGGCACGTCGCAGGCCGGTGAGGTCTTCGTGCTGGCCAACACCGGCGGGGCGACCAGCCCCGGCAACGTGACCACGAAGAAGATCGCCGGCAACCTCAAGGAGCCGATGGGCCTCAAGGTGGTCGACGGCGTCGTCTACGTCACCGAGAAGCAGCGGCTGACGCAGCTGCTCGACACCAACGGCGACGACGTGGCCGACCAGTACAACACCATCGCGACCTGGCCGTTCGGCGGCAACTTCCACGAGTTCGCGTTCGGCCTGCTGTACGCCGACGGGTCCTTCTACCTGAACCTGTCGGTGTCGATCAACTACGGCGGCGCGACCACCGTGCCGCAGCCCGCGACCAACCGCGGCACCACGATCAAGGTGAACAAGGCGACCGGCGCGGTGTCCTACATCGCGGGCGGCCTGCGCACCCCGCACGGCATCGGCTGGGGCCCGGAGAACGGCGTCTTCGTCACCGACAACCAGGGCGGCTGGCTGCCCTCGTCGAAGCTGCTGCACATCAAGCAGGGCCGGTTCTTCAACCACTACACCACCCCTGCGGGCCCGTTCGACACCGCGCCGGTGACCCCGCCGGTGCTGTGGATGCCGCAGAACGAGATCGCCAACTCGCCGAGCACCCCGATCCTGCTGCCCAGCGGCGTGTACGCCGGGCAGTTCGTGATCGGCGACGTGACCTACGGCGGCCTGCAGCGGGCGTTCGTGGAGAAGGTCAACGGGGAGTACCAGGGCGCGCTGTTCCGGATGACACAGGGCCTGGAGGCCGGTGTCTCCGAGGTCAACATCGGCCCCGACGGGGCGATCTACCTCGGCGGCCTCGGCGCGGGCGGCAACTGGGGCCAGTCCGGCAAGCTGACCTACGGCCTGCAGAAGCTGACCCCGAACAGCACGTCGGTCTTCGACATCCTGGCCGTGCGGGCCACCGGGGCCGGGTTCGAGATCGAGTACACCCAGCCCCTGTCGGCGGCGACCGCGGCGAGCCTGGCCTCGGCGTACAAGCTCAAGCAGTGGCGCTACCAGGCCACGGCCGACTACGGCGGCCCGAAGCTCGACGAGCAGACGCTGACCGTCACCTCGGCGACGCTGTCCGCCGACGGCAAGAAGGTCACCTTGGCGGTCGACGGCCGGCTGGCCGGGCGGGTCGTGCACATCCGCTCGCCGCGCCCGTTCACCTCCAGCACCGGCGCTTCGCTGTGGAGCACCGAGGCCTGGTACACCCTCAACGCCATCCCCGGCCAGACCCCGCCCCCGGCGGACGGGATCTACCAGGCCGAGTCGGCGGCCCGCACCGGCGGCGCGACGGTCGCCACCGACCACACCGGCTACACCGGCACCGGCTTCGTCGCCGGGTACGGCACGCTGGGCGCGACCACCACGTTCACGGTGACCGCGGGCACGGCCGGGACCTACCAGGCGGCGGTGCGCTACAGCAACGGGCCGAACCCGTTCGTCGGGCCGAAGACCGTCAGCCTGTACGTCAACGGCGTCAAGCAGCGCCAGGTGACCATGGGCAACACCGGCAACTGGGACACCTGGTCGACGATCACCGAGAGCGTCGTGCTCAACGCGGGCGCGAACACCATCGCGATCAAGTACGACAGCGGCGACACCGGGCACGTCAACCTCGACGCGCTCACGCTGACCGGCGGGGCCGGGCCGATCGTCGGCATCGGCGGCAAGTGCGTCGACGTCGACAACGCGGGCACCGCCAACGGCACGAAGATCCAGCTGTACACCTGCAACGGCTCGGCCGCGCAGCGCTGGAGCCGGGTCGGCAGCACCTACCAGGCGCTGGGCAAGTGCCTGGACGTCGACAACGCGGGCACCGCCAACGGCACCAAGGTGCAGCTGTGGAACTGCAACGGCACCGGCTCGCAGGTCTGGCAGCCGCAGCCGGACGGCACGATCCTCAACCCGCAGTCGGGCAAGGTGCTCGACGCGCTGTCGGGCAGCTCCGCCGACGGCACCCAGCTGCACATCTGGCAGCCCGCCGGGGTGCTCAGCCAGCGCTGGGCGGCGGCCGGCAGCGGCCAGCGCATCCAGCTGTTCGACGGCGACGACGTGGCCTCGTGGCAGAACTCCAGCGGCGGCGCGGCGACGTGGCCGTTCTCCGGCGGCTCGCTGGAGTCGCTGGGCGGCGACATCCGCTCCCGGCAGGCGTTCGGCGACTTCAAGCTGCACGTCGAGTGGTACGAGCCGCTCTACCCGGCCAACGTCACCGGCCAGCAGCGCGGCAACAGCGGCATCTACCTGCAGGACCGGTACGAGTTGCAGGTGCTGGACTCGTACGGCGACACCGCGCTGGACAACACCGAGGCGGGCGCGATCTACACCAAGGCGGCCGCCACCGTGAACGCGGCGGGCGCGCCGGAGACCTGGCAGTCGTACGACATCGTGTTCCGGGCCGCGCGGTTCGACGGCTCCGGCAACAAGATCGCCGACGCCCGGGTGACCGTGGTGTGGAACGGGTTCGTGGTGCACAACGACATCACGATCAACGGACCCACCGGTGCCGGTGCACCGGAGGGTGCGTCCGGTGGCCCGCTGCGGCTGCAGGACCACGGCGACGCGGGGGCGAACCCCCGGTTCCGCAACATCTGGCTCGAACCGCTGTAGCCACTACCGCAAATAGGACGAAAGCTGCGCCCCTGCTGCTACAACAGCAGGGGCGCAGCCCTGTGACCAGGCAAGAAATCTAATCTCGACTAATCCTACCGGCCTTGTATAGAATGAACTCCGTCGCCACCTCCGGCCCGAAAGGCGTACGCCATGAGTGACCTGACCCCGCAGCAGACCGCCACCGACTCCAACGCCGTCGCCCGCGCCCTGCGCGCCGCGCTCAACGAAGACTGGCTGGCCACCGCCGTCGGCCTGCTCCTGGTCGCGCTCGTGCTGACCGGCGTCATCCCGACGGGCCTGGTGCCCTGATGGTCGCCACCGAAGAGGACCTCGCGCCCGCGACCGCCGAGCGCACCGCCCGCACCTGGCCGTGGCTCATCCTCGGCGTGCTCATCGTGCTCGTCCTCGGTTCGGTGGCCCGCTACCTGGAGGACACCGTCCCGGCCGCGGCCAAGGGCACCAGCCTGGAGAAGTTCGCCGCCGCCGTCGAATACCCGATCTACGCGATCGCGCTCGGCCTGATCGGCAACGTGATCGTCTACTACGCCGGGCTGCGCGAGCGCATCGCCGACGCGGTGCGCACCGAGTTCTTCATCAAGACCGGCCTGGTGCTGCTCGGCGCGTCGATCAACCTCAGCCTGATCGTCAAGGCCGCCGGGCCGGCGATCCTGCAGGCCGTGCTGCTGATCAGCAGCGTCTTCCTGATCACCTGGTATCTCGGCGGCCTGCTCGGCCTCGACGAGAAGCTGCGCGCCCTGCTGTCGGCCGCCGTGTCCATCTGCGGCGTCAGCGCCGCGATCGCCGCCGCCGGAGCCGTGCGGGCCAAGCGCGAGCAGCTCGCGTACGCGGCGAGCCTGGTCATCATCTTCGCGCTGCCCTCGATCTTCCTGCTGCCGTGGCTCGCCGAGGTGTTCGGACTCAGCCCCGCCGTCGCCGGAGCCTGGATCGGCGGCAACATCGACACCACCGCCGCGGTCACCGCCGCCGGAGCGATCGCGGGCGAGCAGACCCTGCAGATCGCCACCATCGTCAAGGCCACCCAGAACGCGCTGATCGGCATCGTCGCGGTCGCGCTGACGGCCTACTTCGCGTTCAAGGTCGAGAAGGACGCCGACGCGCAGCGCCCCGGCCTGCGCCAGCTGTGGGACCGTTTCCCCAAGTTCGTGCTCGGCTTCATCGCCGCCTCCGCCATCGGCACCTGGTACGCCGGCACCGTCAGCGCGGCCGAGGCCAAGGCCCACATCGGGGTCATCAACGACCTGCGCACCTGGTTCCTGATCCTCGCCTTCGTCAGCATCGGCCTGCAGCTGCGCGTCAGCGCCCTGCGCGAGGCGGGCTGGCGGCCGGTCGCCGTGTTCGGCGGCGCGACCCTGGCCAACCTCGCCATCGGCCTCGGCCTGGCGTCGATCCTGTTCGCGGGCTTCACCGCCTGACGACCCGAACTCCGCGCGCCGGTCGCTGGGCCACAGGACCGGCGCGCGGCCCATGTCCGCCAACCCGGCACCGGCGCGCGGCCCGGCCTCGACATCCCGTGCCGCACGCGGCCCTATCGTCGACGCCATGGACACACCCGCGCTGGTCGGCGCGTTCAACGACGCCTGGAACGACCACGACCTCGAAGCCGCGCTCGACCTGTGCACGGCCGACGTGGTGTTCGAGAGCACGAACCCCGCCCCGGACGGCCGCCGGCACGAGGGCCGCGACGAGGTACGCGAGGCGTGGCGGCCGGTGTTCGAGCAGCTCGAAGGGCGGTTCGACATCGAGGAGCTGACCGTCGCCGGTGACCTGGTGGTGCAGCGGTGGCGCTACGACTGGGGCGCCGGCCACGTGCGCGGCGTCGACGTCATCCGGGTCCGCGACGGCCGGATCGCCGAGAAGTTCTCCTACGTCAAGGGCTGACCGGGCCGTCCGCGGGCGGGCTCACCCGCGGCCGGCCCGACGCCTGCTCAGCCGAGCGGGGCGTCCACCTCTGCCGGGTTCATGGTCGCGGGCGGCGTACGCGGCTCCGGGTCCACGGCCCGCAGCAGCTTCGTCGGCTGCGGCACCGGCTCGCGCAGCGGAGGCGGCGGCAGTGCCACCGGCGACTCCGGTGCCGCCTGACCCGCCACGACCGGTGGTGCGACCGGGACGTTGCCGTCCGATGCCGACGGCCCCACGGACGGCGAGGCGGACGGCGTGACCGAAGGAGCCGCGGACGGGGTCGAGGGCGGTGGTGCCAGGCCCGGCTGGGCCGCCGCAGTCGCACTGGGCTGTGCCGTGATGCCGGGCTGCGCCGTCGTGCTCGGCTGTGCGGTCGCGCTGGGCTGCGGCGTCGTGCCTGCCGCCGGCGGACCGGCGCTCGGGCTCGCCGAAGGCGTGACACCGGGCGAGACCACCGGGGCGACCACCGGCTGCGCCGAAGCGGACGCGCTCGGCGAGGCCGACACCGACGCGCCAGGCAGGGGCGATACCGACGGGCTCGTGGACGCCGACGGGCTCGGCTTCGCAGACGCCGAGGGCGATGGGCTGGGCTTCGCCGAGGGCGACGGCGACGGGCTCGGTTTCGCCGACGGGCTCGGGGCCAGGTCGGCATCGTCGTCGGAGCAGCCGCCGCAGCTGTAGTACAGGATGTCCCAGTGGTTGCCCTCGTCGGTGTAGACGTTCCCGGACGGGGCCTTGTACTGGTAACCCCAGCCCTTGATGTAGCCGACGTAGCGGAAGTACCGCTTGATGTAGCGGCCGACGCAGTCGTACTTGCTGATGTCGATCTTCCAGCCGTTCCAGTGGGTGTACGTGCCGGAGCCGTGGCCGGTCTCGGTGCCGCCGGTGACCCGCAGGTCGCACTTGCTTGCCTTGCGCAGGGTGAGCAGGCCGTCGACGGTGCTGCGGCGGATGCGCTCGAACGAGGTGCAGTTCGGGTTGTCGCGGTCGGAGCACTTGCCGCTGGACCAGATCGAGATCCCGGCGTCGCGGAAGATGTCGACGGTGGTGCGGTGGCTCAGGTAGGCGGCGGCCTGCGCACTGACGCCGGGCCAGCCGAGGACGAGGACGGTGGCCGTGGTCAGCAACAAGAGACCACGTCGCACGGTGCGGCGCATGGGTTCTCCACTGCTAGGGGAAGGTCGGGCTGCCCTGACGCTACCGACAAACAGCGTAAACCGGACAAGAATTCGCAAAATTGCCGAAATGCCCCATTGGCCCAGTCACCACTGTCGTCGGCACCCGCAAGATCTGTTTTTGTGGACGCTGGGTGCCGTTATAGGGGCAGCTGGCGTCCGCAAAAACAGATCTTCATCCGCAACCGGACGGTGCCGGCGGCATGCGGGGCGCAGGCGCGACGGCGCTCCCCTCAGCCGCCGAGCACTCGGCGCACCGACGCCGCAGCGGCCTCATGCGCGACCCGGTCGAGCCTGGGCGCATCGGCCCGCACCTGACCCGCACCGCCGACCAGCGGGCCGCCCGGGTGGAACGGGGCAAGGTTGAAGTGCAGGTGCGGCACCCGGTCGCCGAAGACGGACACGTAGACCTTGTCCGCTCCGGTCGCCTCGCGCACCGCCGAGGTGGCGCGGGCCAGCACCGGCCCGAGCGTCGCCGCCTCAGGCCCGGCCAGGTCCGTGATGTACGGGATGTGCCTACGCGGCTCCAGGTGCGCGAACCCCGCGACCGCGCCCCGGAGCACCACCGACAGCCGCCAGTGCTCGTCCTCCCACACCCGCCGCCGCTGGAACACCTCGTCCGCCTCGGTGACCCGGCACAGCAGGCAGTCCTCCTCGACGGCTGCGCGCGCAGCGGAGTCATCCGACATGCCGCCATTGTGCGCCCAGCGCAGGCCGCCCGCGGACGTGGTCACGGGGCCGGCGGCAGGGTCGTCCAGGCTCCCGCGCGGGAGGTGAGCATGGTGAGCGCGTCGGAGGCCAGGCCCGCGTGGTCGTCGGCGGTCAGGTTGAACACGCCGGTGACGCCGACGCAGCAGGCGCGTTCGAGCTGGTCGCGCGCGGCCATCTTGTCGCGGTGGCCGAGGAACGCCTGGTGCAGCAGGGTCACCGCGTCGGCGGCGTACCCGGCGGGCGGGGCGGGCGCGGTGCCCAGTTCGGTAGCGAACCGGCGCACGCTCGACCAGTTCGCCAGCGCCTCCGGAGCCTCGGCGGCCACCGGCAGCCACGGGCTCACGGCCCGCACCCCCGCCGCCGCCTCGCCCGCGAGCTGGTGGAACGTCGCCGACGCGGCGTCCGGTGTGGACAGCACGGGTCCGGTCCACCCGGCGGTCTTCGCGGCTGCGGCGGCCGCAGCGGCCAGGGGCGCGGGCAGGTCCAGCAGCAGCGCTTCGGGCGTCGCCGCCAGTAGGGCCTTCACCTTGTCCGCGAGGCCCGTGCCGTCGAGCGGCAGCGTCTCGGTGGCCGCGATGCGCGCGCCCTGCCCGGCCGCCTCGGCGGCGAGCGCCTCCCGCAGTGCCGGGGTGTCGCGCACGTCGAGGCGGAGCACCCCGGCGGTGCGCTGGCCGCCTGCCGTCATCGCGGCGAGCAGCGCCCGGTGCACCTGCGTGTCGGTGGGCGCGCTGCGGAAGGCATACGGCGACGTCGGGGCAGGCCCGGTGGCCGGGAGCACGAGCGGCGTGCAGGCGGCCTGTGCGGTTCCGGTGACGGCGTCGTCGAGCCAGCCGGCGGGCGGTCCGACGATGGCGTGCACGCCCCGGTCGAGCAGCCGGGACACGGCTTCGCGGGCGGTCGCCGGGGTGTCGCCGACGTCCTGGAGCAGCAGTTCCAGCTGCGCGGCGGGGTGGGTGCCGCCGTGCCCGGCCGCGCCGTTGAGCCCGTCGGCCCGCCGCTGCACACCGAGCAGGTGCTGGCGGCCGTACTCGACGAGGACACCGGTGCGCGCGGCCAGCACGCCGACACGCAGCGGGGGTTCGGCGGCGGCCGACCGGTGTGCGGGCAGCAGCGGCGCGGCGGCCAGGCCCAGCCCGGCGGCGAGCACGGATCTGCGGGTCAGCTGACGGGACATGGCGTACCTCCGCGCACTGGGTCGTTGCCGTGGATGATCCATCGAACCGCACAGGCGAAACATCCGATTTGTCCATTTGGCGACACTGCGATCACACCCGGGAAGCACCGACGCACCCGACCGTGGCAGCCTGTACGGGTGATCAAAGCGGTGGTGTTCGACTGCGACGGCGTGCTGGTGGACTCGGAGATCATCAACAACGCGGTCTTCGCGGAACTGGTCACCCGGGCGGGCCTGCCCACGACCCTGGAGCAGAGCATCGAGCGCTACATGGGCCGCGCCACCGTCGAATGCGTCGCCGACGTCGAGCGCGAACTCGGCCGCCCGCTCGGCTTCGACCTGCCCGCCGAGTACGAGCGCGAGGTGCTGGCCCGCCAGCACGCCGAGCTGACCGCCGTCGACGGCGTACGCGAACTGCTGGACCTGCTGCGCGCGGCGGCGGTGCCGGTGTGCGTGGCGTCCAGCGGCACGCCGCCGGAGATCGCCTTCCGGCTGCGGGTCACCGGGCTGGCCGGCTACTTCGGCGAGCACCTCTACAGCGCGTCGATGGTGGCCTGGGGCAAGCCCGAGCCCGACCTGTTCCTGCTGGCCGCCGACCGGATCGGGGTCGACCCGGCGGACTGCGTGCTGATCGAGGACAGCCCGTTCGGGGTGCGCGGCGGCCGGGCGGCGGGCATGACCGTGATCGGGCTCGCCGCGCTGGCCTCCCCGGACACGCTGCGCGTCGCCGGGGCCGAGCACGTGGTCACCGCGATGGCGCAGGTCCCGCCGCTGCTCGGCCTCGGCTGAGGGCTCACAGCTGCTTCAGCCGGCCCACCACGTGCTCGCCGAGCCCGTCCAGGAAGGCCACCGGCTCGGCCGTGTACGGCATCACGTGCACCTGCGTGACGCCCAGCTTCGCGTACGGCTCCAGCGACGCGACGAACTCGGCTCCGCCGGCCGCGTCCGGGGTGATCGGCGCAGACCAGGCGATCGTCTTGCGGATGCGGTCGTAGTCGGTGCCCTCGCGCTCGCAGTGCCGCTGGAGCACGTCGAGCTTCGCCGCGATCTCCTCCGGGGCGCTGCCCGGCCCGGCGAACAGGTTGCAGGCGTCGGCGTACTTCGCGACCAGGCGCAGCGTCTTCTTCTCGCCCCCGCCGCCGATCATGATGGGCGGGTGCGGGGCGGACAGCGCCTGCGGCGAGTTGACCGTCTCCGCGAGCCGATAGTGCCGACCCTCGAACGGGCCGTCGTCGTCGCTCCACATCTGGCGCACGATGCGCAGCGTCTCCTCCAGCCGCTCGAACCGCTCGGCGACCGGCGGGAAGGGCACCCCGTAGGCGGCGTGCTCACGGTCGTACCAGGCCGCGCCGATGCCGAGCACGGCCCGCCCGCCGGACAGCACGTCCAGCGTGGTCACGATCTTCGCGAGCAGCCCCGGGTGGCGGTACGTCACGCCGGTGACCAGCAGTTGCAGCGTGGTGGTGCGGGTGCTGGCGGCCAGGAAGCCCAGCGTGGTGTACCCCTCCAGCATGGGCATCAGCGGACCGCCCAGGTCCATGCCCTCCATCTGCAGGTAGTGGTCCATCACCGACAGGTTGGCCACCCCGGCGTCCTCGGCCGCCCGGCCCGCCGCGGCCAGCGTCGGGCCGATCGCCGCCGTCCCGCCCGGGAACGTGAAGCTGACCAGGTGCACTCCGAGATCCATGGCGATCCTCCTGCCGACGGCCGCCCGGCCCGCCACCCCGCGGCACCACGCGAACATGCGCGAAAGCACCATCCTATGTCCGCTCCGACGGCATCGCACGAAGATCACTCATGGCCGGTACGGCGCGGCCGGTGGCACAATCGCCCGGTGCATCTCGACGACGTGTGGCTGCGCTACCGCCGCGGTGGCCCATGGGTCCTGCGCAACGTCACGGCCCGGGTGGAGCCCGGCGGCATCGTGGTGGTGCTCGGCCGCAACGGCGCCGGCAAGTCCACACTGCTCCAGCTCATCGCAGGGGTGCTGCGCCCGGCCAAGGGCCACGTGCGCGGCCGTCCCACCGTGGTGGGCTGGGTCCCGGAGCGCTTCCCCGCCGGCCAGCCGAGCACCGTCGACGGCTACCTGCGCGCCATGGCCGCGGTGCGCGGGCTCGGCCCGGCAGCGGCCGGGCGGGCCGTCGACGAGTGGGTCCAGCGGCTCGGGCTCGGCGAGTTCCGCGACGTCAAACTGCCCGAGCTGTCCAAGGGCACCGCGCAGAAGGTCGGCCTGGCGCAGGCCCTGCTCGCCCCGCCGGACCTGCTGATCCTCGACGAGCCGTGGGAGGGCCTGGACGCCGCGACCCGCGACCTGGTCCCCGGGATCGTGCTGGAGGTCGCCGCGCGCGGCGGGTCGGTGCTGGTCAGCGACCACCGCGGGGAGACCGTGCGGCTGCCCGGCGCGGCCATGTGGACCGTCGCCGACGGCACACTGAGCACCGCCGCCGCCGACACCGGCCCGCGCTGCGTCGTGGAGGTGGCGGTCAGCGCCGCCGACCTGGCCGGCGCCGTCGCGCGCCTGCGCGAGCAGGGCCACCACGTGCTGCGGGTACGCGAGGAGGTCGGCTCGTGATCGCACTGGCCAGGATGCGGCTGCACGGCTTCGTCCGCACCGGCCGGGCCGTCGCGCCCCTGATCGCCGCCCTCGCCGCGCTGTCGATCCTCTACGGCGGCGGGCGGGCCGAGCCCGGTGAGGCGTACGGCGTCTCCGCCCTGGTCGCCTTCCCCGTGCTGGCCTGGCAGACGAAGATCCTGCTGGACGTCGAGCCGGACGTGCAGCGCCGACTGGCCCGCGTCGCCCTCGGCTCCGCCGCGCGCGAGACCGTCGCCGGGCTGCTGGCCGCCGCCGTGGCCGGGCTCGGCACCATCGCCGTCGCGCTCGCCGCGCCCTGGGTGTTCCAGTCCGTCAAGGTCGACCCCGGCGGCTCCGTCGGTCGCGCCGTCCTCATCGGACTCGGCGTGCACCTGCTGGCGCTGGGACCGGCCGTGGCCCTGGGCGCGCTGGCGAGCCGGGCGGTCACCCGTACCGCCGGAACGGGCGCGGCGGTCCTGGTCACCGGCTCCGTCCTGGCCGTCGTCCTGGGCCTGCACGGCTCCCCCGTCCCCTGGCTGGTGCCGCCGCTGATGGCCGCCGCCCGCTACACCGCCTCCGGCGGCCCCACCCGCACCGCCCTCACCCTCACCACCCACGCCCTCCTCTGGACCACCGCCACCGCCTACGCCTACACCCGCCTCCGCCACACCCGCCCCTGACCCCACCCTCGCTGCCGCAACTCTTAAAGAGTCGCGGCATCAGCCCGCCGCCCAGGGCGCGACTCCTTAAGAGTTGCGGCAGGGGGTGGGCTGGCAGGATGGGGTGGGTGGAGCGCTTTCGATCATGGGATGGGACCGAGCTCGCCTACCGGGTCGTCGGGGACGGGCCGCCGCTGGTGTGTGTGCCGGGCGGGCCGGGGCAGGCGGTGCGGTATCTCGGGGAGCTGGGCGGGCTGTCGGCCACGCGGACGCTGATCCTGCTCGACAACCGGGGCACCGGGGACTCGGCCGTGCCCGCCGATCCGGCGAGCTACCGGGTGGACCGTATCGCCGACGACGTCGAGGCGCTGCGCGCCCACCTGGGCCTTCCGACCATGGACCTGTTCGGCCACTCCGCCAGCGGCGGCGTGTGCTTCCTGTACGCCGACAGACATCCGGACCGGCTGCGCCGCCTGGTCGTCGTCGACCCGTCGCTGCGGGTGCTCGGGCTGCCGTCCGATCTGGACGTGGCGCACGTGCTGGCCGAGCGCTCGCACGAGCCGTGGATCGACGAGGCCGCCGCGGCGCTGACCACCGAGGCCGCCGACGACGAGGACCTCGAACGGCTGCGGTGGCTGTCCGCCCCGCTGCTGTACGGGCAGTGGAACGACGCCGCGAAAGCCCAGGCCGCCGCCGAGCCGGCCGAGTTCGCCAGGCCCGCCACCGACGGCTTCTACGCCGGCTACGAGCCCGATCCGGCGCTGGTGGACCGGCTGGCCGGGCTCGCCGCGCCGATGCTGCTGGTGGTCGGCGAGCACGACATCTGGCCCACCCGCCACGCCGTACGCGCGCTGGCCGAGCGGCTCAGCTCGGCACGGCTGACGGTGCAGCCGGCGTCGGGTCACTTTCCGTGGGTGGACGATCCGGCGACGTTCGCGGCGACGGTGGAGTCGTTCCTGGTCGCAGCAGCAGCATGAGGCCGCCGGCCAGCAGGCCCCAGAAGGCCGCCCCGATCCCGAGCAGGGCCACGCCCGACGCCGTCACCACGAAGGTGACCACCGCGGCCTCCCGCCCCTGCGCCTGCTCCGTCGCCGACGCGAGCGCCGCACCGAGCGCGCCGAGCAGGGCCAGGCCCGCCACCGCCTCGATCAGCAGCGGCGGCGAGCTGAGCACGAACGCCGTCGCGGCGCTCGCGCCCAGCCCGAGCACGATCATGCCGGTGCCCGCGGTCACCGAGGCGATCCAGCGCCGCCGCGGATCCGGGTGCGCGTCGGGGCCGGCGGCCAGCGCGGCGGTGATGGCGGCCAGGTTCACCGCGTGCGAGCCGAACGGCGCGGCCACCGCCGTCGCGGCCCCGGTGCCGAGCAGGACGCCGCGCAGCGGCGGCGTGTAGCCGTACCCCTGCAGCACGGCCATGCCGGGCACGTTCTGCGAGGCCATGGTGACCAGGAACAGCGGCACGGCCAGGCTCACCAACGCCTGCCAGGTGAACACCGGCGCGGTGAGCACGACCTCCGGCGCGGCGGCGGCTCCGCGCAGCGCGCCCGGGGAGTCCAGCACGATCACGACCGCGGCCGTGGCCAGCGCGGCGGGCACCGCCCAGGCCCGCGCGAAGCGGTTCAGCACCAGCCACACCAGCACTATCGGCGCGGCGAGCAGCGGCACGTCGACCAGCGCGCGCACCGGGGCGATGCACAGGTCGAGCAGCACACCCGCCAGCATCGCCGCCGCGATCGGCCGCGGGATCGCCGCGATCGCCCGGCCCAGCGCCGGGAACAGCCCCGCCGCGACGATCAGCGCGCCGGTGACCAGGAATGCGCCCACGGCGGCGGCGAACCCGCCGCCGACCGCGCCGGTGGCGGCCAGCAGCGCCGCACCCGGGGTGGACCAGGCGATGCTGATCGGGATGCGGTGCCGCAGGCCCAGCACGATCGCCGTCGCGCCGGCGGCAACGCATACCGCCAGCAGGCCCGACGCGGCCTGGGCCGAGTCCGCGCCGACCGCCCGCAGCCCGGCCAGCACCACGGCGAACGTGCTCGCGAACCCGACCACCGCCGTGACCACCCCGGCCAGCACCGGCTGCAGCACTCCCCTGCCCACGTGCACCTCCCACTGGCGTTCCGCAAACGGAACGGTTGTCTGTGGTGCACGATAGCCCCATGAGCTCGCGTCCGGCAACCGTCCGCAGCAGCCCACCCTCGGCCCTGGAGCCCGGCGCCGAGGGCGTCGGGCCGCGGCTGCGACAGCTGCGGGAGGCCGCCGGCATCTCGCTGTCGGAGCTGGCTCGGCGGGCGAACGTGGGCAAGGCCACGCTGTCGGGGCTGGAGAACGGCACCCGCAACCCGACCCTGGACACCCTGTGGTCGGTGACCGCCGCGCTCGGCGTGCCGATCACCACGCTGCTGTCCGGGCAGCAGGCGGGCGTGGTCCGCGGCACCGCCGTCGAAGCCACACTGCTGCAGGTCTTCGACGACGACGCGGTCACCTACGAGCTGTACCGCATGGTCGTCCCGCCGGGCGCCGTCCAGCGCTCACCCGCGCACCACGCCGGGGTGACCGAGCACGTCACCGTCTTCGACGGCATCCTGCGCGCCGGCCCCGCCGACGCCCCCCTCACCGCCCACCCCGGCGAGCACATCTCCTGGCAGTCCGACGTCCCCCACCTCTACGAGGCCGTCGGCACCCACCCCGTCCACGCCAGCCTCCTCATCCGCTACCCGCGCCCCTGACCCGCCCCCGCCCCCGCCCAACACGGCGCGGCGCGGCACGATGCGGCGCGGCGCAGCGCGGCGCAGCGCGGCGCAGCGCGATGAAGATCACTGTTTCGGGTCAAAAGCTGAGGTCAGGACTCACTTTCGGACCGGAAACAGCGATCTTGTCCCGCACCGGACAAGACCGCGCATCACGGCCGATGAGCGGCGAGCAGGAACCGCTGGGAGTGGGCGACGAACGGGCCGTCGGCGCGAATCCGCGCGTCCATGGCCACCAGCCGGTCGTGGTGCCTCTCCACGGAGAAGCCAGGCACCGTCCAGATCACTTTGCGCAGGAAGACGATCACCGCTGCGACGTCGTAGAACTCGGTGCGCAGCGCCTGCGGCCGCAGATCCGTCACGGTGAGCCCGGCGGCCTGCGCCTCAGCGGCCAGGGTCTGCGGCAGGCGGCCGGTGCCCGGGTCGACGGGGCCGAGGAAGAACTCGCTCAGCTCCCGCATCGAGCCCGCGCCGATCTGCTGGGACAGGTAATGCCCGCCGGGGGCGAGCACCCGGGCCGTCTCGGCCCAGTTGGTGACCGTCGGATGCCGGCTGGCCACCAGGTCGAAGGACGCGTCCGGGAACGGCAGTGCCGCCCCGTCTGCGGCCTCGGCCACGGTCACGCCCAGCGGGGCGAGGTTCCGGCGGGCCAGCGCGAGGTTCGGCGGCCAGGACTCGGTCGCGGCGGCGGTGGCCGGGCGGTGCGCGGCTCGTGCCAGCACTTCGGCGTACACCTCGCCGCCGCCGGTCTGCACGTCGAGCACGGCCGTCGCGGTCCCGGCGCGTTCGGCCAGCAGCCGAGCGTAGCCCCAGGACGGGCGCTGCTCGGTGGCCCGCCCGGCGAACCAGCCGAAGTCCCACCCGTCGACAGGCGCGTTCGCGCCCTCCACCAGCAACTCTTCGAACGATCTCACCGGGCCAGTCCATCGCAGGGGGCCTGCCCGGGCAACGGGTTTACGACAGCTCGGCACCTTAAGACGCCGTAGCGCGTTATGCGGGATGACGGCAGGAGAAGATTCATGTCAAGGCCGCAGCCACGACCCAGATCCTCTAGCGACGCCCGGCGCACGTCCCACAGCACGACTTATGTCGGCAGGACGGCGATTCAGAGCCGCGCCCTGACCATGGTCACCGAGGGACGCCAGCGCTGGAACGAGCACCACATGCAGGTGCAGGGCATCTGCGATCGGTGCGGGCACACCTACCCGTGCGAGGACGCGCTGCAGGCGGCCTGGCAGATCGTCTACTGGGAGCCGTACCTGCCGGCCCCGGGCCTGGTTCGGCCGTACGTGGACTGAACCCTAGCCATCCTAGGCTAAAACCTAGTAGCCTTAGGTTCATGGCACGGGCAGGGCTTTCGGCGCAGCGGGTGACGCTGGCGGCCGCCGACCTGGCGGACACCGCCGGGCTCGACGGCGTCACCATCTCCGCGGTGGCGCGCGGCTTCGGCGTGAAGGACGCCAGCCTCTACTCCCACGTCCGCAACCTGCAGGACCTGCGGCACCGCATCGCCCTGCTGGCCGGCGGCGAGCTCGTCGACCGCATCGGCGCGGCCGTGGCGGGCCGATCCGGCCGCGACGCGCTGCTGGCCTTCGCCGACGCCTACCGGGCCTACGCCCTGGCCCACCCCGGCCGGTACGCCGCCACCCAGCTCCCCGTGCCACCGGAACTCGTGGCCGCCGACCCGGTGGCGTTCCGGCGCACCTACGAGCTGACCTACGGCATGCTGCGCGGGTACGGTCTGTCCGAACCCGATCTCACCGACGCGGTGCGCCTGCTGCGCAGCACGTTCCACGGGTTCGTGAGCCTGGAGGCGACCGGCGGCTTCGGCCACCCGCGCGACGTGGAGCTGTCGTGGCGGCGGTCCGTCGAGGCGCTGCACGTGCTGCTCGAACACTGGCCGGCCGCGACGCCCGGCGACACCCCCCGAGAGGAAACCCCCGCACCATGAACCGGCACCACCTCCTCCAGCAGCGTGTGCAGCAGCGGGTCGACGAGCTCGTCGGCTCCGGGCAGGAGACCGGCGTGCAGGTCGCCGCGTACCTGCACGGCGAACCGATCGTGGACGCCGTCGCCGGGCTGGCCGACCCCGCGACGGGACGGCCGGTCACGCCCGGCACGCCGTTCTTCAGCTTCTCCACCGGCAAGGCGCTCACCTCGACCGTGGTGCACGTGCTGGCCGAGCAGGGGCGGCTCGACTACGACCTGCGCCTGGCCGAGGTGTGGCCGGAATTCGCGCGCCACGGCAAGTCGGGCGTGACGCTGCGGCACGTGCTCACGCACACCGCGGGCCTGCCCGCGCTGCCGCCCGACGTCACCGCCGCCGACCTGGCCGACTGGGGGCGCATGTGCGCGATCCTCGCCGACACGGTGCCGGAGTGGGAGCCGGGCACGGCGCACGGCTACCACGTGTGGACGTACGGCTGGCTGGTCGGCGAGACGGTCCGGCGGGCCACCGGCCGCACCCTGTCGCAGGTGCTCGCCACCGACGTGGCCGCACCGCTGGGCGTGCCCGGCGAGCTGCTGCTCCGCGTACCCGAGGAAGACCTCGGCCGGCTCGCCGTGCTCGACGACCGGAGCTGGTCGGACGCCCTCAAGCAGCTCAGCGCGCAGCTGCCGAACTTCGACCGGGCGGTGCCGCACGGCGCGCGGCCGGACGCCGACCTGGGCAACGACCGCGCCTTCCTGCGCGCGGAGGTGCCCGCCGTCGGCGCCATCACCGCCCGCGCGGCGGCCCGCATGTTCGCGGCGCTGCTCGGCGAGGTGGACGGGGTCCGACTGATCTCCCCGGCGCGGCTGCGCGAGGCGACCCGGCCCGTCACCCGGGGTCCGGAGTGGACGTTCGGCATGCCGGTGCGGTGGACGCTCGGTTACGCGGTGGACGGTCCGATGATCGAGGTGGGCGGGATCGGCGGCAGCCTGGCCGGAGCCCTGCCCGAGCTGGGGCTGACCATCGCGGCGACGAAGAACTCGCTGGCCGTCGGCGACGGCGACCCGATGGAGCAGCTCCGCGAAATGATCATCTCGGCGGTCCGGGAGGAGGCGCCGGCGACGCTGCCGTCCCGGATCAGCCGCGAGTGAACACGCCCAGAACCGCCTTGAATATCCGGCTTTTTCATAGAATGGGCATCGACTTCGGGACTGAGCCACACTACCATCCATAGAGTTGAATTCGTGCGCACACGAGGGGGCGACGATGTCGACCGGCAGTGAAGTCATGGCGGCCCGGACCTATCCGTTCGGGGACCCTGACCGGCTCAACCTCAACCCGCTCTACGAGCAGCTGCGCCGCAGCGAACCGCTGACCAGGGTGCGCCTGCCGTACGGCGAGGAGGCCTGGCTCGCCACCCGCTACGACGACGTGCGCATGGTCCTCGGCGACGCCCGGTTCAGCCGGGCCGCCAGCGTCGGGCGCGACGAGCCGCGCACCCACCCGCACCAGGGCGAGTCCGGCATGCTCGCGATGGACCCGCCCGAGCACACCCGGCTGCGCAAGCTCATCGCCAAGGCGTTCACCGCCCGCCGGGTCGAGACGCTGCGCCCGCGCACCCAGGAGATCGCCAACCAGCTGCTCGACGACATGGAGCGGCTCGGCTCCCCCGCCGACCTGGTCGAGCACTTCGCCACCCCGCTGCCCGTCACCGTCATCTGCGAGCTGCTCGGCGTGCCCTTCGCCGACCGCGACCGGTTCCAGCTGTGGTCCGAGGCCATCATCTCGACCACCTCGCTCACCCCGCAGCAGATCATGGAGTACCTGGGCAACCTGCACGCCTACATCGCCGGGCTGATCGCCCAGCGCCGGGTCCAGGAGACCGACGACCTGCTCGGCGCCATGGTCAAGGCCCGCGACGAGGACGAGGACCGGCTCACCGAGGCCGAACTCGTGCAGCTGTCGGCCGGCCTGCTGGCCGCCGGGCACGAGACCACGGTCACCCAGCTGCCCAACTTCGTGTACGTGCTGCTCACCAACCCCGACCGGCTGGCCGAGCTGCGCGCCGACCCGGCGCTGATCCCGGCCGCCGTCGACGAGCTGATGCGGTACATCCCGCTGGGCACCGCCGCCGCGTTCGCCCGCTACGCCACCGAGGACGTCATGCTCGGCGACGTGCTGGTCCGCGCCGGGGAGCCGGTGCTCGGCGCGCTCGCCTCCGCCAACCGCGACGAGAAGGTCTTCGACCACCCCGACGAGCTCGACTTCCACCGCGAGAGCAACCCGCACATCGGCTTCGGGCACGGCCCGCACCACTGCGTCGGCGCGCAGCTGGCCCGGATGGAACTGCAGGTCGCGCTGCACACCCTGATCACCCGTTTTCCGAAGCTCGAACTGGCCGTCGCCGAGGAACAGCTCCCGTGGAAGAAGGGCATGCTGGTCCGGGGACTCAAGGAACTGCCGGTGCGCTGGTGAGCGGGCAGTGGAAGATCACCGTCGACCGCGACCGGTGCATCGGGTCGGGCCTGTGCGCGGGCACCGCACCCGAGTACTTCGAGCTGGCCGACAAGAAGTCCCGGCCGCTGCATGACCTCGTGGACCCCGACGAGGCGGTCAGCGACGCCGCCGACTGCTGCCCCGTCGAGGCCATCCTCGTCACCGACCCCGCCACCGGCGACACCATCGCCCCTGTCTGACCCATCCGCACCGTTCAGCCCGGCGGCCCGGCCCCGCCGGGCTGAACGGTGCCCAGCGGTGAGATGGGCGACAGTACGGGGTGCGTTCGGCGGCTGATTCGGTCATCGTGCGGGCGTTTGCGTACAGTTTCCGGGCGAGGTTGCAGGCGAGCACGGAACGGGCAGCGGGATGACGATCACTGAGCAGGAGCGCACCGGGATCGATGCCGCGCGCCTGGAGGCGTGCCTGAGCGTGCTGGCGGAGGTCGAGAACCTGCCGACCGAGCACCCCGACGCCGTGGCGGTGCGCCGCGCCGTGGGGCGGCTGTTCAAGTCCGTCAAGCAGCAGCGCCGCCGGGACAAACGCGAGGAGATCCTCGCCGCCGACGAGGCGGTGACCGCGGCGACCGCGACCGGCGCGCCGGGGCGCATCGACGACGAGACCGCGGGCGTGTTCGGGCTGACCTCCCCCACCAAGGGCGACGTCGCCGGCCACCTGCGCCAGCCGCGGGCCTGCTACATCTGCAAGGACCGCTACACGCAGGTGGACGCGTTCTACCACCAGCTGTGCCCGCCGTGCGCGGAGCTGAACCACGCCCGCCGCGACGCCCGCACCGACCTGACCGGCCGCCGCGCGCTGCTCACCGGCGGCCGAGCCAAGATCGGCATGTACATCGCGCTGCGGCTGCTGCGCGACGGCGCGCACACGACGATCACCACCCGGTTCCCGTCGGACGCGGTGCGCCGGTTCACGGCGATGCCGGACAGCGCCGAGTGGCTGCACCGGCTGCGCGTGGTCGGCATCGACCTGCGCGACCCGGCCCAGGTGGTGGCGCTGGCCGACTCCGTCGCCGCGCAGGGCCCGCTGGACATCCTGATCAACAACGCGGCGCAGACGGTGCGCCGGTCGCCGCAGGCGTACGCGCAGCTGCTGGCGGCCGAGTCGGCCCCGCTGCCGGACGGGCCGCTGCCCGAGCTGATCAGCTTCGGCCACTACACCGGATCCAGCCCGGCCGCGGCGGCGATCCAGGCCATGCCGCACCAGCAGCTGAGCCCGGAAATGATCACGTCGCTGGCGCTGACCACCGGCGGGGCGAGCCTGGAGCGCATCGCCGACGGCTCCGCCATCGACGCGGGCGGGCTGGTGCCCGACCTCGACCCGAGCAACAGCTGGGTGCAGGTGGTGCAGGAGGTCGACCCGATCGAGCTGCTCGAAGTGCAGCTGTGCAACGTCACCGCCCCGTTCGTGCTGGTCAGTCGGCTGCGGGCGGCGATGGCCGCGTCCCCGGCGCGCCGCAAGTACGTGGTGAACGTGTCGGCGATGGAGGGGCAGTTCAGCCGCAAGTACAAGGGGCCGGGCCACCCGCACACGAACATGGCAAAGGCCGCGCTGAACATGCTGACCCGCACCAGCGCCGGGGAAATGCTCGACGACGGCATCCTGATGACCGCGGTCGACACCGGCTGGATCACCGACGAGCGCCCGCACCCGACCAAGATCCGCCTGGCGGACGCGGGTTTCCACGCCCCGCTCGACCTGGTCGACGGCGCGGCCCGGGTGTACGACCCGATCGTGCGCGGCGAGCTCGGCGAGGACCTGTTCGGCTGCTTCCTGAAGGACTACAAGCCCTCGCCCTGGTGACGCAGCAGCTCGGCGGCGTCGTGCTCAGTGACCGCCGACGGCGTGCCGAGCACCGTCAGCGCCCCCTGGTAGCCCGCGCCCGGCGCGAGGGTGAACATGCGGGCGGCCTCGACGACCTCGGGCCGCCCGTCGAAGCGGTGCAGGCGCGGGGCCTGCGCCGGGGCCGACACCTCGATCTTCGTCATCGCCACGCGCAGGCCGTCGCCGGTAGCCTTGAGCACCGACTCCTTGCGCGTCCAGTACGTGTAGAAGCCGTCCTGATCGAGCGGCGCGGCGGCGGCCAGCTCGGCCTCGGACAGCGCCAGCCGGGCCACGCCGAGGATGTCGCGCTGCGACTGGGCCTGCTCCACGTCGACACCGACCGGCCCGGCCAGGCTCAGCACGACGGCGATCCGGTCTCCCGAGTGCGACACGGACACGTCCGGGCCGCCCGGCACGGTGGGCCGGCCGTGCGGGACCGCGCAGGTGGTGCACGCGCGCTCGACGCGTACCGCCGCGGGTCTCTCGCCCAGGTGCCGGCCGGCCAGCAGGCGCAGCAGGGCCGCGGCCACCGTCTGCCGGGCGCGGTCCTCGGGCCTGCGCAGCGACTCGCGCCGGGCGCGCTCCCCTTCGCTGAGCAACTCCTGGTGCCAGGGCTGCTCGTCGGCCGGGTCCGCCCAGTAGACCCGGCACTCACCCGGAAGGTTCACAGTTTCGCCTCGAACTTGGCCACGCCCGCGCGGGTGCCGTCGGCCGACAGCCGGCCCTTTGCCGCGGCGTCGCCCCACAGCGCCCAGCGCAGGAAATCGGTCATGGTCTTGATGGTCTGGTCGAAGCCCTTCGCGCCGGGCCCGAGGAACGTGCCGTGGTCGCCGCCGAGCAGCGTCAGGAAGGCCCGCGGCCAGGACGTCGCGTTGTACGCGTCCCGCCCGGCCTGGTAGCGCACCACCGCGTCGGCGTCACCGTGCACCCACAGCACCGGGGTGCGGGCGCCCTTGAACGCGCCCATCGACCCGCCCGAGATGACGATCGCCGCGTCCACCCGGGCGTCGCGGTTGTTGGCCAGCATGCCGGCCGATGTGTACCCGCCCGCGGAGTGCCCTGCGACGCCGATGTGGCCACCGTCGAGGTGACCGGCGAACAGGTCGCCCGACTTCGCATCCAGCTTGAGCAGCGTGGTGAGCACCGCGGACCCGTCTGCCGGCTGGTTGGCCATGTCGAGCTGCTTGAACGGGTCCGCGTTGTGGTTGGTGAACGGGTACGCCGGGGCGGCCACCACGAAACCCGCCGCCGCGAACCGGGTGGTGAGCTGCTGGTAGTAGGTCGGCAGCCCGCGCAGGCCGTGGCTGAACAGCACCACCGGGAAGCGCCCGGCCGCGACGGGGGCGTCCTTGCGCGGCGAGCCGCCCGCCTTGCCGGTCGCCGGATACCAGACGGTGGTCGGCAGGGCGCGGTCGCCGCGGGTGAACTTCAGCGTGCGTACGCCCACCGCCAGCGCGCTCTTCGGCGCGGCCCGCACCACCGGCGACGCGGACGGGCGCACGCTCGCACTCGCCGACGGCGCGGCGGACGGCGCGCCCGACGCCGCGGCGGTGCCGCTGGGCGGGGTGAACACGGGCGTTGCGGGAGCGGGCGAGGAGCACGCGGCGACGCTCAGCACCAGGCACAGCGCGAGCAGGCGGAGGGGGGCGCGACGGTCCGGCACGCCGCCGACTCTACCGGCGCGAGCCGGACCGCAGGGCCGCCCATCCGGATGCCGTCCGGCCCCGAATCCCTGCCGAGACCAAGCCGAGACCCAGGGGGTGGACCGTGAAATCAGCGAAGCACGGCCGGGGCGGGACGCCCGTGACGGCCGCATCGATCCGGCTGCCGGGCGGCCGGGCCAGCAACGTCCTCGCCCGGCAGTTCGTCAGCACTCAGCTCGGCGCGTGGAACCTGCGCGACCCGGACGGGGACGCGCTCATCCTCGCCTCCGAACTGGTGAGCAACGCCGTGCTGCACGGCGGCGGGGCGGTCGCGATCCGGCTGGCCCGCACCGGCGCGGGGCTGCGCATCGAGGTGACCGACCGCAGCCCGCGACCACCGGAGCAGCGCTCGCCGGGGGTGGACGGCGGCTTCGGCCTCGGCCTCGTCGACGGCCTGTCGGCCCGCTGGGGAGTGGTGACCGGCCGCACCGGCAAGGTGGTCTGGTTGGAGTGCCGCCTGCGCTGAGCCGTCAGGCCAGCAGGGAGGCGTCGCCGAGCAGGCGGGTCACCGCGATCTCGATCGCGACGCGGTTCGGGTTGACCCGGGGTTCGCGGTAGCGGGTGGTGTATCGGGCGACGGCGTCGGCGACCCGCTCCGGGTCGCCGGTGACCGTCGCCTCGCCCTGCAGGGTCAGCCAGAACCGGCCCTCGAACTGGCACAGCGCCACGGCCGGGTTGCGGCGCGCGTTGGCGGCCTTGCGGCTGCCCCCGTCGCAGATGACCCGGGCCAGGCCGGTCGCCGGGTCGTAGGTGAAGCCGACCGGGGTGACGTGCGGGCTGCCGTCGGGCCGCAGCGTGGTCAGCGTCGCCAGCCGCCGCTCAGCGAGGAAGAGCAGTCCCGCACTGGAGAGGTCCCGTCTGCCGCCGTTCATCGCGCTCCCCTGCCTTCCGAAGCTCCGTCCACACCGATCCAACAGCATGGACGGAGCTTCGACCACGGCTACACGCGGGTGACCCGCACCGCGTCGGCGATGACGTAGCCGGTCGCGCTGGTCCACCGGCTGACGCCGACGGCGTTGTAGTCGCCCGCGGCGAGGTTGAACGTGCCCAGCGAGCGCCACGCGCCGCCGCCGGTGCGCTGGTCGAGGTGGACGGTCTGGTTGCCGCCCGTGGTCACCACGACGTGCGGCGCGGAGCTGCTGTATCCGGGGTCGGCGGCGTGCCAGACGTCGACCCGGTAGTTGGCGGTCGCCGGGATGTTCACCTTGAACCAGGCGGAGTCGCTGGCCAGCACCGGGTTGGCGAAGCGGTAGTCGGCGCCGTACCGCTGGCCGGAGAACGTCGAGGTGCCCCAGTTGGCGCTGGCGGTGAACCGGCCCGCGGTGGCGTTGTCCACGATGGTGCTGAAGGTCGGCGGCGGCGCGGTCAGGCCCAGGTACGACGCGATGCCGTTGACGTGGCCCTGCGCGGTCGCGGTGAGGAACGCGGCGCTCTTGAGCAGGTTGGCGTCGGCGACGGTGTCGATGAACAGGTTCTCGGTGAGCACCGCGGGCATGTTCGACTCGCGCAGCATGTGGAAGTTCGCGGTCTTCAGGCCGCGGTCGGTGACCGAGCCGGCGGTGCGCATGCCCGAGAGCACCCGCGAGTGCAGGGCGTTGTGCAGGTTGACGGTGGCCGTGTCGGAGGTCGGGTAGCGGTAGCTCTCGAAGCCCGTGCCGCCGCCGGAGTTGATGTGGACGCTGACGAGGATGTTCGCACCCCACGCATTGGCGTCGCTGGTGCGCTGGGCGAGGCTGACGGTCGCGTCGGTGGTGCGCGACATCCGCACGTCGACGGCGTAGTTGGCCTGCAGGATGTTGCGGATCTGCAGGGCGATGTTCAGGGTGAGCGCCTTCTCCTGGAGTCCGTTGGCGACCGCACCGGGATCGGTGCCGCCGTGTCCGGGATCGAGGTAGACCTTCGGGTTGGCGGCGAAGGCCGGGCTCGCCGCGAACGGGGCGGCCGCGAGACCGGCCGCGGCGGCCAGCAGAGTGCGGCGGCGCACGGAGGGGTTACCGAGCATGAGCACCTCTCAGGGTGGTGGGGGTCGGCTCGGCGCGACTATAACGACGTTCGATAGATCAAAGAAAGATGTCTACCAAACTCTTTGGATGTCCGTAGTTTTCCTACCGAACACGCCACCGCCGGTGACGGCACGGCCGCGAAGCGGCGCAGGGTGTCGTCACCGGCGGTGGGCCGGACGCGAGAGGGGTCAGCGGGTCGAGCGGATCACTTGATCTTGATCGAGACCGGCACGCTGCGATCGGTGCCGACCCTGGCGAACAGCTGGTAGGACCCCGCCGCGGGCACCGGCCCGGTGGCCACCCGCATTTGGTTCTTCGCGCAGGCGCTGCTCGACTTGCCGTTCCACTGCACGGTGAACACCATCTCGCGGCCCGCGGCTAGCGCGGTGACCTGCTTGCCCTTCGGTGCGCCGCAGTGGTCCGAGGACCAGACCTTGTCGGTGCCGTGCATCAGGAACAGCTCCTGCGCGTCGGCCCCGATGTCGCGGTTGCAGGTGTGCTTGGACAGGTTCTTGATCACCAAGGTGAAGCCGATCGGAGTGCCGCCCTTGACCTCGGTCTTCGACGCCCGCGCGATCACCTGCAGGTCACCGTCGGTGCAGGACTCCTTCGCGGCGACCGGCTTCGGCTTGCCCCCGGCCGCCTGCGGCGCGTACCGCACCCGGTAGATCTTCGCGGTCGACAGGATCGGGTTGTAGCCCTGGTCGGGGTAGAGCCCGGAGAAGTACAGCCCGTCCGGGCCGGCCGCGATCCCGGCGACCGTCGTCTTGCCGTACCCGTTGTATTCGACCAGGGTCTTCGGCTTGGAGACGGAGCCGTCCTTGTTGAAGGTGAACTCGACGATGCGCTTGCCGCGCAGCTGCGGGCCGGTGCCGTAGGTGGGGCCGCTCTCCGACACGAACGCGTTGCCGAGTTTCGTGTCCGGGAAGCCGGCGGTCTGGTTGCCCTCCTTCTGGATGAAGGTGATGCCCACCGGCGCGTGCGTCGGCGCCCAGTTGTAGAGCGCCTTCTTCTTCAGGCTGGACGTGTTCGAGTTCCAGCCGTAGTCGCCGCCCTTGACGATCCGGGCCAGCCGGTCGTTGTTGGTCGAGCCGTTCTCCACCGAGTAGTGCTGGCCGTCCGCGGCCCGCCACGCCCCGCCGAACGGGTTGCGGAAGCCCGACGCGAAGACCAGGTCCTTGACCTTGCTCTTGTCGGCCGGGTCGTAGAACGGGTTGTCCTCGGGCGCGGAGCCGTCCAGATTGACCCGAAGCACCTTGCCGCGGGCGTCGGTGAGATCGCGGGCGCTCTTGGGCACGAAGCCGTCGCCGATGTGGATGTACAACTTGCCGTCCGGCCCGATGGTCAGGTTGGAGATCTGGTGTGAGGCGACCAGCGGATCGTCCTTCAGGTCCAGCACCGTGGTGACGGTCTTGCCGGTCAGGCCGCCGTCCTCGCTGTGGATGCGCACGACCTTCGGGAAGTACTCCGCCCCGGCCTGGTACAGCATGCTGGCGAAAACGTCCCCGGTGGTCGGCTCGACGACCACCCCGGTCAGGCCGATCTCGCCGGTGCCGGGGAAGTCCGCGTACGGGTTCCAGTTCAGCAGGTTCTTGGCGTACACCCCGACCTTCAGGTCGCCGCGCACCACCTTGATGGTGCCGTACAGCTCGGTGACGTAGAACATCGGCTTGTCGGGCGCGACGGCGTGCGAGGGCACCATGGCGATGTTCACCGGCAGCTCGAACCCCGACGCCACCTCCTCGACCTTGTACCCGGGCTGGGCCACCACCCACTGCGGAGCGCCGGGCAGCGGCTTGCGCTCCTTGTCGGTCCGGAACGGCCGGCTGGTGTACGGGCTCCACTCCGTCGCCGGGTTGCCGCTGCTGTCCTTGTGCCGCACCCGCAGCTCGTAGTCGCGGTCACCGGGCAGGTCACGGCGCTGCGCGAAGGAGTTCTCGAAAACGCCGTCGCCGAAGTGGGTGTGCGTCTTCTGTACGCCGCCGATGCAGCCGGCGAACCAGACGCGCTCGTGCGGCTGCGCCGTCCAGATCTCCCAGTCGGTGCAGACGTGCTCGCTGCCCGCGTCGACGTCCTGCATGGGGCTGGTCTCCATGTGCACGTCCGCGCCGCTGAGCAGCGCGCCGTCGGTCTCGGGCTCGGTGATGACCGGGCCGAGCGGGGCCGACGTGGCGGGCAGCACGGGACCGCCGACGTGCTCACACGCGGCGACCACACCCATGATGGTGAGCAGGACCGCGACCAGGATGGACTCGCCGGCGAGCGCGATCTTGCGAGCGTTCATGCGGGCTGTCCCCCGGGGTCGTGTCGTCACCTCACGCAACTCGGGCGAGGGTACAGAGACTTTTGGGGGCTGTTGTGTATTACACGCCCATTGTTACAAATTACGGCCTGTTTGTCCGTTTATCCTGGGCGGCACCATCGGCTGGCGCGGGCGCGCCGGCTGTGGCAGGGTGCTCGCCATGACACACGGAATCGAGCTGTCCCCGGTCCGATGACCCAGGTGGACGAGCGCGAGGCGCTCGCACCCCGGACGATTCTCGAACACGCCGAACTCCTGCATTTCACCCATCCCGACGGCCCGCTGCCGCAAGCCGGCCGACCGTATCCGGACGAGGACCGCTACCGCGCGCTGCCCCGCACCGAGCGGCGGACCGCGGCGAGCAACCAGGCGATCGTCGACCTGGTCACCTCCGCTTACCGGGCCGAACCGTCCCCCGCCCGAGCCCGGTTCCCGCTGGCCGAGGCGCTGCGGTCGGTGGTCGTCCCGTCCCGCGGTCACGGGCTGCTGCTGGAGGCGGTCGCCTCCGTGGACCCGCGCTGGCGGCACCGGGTCGGACGTCATCTGGCCTGCACGGGCACCGAACGCAGCCAGGTCCTGGTCGGGCTGATCCTGCTCGCCGGAGCGGCCGGTCCGGACGACGTGCTGCCGGTACGCCTGCTCGGCCTGCTGGGCAGGCACTTCGGCGAGTCGGCGATCCGCGTGCTCCGGCAGATCCCCGGCGCCGCCGACGACCTGATCTGGCTGGCCGAACGAGCCGATCCGATGAACCACGCGCGAGCCGTCGAAGCGCTGTGCACCCTGGCCGACCCGGCCACCTTCGCCTGGCTGCTGCGTGAAGGCGTACGCCCCGACGGACCCTCCGTCGTCCACGCCCGAGCCGTCGCCGAGACCGTCGACCTCCCCGCCCTGCTCAACCCCGATACGCCGATGGGAAGGTGCCCTTCCTCTACAGATAGCGATGGGAAGGCGCCCTTCCTTCGCTCGGGGGAGGTTGTCGCGCAGGTGGGCAGGGTGTTGGTGGCGCTGATGGGGCGTGAGGCCGGCAGTGCCGAACTGCGGCGGTACGCGGGTGCGGCGGCGGCGCTGGCCGGGTTCACCGGAGCGGCCGGAAGGATGCGGCCGGGTCTGGACCGGTACGCGATGGTCGTGACCGTGCTCGCTGATCTCTATGCGGGACAGGCAGCCACGCTCGGCCTGCCCGAGAGGGAGGTGGCGGCGATGCGGGCGGCGCTCGAACGGCTGCTCGACGAGCCCGCCTGGGCCGCCGTGCGGGCGGATGCCGAGCGGTCGGCAGACCCGATGAGCCGCCGGCGGGCACAGTGGGCGCTGGCCACCCGCATCGCCTGCCGACAGACCCCGTTACCGGCCGGATCGGCCACTGCCGAGGAGACCGAGATGACGCGACCCGACGGCGGGCAGAGCACCTTCGCGATCCGGGTGCACGTGGGCGACCCCGGGCTGGACGGCGGCGTCGAGACCAGGGTCTTCATCGACGGTCGCCCGATCATCTTGGAGGCGTTCGACAAGGGACCGTCGGAGCAGCCCGAATACCTGCTCGGACCGGAGCACCGGCTGCGGGCGGCCGACGAGCCGCACGAGGTGCGGCTGGCCGAGGCGGACTGCACCGAGGGCTGCTGCGGGGCGCTCTACGTCACCGTCGAACGCCGGGGCGACGAGGTCGTCTGGCGCGACTGGCGCGACCCCGACCGGACCGGCGTCGACCTGCCGGTCTTCCGCTTCGCCGCCGCCGACTACGACGCCGAGGTGCACCGGGCCGAGAACGACCACTCGTGGGAGTGGCCCGACCGGACCGTCGCCCGGCTGCTGCGGGCCCGGCTGCGGGCGGAGCCGGACCTGCTCGGCCGGTGGGACTGCGATCTCGGCTGGATGTCGACCGGGCCGCGCGACTGCGGCCAGGTGCAGGTGTCGTACTTCCACCCCCGCCGCCCGGCCGTGGACGACGAGCCGTGGCTGCAGTTCGTCGCGGTCCTCGACGTGCCGCCGGGTGAGCCGGACGCGGTCGCCGACGTGCTGGTCCGGCAGCTCGCCGAGACCGACCCGCGCCGCCCCGAGTGGCTCTGCGGCGGCAGCGCCGAGGCCGCCGAGGCACTCGGCTTCGACTGGCCACCCGCACGCCGGCGCTGAGGACGATCGCCGTTTCGGGACGAGAGATGCGGTCCAGCCGCACGTCGTGACCCGAAACGGCGATCATGTCCACCGGCTACCGGTGGCCGAACGGGACGGTCGATTTCGGCCGTCCACGGCGCGGGGTCCGGGTCGGGCAGCGAGAATTCAGGCATGTGGGAGCCGGTGCTGGACCGCGACGCGCGCGCCGCCGCCGCCCGGGCCGCCGCCGCCCGGCTGGCCTCCTCGGGCATCCACGCCGTCGCCCTGACCTGGGTCGACAACGCCGGGGTGACCCGGGTCAAGTCGGTGCCGACCGAACGTCTCGACCACGCCGCCGCGTGGGGCGTGGGCATGTCGCCGGTGCACGACGTGTTCTGCGTCGACGACGCGATCACCGCCGGGGACCTGATCGGCGGCCCGGTCGGCGACCTGCGGCTGCATCCCGACCTGGACGCGCTGACCGTGCTCGGCGCGATGCCGGGCTGGGCCTGGGCCCCGGTGGACCGGTGGACCCAGGACGGCGAGCCGTACCCGGTGGACCAGCGGCTGTTCGCCAAGCGCATGGTCGAGCGCGCCCACGCGGCGGGGCTGCACCTGCGGATGGCCTTCGAGATCGAGTGGCTGCTCGCGCGGCCCGACGGCACGCCCGCGGGCGACGGTCCGGCGTACGGCATGGCGCGGCTGGCGGAGCTGGCGGACTTCGGCCGGGACCTGCTGGCGGCGCTGGCAGCGCAGGGGGTGGCGGTGGAGCAGTTCCATCCCGAGTACGGCCCCGGGCAGCTGGAGGTGTCCGTCGCGCACGCGGACCCGGTCACCGCCGCCGACCGCGTGGTGCTGGTGCGCGAGACGATCCGGGCGCTGGCGTTCCGCCACGGGCTCCGCGCCTCGTTCGCCCCGGTGGCGATCGCGGAGCAGGTCGGCAACGGCATGCACCTGCACTTCTCGGTCTGGGCGGGCGGGGTGAACCTGTTCGCGGGCGGCGACGGCCCGTACGGGATGACCCGCCGCGGCGAGTCGGTGCTGGCCGGGGTGCTGCAGCGGCTGCCCGCGCTGGCCGGGCTGGGCGCGCCGAGCCCGGCCAGCGCGCTGCGCCAGGCTCCGCAGCGCTGGGCCGGGGCCTACCAGTGCTGGGGGCACGAGAACCGGGAGGCGGCGCTGCGTTTCGTCACCGGCGCGAGCGGCGGCCGGGACACCGCCGCCAACGCCGAGATCAAGTGCGTGGACGCCTCAGCGAACCCGTACCTGGTGGCGGGGGCGGTGTGCGCGCTGGCGACCGACGCGGCCGGGGCCGGGATGCGGCTACCGGACGAGGTGCGGGTCGATCCGTTCACGCTGGCCGAGGCGCGCCGCCCGCCGCGGCTGCCGGACTCCCCCGCGCTGGCGGCCGAGCGGCTGCGCGCCGACGCGGGCCTGGTCGCCATGCTGGGCGAGCCGCTGCTGGACGCGTTCGGCGCGGTGCACCGCGCCGAGGCCGACATGCTCGGCAGGCTCAGCCCGACCGACCTGGTGGCCGCGGTGCGATGGCGCTACTGACCGCGGACCTGCCGCTGATCGACGGGCACTGCCATGCGATCACCGTGGCTCCGCTCGACGACGCGGCCTTCGAGCTGTGGTGCACGGAGGCCAACGAGCCGCCCGCTCCGGGCACCTCCTACCTGGACAGCCGGGTGGGGCTGGCGCTGCGGCGCTGGTGCGCGCCGGTGCTGGACCTGCCCGCGCACGCCCCGGTCGAGGAGTACCTGCGGCGGCGGCGCAGGCTCGGACCGGACGAGGTCGCGACGCGGCTGCTGCGGGCCGCGAACCTGTCCGCGTTGCTGGTGGACACCGGTCCGGTCGCGGGCGGGCTGGTGGACCGCCACGTGCTGGGCACGCTGGCCGAAGCGCCGACCCACGCCGTGGTACGCCTGGAACTGCTGGCCGAGCAGGTCGCGCTGGGCACGGACGCCGCGAGGTTCGCGGCCGCGTTCGCCGTGGCGCTCGACGAGGCCGTGCCGGGGGCGGTGGCGACGAAGTCGATCGCGGCGTACCGGCACGGCCTGGACCTGGACCCAGCGCGACCGGAGCCGCACGAGGTGAGCGCCGCCGCGGCCCGCTGGCTGCGCGACGGCGGGCGGCTGACCGACCCGGTGCTGCTGCGCCACCTGCTGTGGAGCGCGGTCGACGCCGGGCTGCCGATCCAGCTGCACACCGGCTTCGGCGATCGGGACGCGGCGCTGGCCCGCGCCGACCCGGCGCTGCTGCAGCCGTTCTGCGAGGCCACCCTGCCGTACGGGGTGCCGCTGGTGCTGCTGCACTGCTACCCGTACCACCGCCAGGCCGGCTGGCTGGCGCAGGTGTACCCGCACGTGCACGCCGACCTGGGCCTGACCGTGCCGCACCTGGGCGCGCGGGCCACCGCGGTGCTGGGCGAGTTCCTGGAGCTGGCCCCGTTCGGCAAGCTGCTCTACTCTTCCGACGCATACGGCCTGCCGGAGCTGTACCTGATCGCCGCCGCGCAGCTGCGGCACAGCCTGGGGCTGGTGTTGGCGGAGGCGGTCGACGACGGCGCGGCGAGCGCGGCCGACGCGCGGCGGATCGCCGAGCAGATCGGCGCGGGCAACGCCGCCCGCGTCTACCGGCTGGGCTGAACCGGCCCGATACACCGGCCGCCGGGTAGACGATCAAAACGTGAGGGAATGGGTATGGGCCAAAGGTCAGCCGCACCCACTGGATCGAGGTGACACATGAACCCCGCCGCCAGAACGCGCTACGGCACCCCCGCTGGTACCGCTCCGTACCGCAGGCCCCGGCGGAACCTGCTGCCCCCTCCCGCCCCGCCCGTGCCGGAGCACGAGGAGGCGGCCGGGCACGAGACGGCCACCGGCCCGACCCCGATGACGCCGCACGACCAGGTGCTCGTGGAGGGACCGTTCAGCCGCGTCGACCTGCGCGGCATCCGGCGGCGCATCCACGAGCTGGGCGAGGCGTGGCGGCTGCCGGAACCGGTCGGCTGGGCGCTGGAGCTGGTCACCACCGAGCTGGTCGTCAACGTCGTGATGCACGCCGACGGGCGCGGCAGGCTGCGGCTGTCCCGCTACGCCGGCTGGGTGTTCTGCCAGGTCAGCGACGTCGGGCCGGGGGTGAGCCGGCCCTACACGGCGGGCTGGCAGCCGCCGACCGGCACGCAGACCTCCGGCCGGGGGCTGTGGATCGCCCGGTGCTTCTCGGAGCGGCTGACCATCGACTCCAGCACGCTCGGCACCACGGTCACCGCGAAGATCTGGGCTCCGTCCGGGCCGCGCTGACTCAGGGCCAGCTCGGCCGTAGCGGCATGCCGCCGGCGCCCTTCGGGTCGAGGCGTACGCCCAGCACCTGGTGCAGTTGCACCTGGTCGCGCTCGAAGCCGAGCCGGCAGCCGGCCAGGTAGAGCCGCCACACCCGGGCCCGGCTGTGCCCGATCTCCTCGACCGCCTCGGCCCAGTGCCGCTCCAGGTTCGCCGACCACTGCGCCAGCGTCAGCGCGTAGTGCTCGCGGAAGTTCTCCTCGTGCCGGATCTCGAACCCGCTCTCGTTCATGACGCCGATCAGGTGCCCGACGCCTTCCAGCTCGCCGTCGGGGAACACGTACTGGTTGATGAACGTGCGCCGGTAGCGTCCCGGGTCGCGGTTGTCGGGCCGGGTGATGCAGTGGTTGAGCAGCCGCCCGCCGTAGCGCAGCCGCTGCTGCAGGAACCGGAAGTAGCCGGGCAGCTGGGCCCGGCCGATGTGCTCGGTGAGCCCGATCGAGCTGATCGCGTCGTAGTGGTTGACCGGCACGTCGCGGTAGTCCAGGTGGCGCACCTCGGCGAGGTCGGACAGGCCCGCCTCGGCGATCGCCTTGGCCGCCCACTCGGCCTGCCGCCGGGACAGGGTCACCCCGAGCGCCTTCACGCCGTACTCGCGGGCGGCGTGCATGACCATGCCGCCCCAGCCGCAGCCCACGTCGAGCAGGCGCATGCCGGGTTGCAGGTCGAGCTTCCTGGCGACCAGGTCGTGCTTGGCGAACTGGGCCTGCTCCAGGGTCGCGGCCGCGTCGGGGAAGACCGCGCAGGTGTACGCCATCGACGGGCCGAGCAGCCACTCGTAGAACCGGTTCGACACGTCGTAGTGGTGCGAGATCGCGGCCTGGTCGCGCTCCTTGGAGTGCCGCCGGCCGTGCAGCCGCGCCTCCATCGGCGGCCGGGGCGGCGGGTTCAGCAGCCGCAGCCCGCCCAGGTCGCGCAGCGCCTGATACCGCCCGGACCAGGACTGGTCCAGTTTCAGCCCGTTGACGGCGACCAGCGCCTCGTACATGTCGCCGTGCACCTCCAGGTCGCCGGAGACGTACGCGCGGGCCAAGCCCAGCTCGTGACGGCCGGTGACCAGGTAGGACAGCGCGCGTTCGCTGCGCACCTCGAAACCGACGGCGGCGTCGGACGGGCCCGCCTCGCTGCCGTCGAACGCGGAGAACCGCACCGGAACCGGGCCCGTGACGAGCCCCTGGACCACCTTCGCAATGCTCATCTCGACCTCACCGAACGCACTTGTCGTACAGGTCTGGCAGCCGACCGTCGGGGTCGTACTCGCCCTTCACCGCCGCGTACGCGGGGCCGTTGTAGAGCTCCCAGAACTCCTCGCGGGGGTAGTGCACCGTGGAGTAGAGAGACTTGTGCCCGCCGAGCGCGTCGACGCGCGCCTCGATGAGCCGGTTGTGGAAGTCCGCGGCCTGGCCCGGCCGCCGCGCGACGCTGGACCAGAAGCCGAAGTTGACGTACAGGTCGTCGGGCTTGAGCGGGTACAGCGGCCACGGCACGGGATCGCGCAGCCGCAGCGGGCACAGCCACACCGGCGTGATGCCGACCTCGTCGAGGAAGAAGTCCAGGAACTCCGGGCCCTGGCGCACCGGCACCTCGACGTCCTGCACCACCGCCTCCTGCGGCGGGCGGCCGCGCACCTTGTCCAGCCGCGCGCTGAGCCCGTGGCGGCGGTCGAAGGCGACGATGCGGTGGTAGACGTCGGAGCGCCGGTATCGGCGCGGCCACACGCGGCGTACCAGCGGATGCTGCGCGCCGAACGCCCGCGAGCACCAGAACCAGTCGGTGTCCCAGCGCCACAGGTAGTCGCGGACCGTGAGGTAGTCGATGGGCCGCCGGGACGGCGACCGGTAGTAGACCTCCTGGCCGGTGTAGTCGCTGGTCCACGGCGCGGTGTCGGTGAACGTGCCGATGGTCAGATACATCTGCCGGCCGTGGAAGACGGTGCCGTCGAGGAAGTCGACCCGCGCGTCGCCGTCGCGGCCGGACGTGCACAGCTCGTCGAGGGCGGCGAAGCAGGCCGCGGCGTTGTCGAAGCGCCGGTGCCGCAGCCGCACGTACGGCTGCACCGGCTCCAGCTCGATGGTCAGCCGCAGCGCGTAACCGAGCGTGCCGTACGAGTTGGGGAAGGCGCGGAACAGCTCGGCGTGCTCGTTGTCGGGCCGCGCGGTGACCACCCGCCCGTCGCCGGTGAGGATCTCCATCTCCAGCACCGACTCGTGCGGCAGGCCGTTGCGGAACGACGACGACTCGATGCCCAGCCCCGCCACCGCCCCACCGATGGTGATGGTCTTGAGCTGTGGCACGACCAGCGGCATCAGCCCGAAGCGCAGCGTGGCGTCGACCAGCCGCTCATAGGTGACCATGCCCTGCACCTGGGCGGTGCGCTCGGTCTCGTCCACGTAGATCACCGAGTCGAACGCGCTGACGTCCAGCCCCGGCCCGGCTTCCGGGCGGCCGAACCGGAACAGGTTGGACGTGCGCTTGGCCAGCCGCACCGGTTCCGTGCGGGGCAGGGCCTGGTACTGCGCCTTCAGCGCACGTACCGCACCGGCATGGTCCTCAACGGATGGCCCCACGCTCGCAACGTACCGCCGCCCGGTGTGCCGGGCGTCATAAATCACTCAACTCCGATACCCGCCCGTGATTGACTTCAGGTGTGCGCAAGTACGTGATCATGGGCGTTCAGGGCAGCGGCAAGGGCACCCAGGCCAAGCAGCTGGCCGCCGACTTCGACCTGGTGCACATCAGCGTCGGCGACGTCTACCGCTGGCACGTGCAGTACCACACCAAGCTCGGCGCGCAGGTGCGCCGGGCGATGAACGCCGGTGAGCTGGTCGACGACAGCACCACCGAGACCGTGGTCCGCGACCGGCTGGCGCTGCACGACTGGAACTACGGCTTCATCCTCGACGGCTTCCCCCGCAACCGCCGCCAGGCCCAGTTCTTCCTGGAGAGCTACGACGTGGACGCGGTGATCCACCTGGATCTGCCCGACAGCGAGGTGCGCCGCCGCGTGCTGGCCCGGCGGCTGTGCTCGAACTGCGGCATGGACTACAACCTCATCGAGCACCGCCCGGCCCGCGAGGGCCGCTGCGACGCGTGCGGCGGCGAGCTGGTCACCCGCGCCGACGACACCGAGGAGGCGCTGGCCGCCCGGCTGGCCGACTACCACGCCAAGACCGACCCGGCGCTGGAGCTGTTCCGCGGCAAGGAGCTGGTGATCAGCGTGGACGCCACGGCGGCCAAGGGCGCGGTGCAGCGGGCCATCCGCGAGCAGCTCGGCCTGCCCCAGCCGGTACGCAAACCGCAGGCTGACCGGCGCAGATAATCTGCTACGGATCTATTCGGCGTACACTGGCGGGTATGACCGCGATGGCGCCCACCCGCACCAGCCCCGACCTGTCCTTCCTGCTGGACCACACCAGCCACGTGCTGCGTACCCGGATGGCCGCCGAGCTGGCCGAGATCGGGCTGACCGCGCGGATGCACTGCGTGCTGGTGCACGCTTTGGAGGAGGAGCGGACCCAGATCCAGCTCGCCGCGATCGGGGACATGGACAAGACCACGATGGTGGTCACCGTCGACGCGCTGGAGAAGGCGGGCCTGGCCGAGCGCCGCCCGTCGAGCACCGACCGGCGGGCCCGGATCATCGCGGTGACCCCGGAGGGCGCGAAGATGGCCGCCCGCAGCCAGGAGATCGTCGACCGGGTGCACGAGCAGGCTCTTGCCGCCCTGCCCGCGACCCAGCGCGAGACCCTGCTGCGCGCCCTGGAAAGCCTGGTCACGGGCCATCTGGCCGCCCCCGCCGAGTCCGCCGCACCGGTCCGGCGGGCCCGCCAGTAGCCGATCCGGTTCCGTAAAAGATTGTCTGCAACAAAACTATCCGCTACGGTCTCTCCTAACGGCACCGTCCACAGGAGGACCGCATGTCCACGTCCACGTCCGCCCCGTCCCGCTCGCGCTGGATCGCCCTGGGGGTGATCGCGACCGGGCTGCTGATGACCGTCCTCGACGGCAGCATCGTCACCGTCGCGATGCCCGCGATCCAGCAGGACCTGGGGTTCACCCCCGCCGGCCTGAGCTGGGTCGTCAACGCGTACCTGATCGCCTTCGGCAGCCTGCTGCTGCTGGCCGGGCGGCTCGGCGACCTCATCGGCCGCCGCCGCCTCTTCCTGGCCGGCACCGCCGTGTTCACGGCAGCGTCGCTGCTCGCGGGCATCGCCGACACCCCGGCCCTGCTCATCGCCGCCCGCTTCCTGCAGGGCGTCGGCAGCGCCATGGCCGCGGCCGTCGGCCTGGGCATCCTGGTCAACCTGTTCCCGGCCCCGGCGGAGCGGGCCAAGGCGATCGCGGTGTTCAGCTTCACCGGCGCGGCCGGGGCCTCGCTCGGCCAGGTGCTCGGCGGCGTGCTCACCGACGCCCTCGACTGGCACTGGATCTTCTTCATCAACCTGCCCATCGGCGTGGCCGCCCTCGCGGTCGCCGTCGCGGTGCTGCCCGCCGACCGCGGACTCGGCCTGACCGCCGGAGCCGACGTGATCGGGGCGCTGCTGGTCACCGCGGGCCTGATGGTCGGCATCTACACCGTGGTCAAGGTCGAGGAGCACGGCTGGACGGCGACGCCGACCCTGACCACCGGCGCGGTCGCGGTACTGCTGCTGGCCGGGTTCGCGGTCCGGCAGGCCACCGCGCGGCGGCCGCTGATGCCGCCGCGGGTCCTGCGCTCGCGCAGCGTCGCCGGGGCGAACCTGGTGCAGATGCTGATGGTCGCCGCGCTGTTCTCCTTCCAGATCATCACCGCGCTGTACCTGCAGAAGGTGCTCGACTACGGCGCGGGCGAGACCGGGCTGGCCATGCTGCCCGCCGCGCTGATCATCGGCGCGGTGTCGCTAAGCGTCTCGGCCCGGCTCAACACCCGCTTCGGCGAGCGCCGCGTGCTGCTGACCGGCCTCGCGCTGCTGATCGTGCTGCTCGGACTGCTGGCCCGCATCCCCGTGCACGCGTCGTACGTCACCGACCTGCTGCCCGCCATGCTGCTGGCCGCCGGGTTCGGGCTCGCACTGCCCGCGCTGACCACGCTCGGCATGTCCGGGGCGGGTCCGGACGACGCGGGACTCGCCTCGGGGCTGTTCAACACCACGCAGCAGATCGGCATGGCGGTCGGCGTGGCGGTGCTGTCCACGCTGGCCGCGGGCCACACCGGGCATGCGCTGGCCGGGGGCGCGAGCCAGGCCGAGGCGCTGACGGGCGGCTACCGGCTCGCGTACACCGTCGGTGCGGGACTGATGATCGCCGCCTTCCTGGTCGCGTACACGCTGCTCCGCGAGCCTCGCCGAGCAGCCCGGCGCCACTCCGCGGTGCCCGCCACCGCCTGACCCGCGCGGATTTCATCAACGTTGGCCTATCTCATCGAAAATCCGGCAACGGGATTCGATGAGATAGGCCAACGTCTACGACAGGCGGGGTGGGTGCCGGTCGTCGTGTGCGGGAATGAAGCCGGCGGGGATCTGGGGGGACGGCTGGGCGGCGTGGCGGCCGGGGTCGGGGACCGGTTCGCAGGCCATGTCCAGTTCGGCGGTCTGGGGTGGGACCAGGCCGAGGCGGACGGACGGGGTGGGCAGGATCGCGTCGAGCAGCCAGTCGGCGGCGACCCGGGCGCGGTTGCCGGGCAGCGAGAGCAGGTGGTAGCCGCGGGTGACGGCCATCGCGGGCAGGCCGGACAGCGGCACGCCGAACGGGTTCGCGGCGGCGTCCCAGCCGCCGAGGTCCACCAGGAAACCCAGGTCGTGGTGGCGGTACGGCTTGCGGGTGCCGACCCCGCAGGAGGCGGCGATGTTGTGGGCGGCGACCCGGCCCTGCCGTACGGCGTGCTGGGCGGTCATCGGGGTGTGCCGGCCGGGGCGGGTCAGGTCGGGCACGGCGGCGGCGTCGCCGCAGGAGAACACCTCCGGGTGGCCCGGCACGGCGAGGTACTCGTCGACGATCAATCGGCCGTCCACCGCCGGCAGCCCGAGGCCGTCGACCAGCGGGTCGGGACGCACGCCGACGCACCAGATCAGCGAGCGCGTCGGCACGTACGAGTCGTCGGTGAGCTGCACGCCCTCGGCCTCGGCCTGGCGCACCGAGGTGCGCGTGCGCACGTCGACGCCGCGCCGGGCCAGCACCCGCGCCGCGGTGCGCGACAGCCGCGGATCCAGCTCGGGCAGCACCCGCTCGGCGGTGTCCAGCAGCAGCCAGCGGGGCCGTTCCCGCAGCCGGGGCAGCGACCTGGCCAGCGCGTCGGTGAACAGCTGCCCGTGCGCGGCGACCTCGGTGCCGGTGTAGCCCGCGCCGACCACCACGAAGGTGCAGCGGGCGCGGCGCTCCTCGGGGTCGGTGGCCTGCGCGGCGAGTTCCACCTGCAGCGTGATGTGGTCGCGCAGGAACATCGCCTCGGCCATGCCGCGCAGGCCGTGGGCGTACATGCCGACGCCCGGGATGGGCAGCAGGCGGTTGACGCTGCCCGGGGTGAGCAGCAGCCGGTCGTAGTCGAGCGCGTTGCGCGCGCCCTCGGGACCTGTGTAGGCGAGCCGCCGGTTCGCCAGGTCGACGGTGGTGACCATGCCGGGCACCTGCCGCACGTGGCGCAGCGTCGCGGCGAGCGAGACCGCGATCCGCCTCGGCTCCAGCAGGCCGGCCATCACCTCGGGCAGCAGCGGCACGTAGAGCAGGTAGTCCGCCGGGTTGATCAGGGTGATGTCGGCGTGGCCGCGGGAGCTGCGCGACAGGCTGCGGGCAGCGTGGAAGCCCGCGAATCCCGCTCCGACGATGACGATGCGAGGCCGGGCCATGGCCGACTCCATTCCCCGGGACGGCGTTCGGCAAACCTGTCCCGACCAGCTCCCGCGCACACTCTGTCACAGAATGGCAACGCTCCGTCGCAGGTTCCCCGCGCTTGGTAGTGTCCTGTCAGGCCTCGGGTTCCGCGTGGCTCACCCGGTTCCCATACGGCCTTCGGTTCCGGATCGGCGCTCGCGCCGGCAGAGCAGGGGGTGCGACACATGTTGGACGTTCGGAGCGAACGGCTCGCGCGGCGGTTCCGGCTGTGGGACACCGACGGCAACGGCCACGTCGACCGGTCGGACTTCGAGGCCGAGGGCCGGCGCATCGTGGCGGCGTTCGGCGAGGACGAGCAGTCCCCGCGCGGCCGGGCCGTGCTCGACTCGTACCTGGCGATGTGGGAGTACCTGGCCGCCAAGGCGAGCCTGGCCCCCGAGGACACGCTGTCGGCCAAGCAGTTCGACCGCATCGCGCAGACCGAGATCATCCTGATGGGCAACACCGGTTTCAGCACCGTGCTGCGCCCCACCATCAGCGCCACCCTCGACCTGTGCGACACCGACGGCGACGGCCAGGTCAACCCGGCCGAGTTCCGCCGCTGGATCGAAGCCATCGGCGTCACCAAGCCCCACGCCGAGGAAGCCTTCGACCAGATCGACGAGAACCACGACGGCCAGCTGAGCATCGACGAACTCGCCCAAGCCGTCCGCGACTACCACGCCGGCCTCCTCGACATCCCCCTCCTCGGCCGCTGACAGGCCCACGAAGGAAGGGCACCTTCTTATCGCCATGCGTAGAGGAAGGGCGCCCTGTTAACACCACAGGGCTCTGACCTGCGGTGATGAGGCCGTCAGGACTCGGGCACCACATCGGACGCGGACTTGTCCGGGCGCAGGCCGCGCCAGGCCGGGTGGCGCAGCCGGCCGTCGCGGGTCCACTCGGTGAAACGGACCTCGCCGACCAGCTTCGGCGTCGCCCAGTGCGCGTCGCGCGCCTCCCGGATCGGCGGCCCCGCCGCGAACGGCGAAGTCTTGCGCTCCAGCTTGGACAGCCGCACCCGCAGATCGTCGAGCATCTGCCGGGTGAAACCGGTGCCGACCGAGCCGACGTAGCGCAACCCGGCCGGCTCCGGAATCCCCAGCAGCAGCGCCCCGATCGTGTCCGCGCGGTTGCCCTGCCCCGGCCGCCACCCCGCGACGACCACCTCCTGCGTACGCAGGTTCTTCACCTTGATCCACGCCCGTGACCGCCGCCCCGGCTCGTACGCCGAGTCCAGCAGCTTCGCGACGACGCCCTCCAGACCCTGCTCGCGCGAGGTCTCCAGCAGCCGCCGGCCACCGCCCTCGGTGTACGGCGGCGTGTCCCAGTGCGCCCCCGACAGACCCAGACCCTCCAGCAGCTCGCGCCGCTGCCGGTAGGGCAGCTTCGTGGTGTCCCGCCCGTCCAGGTGCAGCAGGTCGAAGAGGACGTACGTGACCGGCGTCCGCGCCGCCAGCCGCCGCACCCGCGCCGCGTCCTGCACGTGCATCCGGGGCTGCAGCGCGCCGAACGAGATGCGGCCGGAGCTGTCGAATGCCACCAGCTCCCCGTCGAACACCGCGGTCGTCGACCCGAGCGCCTCCCCGAACGCCCGCAGCTCCGGGTACGCCGCCGTGACGTCGAGGTCGTTGCGGCTCATGGCGCGCACCCGGCCGCCTTCCACGTAGACGACCGCCCGCACCCCGTCCCACTTCAACTCGTAGCCGTAGCGGCCGTCCTGCGCCTTCGACGGCAGCTCCCCCAGCGTCGCCATCATGGGCCGGACCAGGTCGGGCGGCGCGGTCCGGTCGGCCGGCGGCGGGTCCATGCGGTGCATCAACCACTGGGTGCCCCTGGTACGGATGAGCACGTAGCGCCCCTGCACCCGGTGCCCGTGCAGCACGACCTTGACCTCGCGATCGCTCCACTTCTCCAGGTCGTAGGTGCCCCGGTCCCAGATGGCGACCTCGCCACCGCCGTACTCGCCCTCGGGGATGTGCCCGGCAAAGTCGGCATATTCGAGTGGATGATCTTCGGTGTGGACCGCGAGGCGGTTGTCCTTCGGGTCCAGAGGCAGGCCCTTGGGCACGGCCCAGGAGACGAGCACGCCACCGTGCTCCAGGCGGAAGTCCCAGTGCAGCGCGCGGGCGTGGTGCTCCTGGATGACGAAGGTGTCGTCGTGCCCGCGCGGCAGCGGCCCCGCCTCGGGCACCGGCTCGGGTGTACGCGCCGCCGACCGCTTCCCCCGGTACGGCGCGAGCTTGTCGGCCACAGTGCAGTTCTACCCCGGCACTGTCGCCGCGTGGGCCGGGTTTGCCCATGCGGTCGGCATTTCTCCGACACGAAGACGCCCTGCACACGCGGCCGCCCGGTTGGCACGTGACCTCGCCGCCACGGGCGGGCCGGCACCGCTCACGTGCGCGGCTACATCTTTTTTGATGTGGCCACATCAAAAAAGATGTGACCCGACACCGCACCATGTCATCCAGCGCATGCGCCGCGGTCGATCATGAACTTGGGGCAGCGACACACCGTCGAGCCGTGCCATAAGTTCATGATCGACGCGGAGAGCCGCGTACGCGAAACGGGCTTCGCGATGCACGACGCTGGGTCGTCCATCCCTATCGGAGCATCATGGCGGATCCGTGACACGGCCCGTGACAGCGCCACCATCCGTACACATGATTTCGATCTCCATCGATCATCTCTAGCGTCCCTCCCACATGCATGGGAACGGCGCGGACAACCCCACCGCGCCAGGGGCAGGAGAGGTGAATCGATGGACCTGAGGCGCTCCCTCAGCACACTCGGACTGACCGCGCTCGTCGCGGCGTCCACGCTCACCGGAGGGGCGGCGGTCGGTGTGGCCGCGGCGCCCGCGCCGGCGTGTGTGGAGCCGGCCGCCGCGGCGAAGGCCAAGCCGGGCGGTTCCGCCAAGCAAGACCCCAACGAGCTGACCACCGAGCAGGTGGCCGCCAACGAGAAGGCCCTCGAAGCCGCGCTCAAGGCCAAGGGCAAGGCCCGCGCGGGCACGGCCGCCGCGGCCGCGGCGGCCACGGTCACCATCCCGGTGGTCGTACACGTGATCTCCGAGGACGGCACCCGGGCCAACGGCAACATCCCGGACTCGATGATCAACAACCAGATCAACGTGCTCAACCAGGCTTACTCCGGTGGCACCGGCGGTGCGGCCACGGCGTTCGCGTTCCAGCTGCAGTCGATCAACCGGGTCACCAACGCGGCCTGGTACCCGATCGTCTACAACTCCAACGCGGAGAAGGCGATGAAGGCTGCGCTGCGCGTCGGCGGCGACGGCACGCTGAACATCTACACCGGCCTGCTCAGCCAGGACCTGCTCGGCTGGGCCACCTTCCCCCAGTCGAACATCACCTCGTACGACGGCGCGGTGATCCTCGCCGAGTCACTGCCCGGCGGCAACGCCAGCCCGTACAACCTGGGCGACACGGCCACCCACGAGATCGGCCACTGGCTGAACCTGTACCACACCTTCCAGGGCGGCTGTAACGGCCAGGGCGATCAGGTCGCCGACACCCCGGCGGAGAAGACCGCCGCCTTCGGGTGCCCGACCAACCTGGACACCTGCAAGAGCAAGCCGGGCCTGGACCCGATCCACAACTTCATGGACTACACCGACGACTCCTGCATGTACGAGTTCACCGCGGGCCAGGCGACCCGCATGCTCGACGCCTGGAACGCGTACCGCGCGTGACGACGAGGCGGGGCCCGGCACGCGCCGGGCCCCGCCGTTGTTCTCCGGGTCCCGGCGACAGGTGGGTGCCGGGACCCGGTGTCCGTCAGCTCTGCCGCAGCGCCGGCATCGGCACGGGGATGTTCAGGCTGGTCGCGCCGACACCCATGCCGCCCTCGCAGGTGTTCGGCGGGGCGGTGCCGATCCCCCGGGTCGACGGTTTCTCCGCGGCCCAGAACATGAAGCCCAGCATGCCCGCCGTGGTGCCCGCGCCGTTGGGCGCGACCGACTGCACGTACGGCGCCGTGGCCTTCTGCACCGAGTTCGCGTAGTCGGTGCACTCCGGGCGGACCTTGCTGCCCTCGGCGATGTAGAGGCCGCCGGTGAACTTCGCCGGGGCCAACGGCGGCACCGGCGGGTTGTACTGCGGCTTGCCGTCGATGTGCTCCTGCCAGTTGGCCTGCGCCGTGGACGCCGACGGCTGACGGGCCGGCACCATCGCGTTGGCCCAGTCCAGCACCGGGTTGTCGGTGCGCAGCCAGTCGGCCGTCGCCTTCTGGTTGAGGGCGATCAGCCAGCGGTCGCCCGCGGCCACGTCGATGGTCAGCCGCGCCCGCGGATTCGCGCCGCTCGCGTCGTACGGGTGGACCGCCCGGTACGCCGTGATGAAGTTCTGCAGCGCGGCGACGTTCGGGCTGCTGTTCTGCTCGTAGTCGATCTCGATGCCGACCCCGAACTGCGTCGCCACGGCGGCGGCGCGCTGGCCGAGCAGGGCGCCGTTCGCGGCGAGCGCGGCATCCCAGTCGTCGGTGTACGTGATGCCCCCGATGGAGAACATCACCCGGATACCGCGCGAGGTGAAGTGGTTGACGATCTCCTGCGTCATGCCGCGAGGCACACCGTTGAGCGTGGCCGCGTCGGTGGTCTGGTTCAGCAGCTTCAGCGGGTTCACGAAGCTGAGCACGACCAGGTTGACCGACGGTCGGCCGTCGCCGCGGTCGACGAGCCAATGGTTCTGGCTGTCGAACTCGGCCACGGACCGCGGCGTCGCCCACAGGCAGGCGTCGTTGCTGCAGTGCCAGGCCCCGTAGATCTGGATCGGGGTGGCCGCCGCGGCCAACTGCGCGGGTGGGGGCGCGGCCGCCGCCGGCAGCGGGCCCGCCAGCCCGATCAGCACGGCGAGGAGCAGCACAAGGCGTCTCATGAGGACCTCCGTCGTTGGTGCCCGAACAGAAACCGGAAACAAGGTTCACCGTTAAGGCGTCAACGAATGCCGATACGTCACTCAGTGCGTCGCGGTCAGCGCGGGGACGCAACGCACCGCGATCGTTCGACTTGCCGGGCAGGTGGGCGAATGCGGGGTCAAGATACGCACAGGTGCCTGGCAAGTCGAACGATCAACGCAAGGAGGCGGCGGGTCAGGCGTTGGTGCGGGCGTGGGCGGTGGCGGCGCCGGTGCGGGCCATGCGGTGCCAGCGCAGCCGGTCGCCGACCAGCGCCATGACGGTGGACTGGATGACCACGAGGTACATCAGCTGCCGGTACACGATCTGCTGCAGGGGCAGGCTCCACAGCGGGCCGTAGCGTTCCCCGTCGAGTTTGAGCGCGTACGCCGCGGTCAGCACCTGGACCATCGTGAAGCCCAGCCACACCGCCGCGACCTGCGTCGGTGGCAGGAAGATCGCGCCGTACACGCCGTAGACGTCGACCATCGGCGCGGACAGCGGCAGCAGCACCTGGAACAGCGTCAGGTAGGACAGGCCGCGGCGGCCCAGCCGGCCCGACGCCCCGCGCTCGGTCAGCGCCCGGCGGTGCTTCCACATGGCCTGCATGGTGCCGTAGCACCAGCGGTAGCGCTGCCGCCACAGCTGGCGCAGCGAGGCGGGGGCCTCGGTCCAGGCGATGGCGTCGGGCGCGTACACGACCCGCCAGCCGGCTCGGATGATCGCCATGGTGAAGTCGGTGTCCTCGGCCAGTGTCTGCGTGGACACGCCGCCGACGTCGACGACCGCCTCGCGGCGGAACGCGCCGATCGCCCCGGGCACGGTCGGCATGCACTGCAGGATGTCGAACATGCGGCGGTCGAGGTTGAAGCCGATCACGTACTCCAGGTGCTGCCAGCGGCCCAGCAGCCCGCCGCGGTTGGCCACCTTCGTGTTGCCGGACACCGCGCCGACGAACGGATCGGCGAGCGGCTGCACCAGCTCGCCGATCGCGTCGGGCTCGAACACCGTGTCGCCGTCGACCATCACCAGGATGTCGCCGCGGGCGAACATGACGCCGGTGTTCAGTGCCGTCGGCTTGCCGGCGTTCTCCTGCTCCACGACGTACACGTTCGGCAGCCGCAGGCGGCGCACCAGCTCGGCGGTGCCGTCGCTGGAGCCGTCGTCGACGACGATGACCTCGACGTTCGGGTAGTCGCTGCCGATCAGGGAGCGCACGGTCGCCTCGATGTTGGCCGACTCGTTGTAGGCGGGCACGATCACCGACACCGCGCCGACGTACCGCTTGCGCTTGCGGGACTGCTTGCGCACCCGGCGCACGTGCACGCGGGCGCACCACACCTGCACGATCAGCCGCAGCACGGCGAGCACCACCGCGGCGAGCATGAGCCAGGTCATCGCGCCGGCCAGCCAGCCCGCGCCGAGCTGCGCGAAGCGCAGGGCGTGCCCGCGCACCCGCTGCCCGCCGGCCGCGGCGGGGGTGGCCGGCAGATCCATGGCCTGCGACACGGTGGTGAAGCGGTAGCCCTGCTCCTGCAGCCTCGGGATGAGGATCTCCAGGGCGGCGACGGTCTGCGAGCGGTCGCCGCCGGCGTCGTGCATCATCACGATCGCGCCCGCGCCGCCGTCGGGCGTGGCCGCCGCGACGATCGCGTCGACGCCCGGCCGGCTCCAGTCCTTCGTGTCGAGGTCGGCCAGCACGGTGAGGTATCCCTCGTCGGCGGCCTGCCGCATCGCCTCGTACGCGGGCACGGTCACCGCGTCCGGGGTCGCCGAGTAGGGCGGGCGCATCAGCGTCGGGCGCAGGCCGGTCGCGGCGGCGATGGCGTTGCCGGTCAGCGTCGTCTCGGCAGTGCGCTGCCAGCCGGGCGCGGCGGTCAGGTCGAGGTGGGTGAAGGTGTGCGCGGCGACCTCGCTGCCGCTGTCGACGATCTGCCGGGCGATGTCGGGGTGCCGGTTGACCTGCGCGCCGACGGCGAAGAAGGTGCCGGCCGCGTCGTGGCGGCGCAGCACGTCGAGGATCGCCGGTGTCCAGCGCGGATCGGGGCCGTCGTCGAAGGTGAGCGCGATCGTCTTCGCCGGCATCGCCCGGGTGGTCACCGTGCCGTCGGCGGCCAGACGCTGCACCGGGCCGCCGCCGACCACCTCGTCGGGGGCGGGGCGCTCGTCGCTGACCGGGTGCGGGCCGCTGCCCTCCGCGCCGACGTGCTCGACGTATCCGTTCAGGCACAGCCCGGCCAGGGCGAGCGCCAGGGACAGCGCCAGCAGCAGCCAGTGCGCCTTGGGCTCGCGGCGCTGGGGCACACCGCGCCTCGCGTGTCGCGACATCGTCAGTTCTTCTTCGACTGGGTCGGGTGCGGCCGGTCGGTGGGCCGGTTACCGCGGGTGGACGGCGCGGCACTGGGCGCGGTGCTCGGCTTCCCGGTGGTCTTCGTCGGCGACACGGACGGGGACGGCGCCGTGGCAGGCTGCGGCCGCGGCTCCGGCGTGGAGGCGGCCGGAGCCGGTTCGGCCGACTCCTCGGCCGCGGGCCGGTCGGGCAACAACTGGGGCAGACCAGGCAGACCTGCCCCTTCCACCCCGAAGAAGCCCGCCACCACGATGGCCAGCATCAGGGTGAGCGCCACCCCGCCGCCGGCGGCCAGCACGGTGAACAGACGCCGCCTGCGACCCGTACGGTCCACGAAAACCGGCCGGTTCGCGCCTTTTCTTCTGCTCATCCCCTACAGCCCTGACCTAGCCCGTCGCCTCCCGAGGAGGCCTGCCACCGCGCACGACATGCGCCACCGGGTAGAGCGCCGTACACCCACCGAACGTCACACCGAGTGACGCGTATCTCCGGACGGGGGGCAGCCGGTTCGCACATGCGGGAGGGATGTGTGCACAATCAAGCGCTCAGGGACGCGTGGGAGGGGGAGCTGCCGGTGACCGAGCTGCGACCCCATGCCGCCGATCTGACGGCGGCCGTGGATGCGGCCCGGCACGGTGACGAGGCGGCGTTCAACGCGCTCTACCTCGCGGTTCAGCCGGGGCTGCTGCGTTACCTGCGGATGCTCGTCGGCTCGGACGCCGAGGACGTCGCCTCCGAGACCTGGCTGCAGATCGTGCGCGACCTGCATACGTTCCGTGGCGACGAGGCCGGTTTCCGGCGCTGGGCGGCGACCGTGGGCCGGCACCGGGCCATGGACCACCTGCGCCACCATCAGCGCCGCCCGTCGGTGCCGTTCCCAGTCGAGGCGATGGCGGACCTGCCCGCCGCCGACGACACCGCGGCCTCGGCCGAGCAGCTGATGACGACCGACGGCGCGCTCTCGCTCATCGCCTCGCTGCCCGCCGACCAGGCCGAGGCGGTGCTGCTGCGGGCGGTGATGGGCCTGGACGCCCAGTCCGCCGCCGACGTGCTCGGCAAGCGGGCGGGCGCGGTGCGCATGGCCGCACACCGCGGTCTGCGCCGGCTCGCCGAGGTGCTGGGTGTCGAGCGTCACAGTCGCGGAACAGTGACGCCCGGCGCGGACCCGACGCTCAACGAGGTGACATGAGCGAGTTTTCCACGGCCGGCGGTCTCGACCCCGGCGCGAGCGAGCGGCTGCTCGACGGTGCCCGCAGCCAGGTCGCCGACCAGGGACCGGTCGGTGATCTGCTGGCCCGTGCCGCCGCTCCCGGCCGTTCCGAGGAACTCGCCGGGGCACCCGCCGTCATGGCCGCGTTCCGCGCCGCGTATCCGCAGCCGGTGGCGCGCAAGGGCCGCACGCTGCGGCGGGCCGTCGCGCTCAAGGTCGGAGCGATCGTCGCCGCGCTGACGGTCGGCGGGGTCGCGTTCGCGGCCCACTCGGGTGTGCTGCCCAACCCGTTCCCGATCGGCCCGCAGTCACCGGCGTCGCCGTCGGGCTCCCGGCCGGGCGGCACCCCGGGCCAGGGCGCCTCGCCGACGCCGAGCGGCTCGCCGTCGGCACTGCCCTCAGCCTCGGTGTCGGCCCCGGCGAACGTGCACGGACTGTGCCGCTCGTTCCTGGCCACGGCCGACAAGGACAAGCCGAAGGCCACGGACAGCCCGACCTACGCCCCGCTGGTCGCGGCCGCGGCCGGGCAGGACCTGACGGACTACTGCACCGCGCTGACCGCAGCGAACGCGGGCCGCCCCACCGCCAATCCCGGCAACGGGCCCTCGCCGAAGCCGAGCAAGGCCCATCCCGCCCCATCGGCGAGGAAGACGAAGGACAGCTGACGGCGGGCGCGTGACATGGCGGCGACGCCCGGCGCTATCTGAGTGGGACCAGCAGGACGCACCCCTGCTGGTCCCATCGCATGTCCATCGACGTCCCGCTCGGCGCGTGCGCTTTATACCACCCTGCGCTATAGGTAGCCTGACCTGGTTTGTCGCATTTGTTGACATTTCAGGAGGCATATCCAGCATGAATAACGGATGGAGAGCAGGCGCGCTCGGCACTTCGCTGCTGTCGGCCGTCCTGATGTTCGGCACCGCGGCCGCCCCGGCCCCGGTCGCCGCCCGCGCCGCGGGTCCCGCGGCCCCGCTCATCACCGAACCGGAGAAGGACAACCGACTGCTCAGCGCCGCCGACGTGCACATGGAGACACGGGCGATGCAGAACAACGACGCCGGCGACGCCCACCTGTGCACCGACTGGGAGATCTGGGCCGGCAACGCCGGCTCCGGCGAGCGGGTCTGGTTCGACTCCTGCGCCAGCGGCACCGGCCGGGTGCACGTGCACCTGGGCGACGGGGTGTTCGAGAACTCGTTCACCGGCCGCAAGGACCTGATCCCGGACAAGAACTACACGCTGCGGGTGCGGCACCGCGACGCGAGCGGCGCGTGGAGCGCGTACTCCACCCGGCCGTTCAAGACCGACGTCGAGCGCAAGCCGCTGCCCGGCGCGGGCGACTGGAAGATCCACCAGCCCGGCTTCGTGGTCGAGGAGGTCACCGGCGACCTGGCGCTGCCGGTGAACATCGCGATGGTCCCGAACTTCTCGGGCGATCTGACGAAACCGCTGTTCTACGTCACCGAGCTGTACGGCCGCGTGCGCGTCGTCACCGGCGACTTCAAGAAGCACACGTACGCCGACGACCTGCTCGACTTCGACCCGAGCGCCCAGTTCCCGGGCACCGGCGAGATGGGCGTGACCGGCATCGTGATCGAGCCGAAGACCGGCGACCTGTTCGTGTCGATGCTGTACAAGGACGACGGCGACCTGCTGCCCAAGATCGTTCGCTTCCACAGCGAGGACGGCGGCCTGACCGCCGCCACCAAGACCACGATCTTCAAGGCGCCGGGCGAGGAGCAGTCGACCTCGCACCAGATCTCGAACCTGACCATCGGCCCGGACGGCAAGCTCTACGTGCACATGGGCGACGGCTTCATCGCCGACACCGCCGAGGACATGGACTCGTTCCGCGGCAAGGTGCTGCGGATGAACCTGGACGGCACCGCACCCAGCGACAACCCGTTCTACAAGGGCACGGGCAAGTTCCAGGCCAAGGACTACATCTGGGCGTACGGGCTGCGCAACCCGTTCGGCGGCGCGTGGCGGCAGGCCGACGGCCAGCACTACTCCGTGGAGAACGGGCCCTCGGTCAACGACCGGTTCGCCCGGATCACCAAGGGCGGGCGCTACCACTGGACCGGCGGCGCGAGCGGCCTGACCAAGAACGCCCTCTACAACTGGAAGGAGACCCAGGGTCCGGTCGGCATCACGTTCACCGAGCCGAGCGTCTACCACGCGGCGGGATTCCCGCAGGAGAAGTACAACAACGCGTTCGTGTCGCTGAGCGGCCCGACGTACGCCAGCGGCCCGCAGCGGCGCGGTAAGAAGATCGTCGAGTTCTCGTTCAACGAGGACGGCTCCGTCGACGACCCGAAGACCCTGATCGAGTACACCGGCAGCGGCAAGACCAGCGTCGGCGGCATGGCCCCGGGGCCGGACGGCCTCTACTTCACCACGCTGTACACGAAGATCGGCGACGCCACCGACTCCGGCGCGAAGATCCTGCGGGTGCGCTACGTGCGCAAGGACACCGGCTCGCCGGTGACGCTGTACTCCGACAGCGGCTTCAAGGGCGACCCGAAGGGCCTGGGCACCGGGATCTTCGACGCCACCGCGTTCGGCAAGGTCAAGGACAACACCGCCAGCTCCCTGCGGGTGGCCGGCGGCTACCGGGTCGTCGCCTGCGACAGCCCGGCGACCGCGCCCGACCTGGGCAGCTGCCGCTACTTCGGGCCCGGCGAGCACGGCTCGCTCGGCGACTTCAACGACAAGCTCTCGTCGCTGGCCGTCTTCGGCGGCCCGGTCGAGGGCAAGGGCGTGCTCGGCTACGGCGAGACCGGCCTCAAGGGCACGGCCCAGCCGCTCGGCGCGGGCATGCACGAGTCGGTCGCGGGCGAGCTCACCGGCGGCGAGAACACCTCGATCAGCTCGCTGAAGGTCGGCGCGGGATACCGGCTGATCGCCTGCGACAAGGACCGCTCCGCCGCGGGCGGCGCCCTCGGCGTCTGCCGCATCCTCGGCAGCGGCGAGCACGCCACCGTCGGCGCGCTCAACGACAAGATCTCGCTGATCGGCGTCGTCGGGCCGCCGCTGACCGTGTTCTCGGAGGCCAAGGCCAAGGGCAAGAGCCAGAGCTTCGAGACCGGGGTGTACGAGGGCACCCGCGGCGAGCTGGCCGAGGTCGGCGACAACGCGATCACCTCGCTGCGCCTGGAGCCCGGCTACCGGGCCGTGGCCTGCGCCGGTGACGGCAGCACCGGGACCGGCGTGGCCACCTTGGGCCGCTGCCGGTCGTTCCCGCCGGGCGAGCACACGCTGACCGGCACCGACCTGGACGAGAACATCTCGCTGCTGCTCGTCTCGGGTGAGCCGGTCAAGGGCGCGAACGCCACCGCGTACGCCGACCAGGCCTTCAAGGGCGGCAAGTCCGGCCTGGGCCTGGGCATCTTCGAGGCGTCGCGCGGCGACCTCGACGGGGCCGGCAACGACAACATCAGCTCGCTGCAGGTCGCCCCGGGGCACCGGGCGGTCGCCTGCGAGCACGGCACCAAGCCGGTCGTGCTCGACGTGGGCATCTGCCGCTACTACAAGGCAGGTGACGTCACCTTCGTCGGCGCGGACGTCAACGACAAGTTCTCGCTGATCGCGGTCGACAAGGTCGGCGGGGCGCCCGCCAAGCGCTGACGCTCCCGAAGGACGAAGGCCCCGTTCCCGCCGCGAGGCGGGACGGGGCCTTTCCGCGTACCCGATCAGGAACTGCTGCTACTGCTGCTGCTCGAATCGCTGCCGCCGCCACCGCCGCCGAACGAACTGCCGCTCGAATCGGCGCCGCCGCCGGACCAGCCGCCGCCGCTACCGGAGTCGGAGCCGCCACTCGACCAGCCGCTGCCCGAGTCGCTCGACGAACCGCCGCTGCCGACGTTGTGCTGCCAGGTGTGCTCGTCGGTCCACACCGGGTCGCCGGACGAGGTGTGCACGGGGCCGTGGTACCCACCGGGACGGCGCTTGCTTGCCTGCCCCCGGTTCGCGCCGCGCGTCGCCGCGATGACCGCGGCGGCGATCCCGGCCACGACCAGGACGATGAACGCCAGCACGACGAAGAGAAGGATCATTGACTCCATCGGGTCAATGTAGACGTCTCGCGCCAGCGCCGCGCACCGTCAGGAGCCCGCCGCCGGCGGGCATGGAAAAGCGCGGGGTAGCCCCCGCGCCTTTCGCGATGATCAGCCCAGGTCGATCGTCGGGTAGAGCGGGAAGCCCTTGAGCAGGTCGGTGGTCTGCCCGGCGACCCGGTCGGCGACGCCGTCGGCCAGCACGTACGCGGCCTTGGACGGCTTGCCGTTCGTGGTGCCCTGGGTGGTGCCCGCCAGCACGGTGTGGATCAGCTCGGCGATCTGGTCCATCTCGGCCGTGCCCAGGCCGCGCGTGGTCAGCGCGGGCGTGCCCAGCCGGATGCCGGAGGTGTACCAGGCGCCGTTCGCGTCCTGCGGCACCGCGTTGCGGTTGGTGACGATGTTCGAGTCGAGCAGCGCCGACTCGGCCTGGCGGCCGGTGATGCCGTACGACGACACGTCCAGCAGCACCAGGTGGTTGTCGGTGCCGCCGGTGACCAGCTTCGCGCCGCGCCGCAGCAGACCCTCGGCCAGCGCGTTGGCGTTGTCGACGATGCGCTGGGCGTAGTCGCGGAACTCCGGCCGGCGGGCCTCGGCCAGCGCAACCGCCTTGGCCGCCATGACGTGCGGCAGCGGGCCGCCGAGCACCATCGGGCAGCCGCGGTCGACCTGCTCGGCCAGCTCGGACTGGCACAGCACCATGCCGCCGCGCGGGCCGCGCAGCGACTTGTGCGTGGTGGTGGTGACGATCTGCGCGTGCGGGATCGGGTCGAAGTCGCCGGTCAGCACCTTGCCCGCGACCAGGCCCGCGAAGTGCGCCATGTCGACCATCAGGGTCGCGCCGACCTCGTCGGCGATCTCCCGCATGATCCGGAAGTTCACCAGCCGCGGGTACGCCGAGTAGCCCGCGACGATGATCAGCGGCCGGAACTCGCGCGCCGACTTGGCCAGCGCGTCGTAGTCGACCAGGCCCGTCGCCGGGTCGGTGCCGTAGCTGCGCTGCTCGAACATCTTGCCGGAGATGTTCGGGCGGAAGCCGTGCGTGAGGTGGCCGCCCGCGTCCAGGGACATGCCCAGCATGCGCTGGTCGCCCAGCTCGCGGCGCAGTGCCGCCCAGTCGGCCTCGTTGAGGTCGTTGACGTGGCGGGCCTGCGCCTTGGCCAGCGCCGGGCTCTCCACCCGCTGGGCGAGCACGGCCCAGAAGGCGACCAGGTTGGCGTCGATGCCCGAGTGCGGCTGCACGTACGCGTGCTGCGCGCCGAACAGCTCTCGGGCGTGCTCGGCGGCCAGCGCCTCGACCGTGTCGACGTTCTTGCAGCCGGCGTAGAAACGCCGGCCGACGGTGCCCTCGGCGTACTTGTCGCTGAACCAGTTGCCCATGGCCAGCAGCGTCGCGGGCGAGGCGTAGTTCTCGCTGGCGATCAACTTGAGCGACTCGCGCTGGTCGTGCAGCTCCGCGCCGATCGCCGCGGCGACGGCCGGCTCGACGGCACGGATGGCATCCAGCGCGTGGCGGTAGGCCAGAGACTCGCTGGACAGGGACACGTCAGACATGCGGACCTCCTGGACGATACGGAAGAGGCCCAGGCGCACGGCACAGCGTCACGATGACGGAGCCGCTCCCCGATGGTGACCCATCCCAGCGCGCCAGTCACGGCCCAGTCCCCAGCCTAACAACCCGGCCCGGTCCGCGCCTGCCGCCGCACCGTCCCCGCCCACATGGCGGGCGGTCAGCCGAGGGCGCGGTCGAGGTTGTAGGCGGCGGAGATGAGGGAGAGGTGGGTGAAGGCCTGGGGGAAGTTGCCGAGCTGCTCTCCCGTCTTGCCGATCTGCTCGGCGAACAGGCCGACGTGATTGGCGTAGGTGAGCATCTTCTCGAAGGCCAGGCGGGCCTCGTCGAGGCGGCCGGCGCGGGACAGGGCCTCGACGTACCAGAAGGAGCACATGGAGAAGGTGCCTTCCACGCCGCGCAGGCCGTCGGGGCTGACCGCGGGGTCGTAGCGGTAGACCAGGGAGTCGGAGACCAGGTCCTCGGCGAGGGCGTCCAGGGTGGACAGCCACTTGGGGTCGGTCGGCGAGACGAACTTCGCCATCGGCATCATCAGCAGCGCCGCGTCCAGCACCTCGGCATCCTCGTGCTGCACGAACGCCTGCCGGTCCGACGAGAAGCCCTTGCGCATGATCTGGTGGTAGATGTCGTCGCGGGTCTGCCGCCAGTGGGGCAGGTTCGCCGGCAGGCCGCGGTGCGTGGCCATGCGGATCGCCCGTTCGATGGCCACCCAGCACATCAGCCGCGAGTAGAGGAAGTTCCGGCGGCCGCCTCGGGTCTCCCAGATGCCCTCGTCGGGCCGGTCCCAGTTGCCGCACACCCAGTCGACCAGCCCGGTCACCTCCTCCCAGCGGTCGCTGGAGATCGGGTGCGCCCACTTGTCGTACAGGTAGATCGAGTCGATCAAGGCGCCGTAGATGTCCAGTTGCAGCTGGCCCACCGCGTTGTTGCCGATGCGCACCGGACCCGAGCAGCGGTATCCCTCCAGGTGCGGCAGCTCCTCCTCGGGCAGCTCGGTGCGGCCGTCGATGCCGTACATGATCTGCAGCGGGCCGTCTGGTCCGTCGCCGCGCAGCGCCACGTGGCGGTCCAGGAAGTCCATGAACGCCGCCGCCTCCTCGGTGAAGCCGAGCCGCAGCATCCCGTACAGGCAGAACGCGGCGTCGCGGATCCACACGTAGCGGTAGTCCCAGTTGCGCTCCCCGCCGATCTGCTCCGGCAGGCTCGTCGTGGCGGCCGCGACGATCGCCCCCGTCGGCGCGTACGTCAGCAGCTTCAGCGTCAGCACGGAGCGGTTCACCATCTCCCGCCACCGACCCCGGTAGTGCGAGGTCGACAGCCAGTGCCGCCAGTAGCGCACGGTCTGCGTGAACTGCTCCTCCGCCTCGGCCAGCGGGCACGACCGGGGCTGCACCCGGTCGGAGACCCGGTCCAGCGCGAACACGGCCGTCTCGCCCTCGCCGAGGGTGAACTCCGCCCGCGCGTCGCCGTCCTCGATGGCGACCTCGACACTGCTGGTCAGGGCCAACGTCAGCACGTCGCAGCTGAACAGCACCCGGTCGCCCTCGCGCCGCAGCGTGTGCGCCCGGCGGCCGTAGTCGAACCGGGGCGCGACCAGCGCGGTGAAGGGCAGCTTGCCGCGTACGCAGATCACGCGCCGGATCAGCCGGTGCCGGTCCGCCTCGGTGGGGTCGCCGACGATCGGCATGAAGTCCTGGATCTCTCCCACCCCGTCGTAGGCGTAGAAGCGGGTGATCAGGACGTTGGTGTCCGGGAAGTAGAACTGCTTGGTCTGCGCCGGGACGGCGGCGGCCAGCTCGAACCGACCGCCGCGGTCGGCGTCCAGCAGCGCGCCGAAGACGCTCGGCGAGTCGAACCGCGGGCAGCAGTACCAGTCGATGGTCCCGTTCACGCCCACCAGCGCCACGCTGCGCATGTCGCCGATCAGCCCGTGATCGGCGATCGCCAGGTAGCGGCCGTCGGTTCCCCCGTCCCCCACACCGCCAGCATATGACCGGTATGCCCCACCCACCGCACTTAGCCCGCACAGGCCCGGGCCGCCCCCGCCGCCGCGTCGAGATCGCTCGAATTGCCTGGCACCGGTGCGTATCTTGAGCAGCCATTCGCCACCCGCCTGGCAAGTCGAGCGATCTTGAGCGGGATCGAGCGCTGGTCAGTCGGGCAGGGTGATCGTCCGGCCGGGGGCGGCCATCGTGCCGGGCGGGCACCACCAGGTCATCACGTCGGCCACGAGGCGGCCGGCGCGGACCGCCGGGTCCTGCTCGGCCAGGCGGCGGGCCTCGTCCAGCGAGCCGGTGCGGAAGAAGACCAGGCCGCGCAGCGACTCGTCGGCAGGCTCGATCACCGGGCCGTTGGTGACCACGTGGCCCGACGCGCGCAGCCCGGACAGGTACGCCAGGTGCTCCGCCTGGATGCGCGCGGACTCCACGTCGTCGTACTCGGGCGGATTCGCCGGGCGGCGCAGCATGACCAGCTCGAAGGACTCAAGTTCCATGCGGCACAGTGTGCCCGGCCGCCGGACCCGCCCCGCAGCGGACGGGGTCAGGCGCGGGTGCGGTCGGGCGACGGTTGCTCCGCCTCGACCCGGCGCAGTGCCTGGATCGCGCCGTCCAGGCTGGCCCCGAGCGCGCGGGCCGCGGCGCGGTAGCCCCGCGCGGCCTCGTCGAGCCGGGCCATCGCCTCGGCGGGCGGCAGGTCGGGGCGGCGCTCGGCGACCGTGGTGCCGTGCCGGACCCGGCTCACCACCAGGCCCGCGGCCTCCAGCTCCCGGTAGGCGCGAGCCACGGTGTTCACGGCCAGGCCGACGTCCGCGGCGAGCTGCCGGATCGTCGGCAGGTGCGCGCCCGGGGCCAGCGTCCCCTCGGCGATCTGCGTGGCGATGCCCGCCCGCACCTGCTCGTACGGCGGCACGGCGCTGTCGGTGTCGATCTCCAGTCGCATCGGACGCTCTCCTGGTCGCGCGGTCAGAACGCGGAGATGTTCGCCGGGGCGCGCTCGGCCCGGGTCAGCGCGCGGATCACCGCGGCCTGCCCGTGGCGGCGCACCGCGAGCTCGCTCAGCAGCGCGAGCACCGGGTCGAGCACCTCGCGCGGCTGGTCGGGGGTGGGCACACCGACGCTGTACGCCAGGTCGTCGGAGTGCACGGTGATCTCCATCAGCCGGGTGACCAGGAAGTCGTCCAGCCGCATCGCCCACGGCCCGGCAGGCGGGCTGACCAGGCGGTCGACGTGCTCCTCGGCGAGCAGCGTGCGCAGCTCGGACACCGCGCGATCGGTCTGCTGCGCCAGCTCGCGCGGACCGGCCTCGGCGAGCGCCTCGCCGCCCTGGCGGACCCGCACGTTGGTCTCTGCGTCGATCGGGGCGTCGATCCAGGTAACCCGGCTGTAGTGGTCGGCGAGGGCGACCGGCGGCCCGTCCGGGGCGGGCGCGGCCAGCACCCGTGGCACGTTCACCACCTGCGAGGCGAGGTGCCCCGCCAGCCCGGCGACGGTGAAAGCCTCCAGCGCGCTCGGCTTCGCCCAGGCCGCCGCGACGGCAGGGTCGCCGACCAGGGCCGCGGCCGACGCGGCGGCCCGTAGGTATGCCTCGCGTACCGCGCTCATCCGTGCCTCCCGGGCCGCTCGCCGTCTCCGCCGAACACCCTAACCCGCGATCGATCCGGGCACCGGGCGGCGGGACCGCCGGGCCGCACGCACTGACCGTGGGACGTACGCCGCCGTATCCCGCTCGCGGAATGACCGTTCTTGATGATTGACCCGGACCGCCGACCCCCGCGTGCTCCGGGCCGGGACACCTGACCGCCGCCGAAGGGGATCGATCGTGCACGACGGCTCGCTGCTCACCGCCGAACGGACCCGCCCGGCCGTGCCGGAACCCGGGCCGGTTCCCGTCGCGGGCCGGACGCCGCGCCCGGTCGCGATCGCCGTGCTCGCCGGAGCCGGGCTGACCGTCGCCGCCGCGGTGCTGGCCGCGATGCGGATGCTGCCCGCGGGCTCGCGGGCGGGAGCCTGGCGCTACCGGTACGTCGGCTGGTTCTCCTGGGAAATGCTGCTGCCGTTCGCCGGCAGCCTGGCCGCACTGCTGGCGCTGCTGTGGCTGACCCACCGGCTCGGGCAGCGCCGGGAGCGGCTCGTGGTGGGCATGTGGCTGGCCGCCGCGGTGCCGCTGCAACTGGTCGTGCGCGCCGCCGACGAGGTGTCGCTGGGCGCGATCGTCGCCAGCGACCGGGCGAACTCGTTCTACACGCCGTCGCTGCGCTTCACCGCGTACGACTACCTGACCCGCTTCCAGGACATCGTGCACGACCTGCCGCAGCACGCGCGCTCGAACATGCCCGGCAAGACGCTGTTCTACCACCTGCTCGGCACCCTCACCACGAACCCGGCGGCGCTCGGCATCGCGATCACCGCGGTGTCCAGCCTGGCCGCGCTGCTGGTGTACCTGCTGGTGCGCGAGGTGCTCGACGACCGCCGGGTGGCGCTGTTCGCGCTGATCCTGTGCCTGCTGGTGCCGGGTCGGCTGTACTTCCTGCCGATCCTCAACGCGGTCTCGCCGGTGCCGATCCTGCTGTCGCTGTGGCTGTTCACCCGTTACCTGCGGCACGCGCACTGGGGCTGGGCGGTGGGGCTGGGCGCGTCGCTCTACCTGGTGTTCTTCTTCGAGCCGCTGCCGCTGGTCATGGGGCTGACCTTCGCCGCGCTGGCCGTGCTGGCGCTGTACCGGCGGCGGCTGGACTGGGTCGGGCTGCTCAAACTGGTGTCGCTGACGCTGGCCGCGTTCGCCGCCGCGTACCTGGGCATGCGGCTGGTGTTCGGGTACGACCTGTTCGTCAACCTGGCCTGGGTGCTGGCCGACGCGCACGACTTCAACGAGCGCGCGCTGCGGCCGTACGACGTCTGGGTGGTGCGCAACCTCGGCGACTTCGCGCTCTGCGCCGGGATCGCGGCGGCCGTGCTGGTCGGGTACGCCGCCTGGGACGCGGTGCGCCGCGGCGTGACCCGCCCGATCGCCGCGCTGACCCTGTCGGGGCTGGCCGTGCTGGCCTTTCTCGACCTGGTCGGCATCAACCGCGGCGAGACCACCCGGCTCTGGATCTTCCTGGCGGTGTTCCTGATGATCCCGGTGGCCTGGGTGTGCGCCCGCTCGCCCCGGGTGTGGCCGTTCGCCGTGGTCGCAGCGGCGCTGATGCTGCAGGTCGCGACGACCACGCCGATGATCGCCTTCATCCGTCCCTGATCAGGATTGATGCGGCGCCCCCGTCCGGTCCGGACGGGGGCGCCGCGCCGTCTCAGCGGGCGTACCGGTAGACGCCGATCCCGTCCTTGGTCGGGCAGGTCAGCGTGGTCGCGTTCGCCGAGCAGTAGCCGGTGACGGCGAGCTGCCCTAGTGCGACGTTCTCCCCGGTGGCGAGCTGGTGGCCGGAGACGCCGGCCTGGCCGATGACTAGCAGGTTGCCCGACTCGATCCACATCGCCTGGCCGTCCAGCTCGGCCAGCGGGGCGCCGTCGAGCGCGAGGACCACGGACCGCTCCCCCGTGGCGAGCAGTCCCGCCTGCGCCGACAGCACACCGCGCGCGCCGGTCGTCAGGTCGCGCTGCCATACCGTCGCGCCCGAGTTCGCGTCGAAGGCCCTCAGCTTGGCGCTGTCGCCGGTGTCGTCGGTGATGACGCAGAACACGCCGCCCCGGCCGCACGGCGACGGCCAGGACCCGGCCGGATCCGCCTGGAACGCGGCCTCGCCCGCCGCGGCCGACCCGTCGAGCCGCAGTGTGCCGGCCCTGCCCCCGGCGAACTGGTACAGCACGCCGTCGACCACCGTCTCCTGCCGGAGCAGGTCCGGGCCGGCTGACAGCACCGGTGCGGCGAGTTCCCGTTCGACCTTTCCGCTGGTCACGTCGCGCACCTGCACCCGCCCGTCGGCGAGGTGCAGCACGACGCGCCGGTCCGCGGGCACCCCGCTGATCAGGCCGCCGACCGTGTGGAACTCGTCCATGGCGCGCATCGCGTTGGTGCCCGACTGGGCGACCCGGTCGGTTGCCGTCCACCGCGCCTTGCCGGTACGCAGGTCGAGTGCCTCGGTCACGCCGCGCTGGACCCAGGTGATCACGAGCGTGTCGTCGTACAGAACCCGGTCGGTGTCGTTGAAGGAGTACGGCAGCGTCCACATGATCTTTCCGGTGGCCGGGTCGACCGCGATGATCGTGTCACTCCCGTCCTTGATCAGCGGGTTGTCGAAGCCCTGCTCGGTGAGCAGGAGGATCGCCCCGGCGGACACCTCGAAGCCGTTGGTGTCGCCGAACTTGCCCAGCGACAGCGCGGGCCACAGCTCCTTGCCCGCGATCAGATCGACCGCGCCGACCCACTCGGTGCCGTCCTCGGCCATCCACATGGCGTACGAGCGCTCGCCCAGGGTGGCGGTCATGCCGAACCGGGCCGGCGACGCGTACCGGATGACCGGCGCGACCGTGCCGTCGAACGGGACGAAGTCCGTCCCGGCGGGCAACATGGGCAGCACCGGGCGTACCGGCGTGGCGGCTGGAGCCAGCACGGCCTGCGCGCCGAACAGCGCGGCGACGACGACGGCCCCGGCGGCGAGCAGGCCGCCGAAGGAGCGACGGCGGCGCTGGGCCGCTCGGGCGCGCACCGCGGACAGCTCCGGTGGCGGCACCGCGTCCACCCGGTCGGCGAGCCTCGTGTAGAAGCGTTCCAGCTCAGTTGACATGGCTGCGCTCCCCCAGGGCGGTGGCGAGCCCGGCCCGCCCGCGGGCGAGCCAGGACTTGACGGTGTTGACCGGCACCGACAGCTCCACGGCGATCTCCGCCACGGGCTGGTCGAGCAGGTAGTGCATCGCCAGCACCCGGCGCTGGTCGATGGGCAGGGTCTTGAGGGCCGCGACGACGGTCATCAGCTCCTCGTCGGGGGGCGGCACGTTCGGGGGGTCGGGCAGGCCGGTGGAGCGGCGCACGGTCAGCCGCCGCCACCAGTCGGTGGCCAGCCGGGTCACCACCAGCCGCAGCCACGCCTCGGGGTTGTCGTAGCGCTGCAGGGACGCCCAGCGCTGCCAGGCACGGGCGTACGCCTCCTGGGTGAAGTCCTGCGCCTCGGCCAGGCCACCCGTGAGGCCGTACGCGAAGCGCATCAGCCGCGGGGCGGTGCCGCGGTAGAACGCCTCGAAATCTGACACTGTCACCTCTGGAACACGGGCCGGGCCCGCGCCAGGTTGCGGCACCGCCGGGCTTTCGGAAGGGCCCGTCCGGCAGACTGGGCGGGTGTTGTCCGACGCGGCCGAAACCGACCTGCCCGTACGGGAGGCGCTACCCACGCTACTGGCGGCGCTGACCGGGCACGGGGCGGCGGTGCTGGTCGCGCCGCCGGGATCGGGCAAGACCACGCTCGCGCCACTGGCGCTGGCGGGCGAGGTCACCGGCCGGGTGATCGTCGCCGAGCCACGCCGGGTCGCCGCCCGCGCTGCCGCCCGGAGGATGGCCGAACTGACCGGCACGCCGCTGGGCGGGCCCGTCGGGTACAGCGTGCGCGGCGACAGCCGCACCAGCGCCGCGACCAGGGTCGAGGTGGTGACCACCGGCCTGCTCGTGCAGCGGCTGCAGCACGACCCGGAGCTGGCCGGGGTCGGCGCGATCCTGCTCGACGAGGTGCACGAGCGCCAGCTCGACTCCGATCTGGCGCTGGCCTTCACGGCCGACGTACGCGCCGCGCTGCGCCCCGACCTGCGGCTGGTCGCCGCGTCCGCGACCGCGCAGGCAGAACGCCTGGCCACCGCGCTGGGCCCGGACACTCCCGTGGTGACCGCCTCGGGCACGCCGTATCCCATCGAGGTCCGCTGGCGTCCGCCGACCGGCCCGGTGGACGCGCCCTACGGGCTGCGCGTCGACCCGCGCCTGCTCGACCATGTCGCGGCCGTGATCCGGGAAGCCCTGCGCGGGGCCGACGGCGACCTGCTGGTGTTCCTGCCCGGCGCCGGCGAGATCGAAGGTGTCGCCGGGCGGCTGGCGGGCCTGCGCGCCGAGGTGGACCTGCTCACCCTGCACGGCCGCCAGGCCGCGGGCACCCAGGACGCCGCGCTGCGGCCGGGACCTCGCCGCCGCGTGGTGCTGGCGACCGCGGTCGCCGAGAGCAGCCTGACCGTGCCGGGGGTACGGGTGGTCGTCGACGCCGGCCTGGCCCGGATGCCGCGTACCGACCTGGGCCGCGGGCTGGGTTCGCTGGTCACGGTCCGGGCCTCGCGGGCCTCGGCGCACCAGCGGGCCGGGCGGGCCGGGCGCGAGGGCCCCGGTGTCGTCTACCGGTGCTGGTCGCAGGCCGAGCACGAGCGGCTGCCCGAGCACCCCGACCCCGAGATCGCCTCAGCCGACCTGACCTCGTTCGTGCTGCAGCTGGCCTGCTGGTCCAGTGCGGTCGGCGCGAGCCTGGCCCTGCTCGACCAGCCGCCCGCGCCCGCCTCGACGGTGGCCACCGGGACGCTGACCGCGATCGGCGCGCTGGACGGCGACGGCCGGGTCACCGCGCGCGGCCGGGCCATCGCGGGCGTCGGCGCGCACCCGCGCCTGGCCCGCGCGATGCTCGACCACGCCGCCGACCTCGGCCCGTACCGTGCCGCCGAGGTCGTCGCCCTCCTCGGCGCGGACACCCCGATCAGCACCGACGACCTGGCCGCGGCCTGGCGGCGGCTGCGCGACGGCGCCGACGCGGCCGCGAGCGCCGCCTGGCGCACCGAAGTCCGCCGCCTGACCGGCAACGTGCGCAGCACCGACTCCGCCGACGCCGAGCCGGGCCGGGCGAGCGGCGCGACCCGTCGGGACGGCTCGGGGCGGATGCCGGACGACCTGCCCGGTGCGCTGGTGGTCGGGCTGGCCTACCCGGAACGGGTCGCGCGGGTCCGGGGCGCGGGCAGCCGGACCTACCTGATGGCCGGGGGCACCGCGGCCGAGCTGCCGCCGGGCTCGCCGCTGACCGGGGTGCCCTGGCTGGCGGTGGCCGTCGCGGACCGGCAGCCGGGCAGCAGCTCGGCCCGGATCCGGCTGGCCGCCGCGACCGACGAGGCGACGGCGCGCCAGGCCGCGGCTCCGCTGCTGGTCACAGGCGAGGAGATCGCCTGGTCCGACGGGGACGTGGTGGCCCGGCAGGTGACCAGGCTGGGCGCGATCGTGCTGGCGGAGCGCCCGCTCGACCGGCCCGACCGCGAACTCGTCGCACAGGCGCTGGCCGAGGGCCTGCGCCGGGAGGGTCTGCGGCTGCTGCGCTGGACGCCCGAGGCGACCGCGCTGCGCGCGCGTCTGGCGTTCCTCGCGCACGCGCTCGGCGAGCCGTGGCCCGCGGTGGACGACGCGTCCCTGCTGGCCGACGCCGGGCAGTGGCTGGGCGGGGCCCTGCACACCGCCCGCCGCCGCGACGACCTGCAGCGCGTCGACGTCGCCGCCGCGCTGCGCACCCTGCTGCCCTGGGCGCAGGCGGCCCAACTCGACCAGCTCGCCCCGGAACGGCTGGAGGTGCCCAGCGGGTCCCGGATCCGGATCGACTACGCCGACCCGGCCGCGCCGGTGCTGGCGGTGAAGGTGCAGGAGGCGTTCGGCTGGACGCAGACCCCCCGACTGGCCGGGGGGCGGGTGCCCGTCGTGCTGCACCTGCTGTCCCCGGCCGGGCGGCCCGCCGCGGTGACCGGTGACCTGGTCTCGTTCTGGCGCAACGGCTACCCGCAGGTCCGCGCGGAGCTGCGCGGCCGCTACCCGCGCCACCCGTGGCCGGAGGACCCGACCACCGCCGAGCCGACCCGCCGCCTACAACCCCGCAACCGCTGACCGCTCCCCGCCCTTGATCGCGAGGCAGCGCGCGGCGATGTGGCTCGGGGAAAGCGGGTTGGACCGTAGAGTGGCAGCGTGGGCCTCGTACACACGGTGGGTCTGGTGCTGCATCCGCAGCGTGACTCCGTGCCCGCGATCGACACCATCATGGACTGGGCGCGCCGCCGCGACGTCACCGTGCTCGGGCTGCCCGACGAGGTGGACCGGATCTTCTGCGGTGCGGTCGCCGTCGACCCGCATGAGCTGGCGGAGCGGTCCAGCCTGCTGGTGAGCCTGGGCGGTGACGGCACGATGCTGCGCACCATGCGGCTGGGCGCGGGCCGGACCACGCCGGTGCTCGGGGTCAACCTCGGCCGGCTCGGCTTCCTGCCGGAGATCGACGTGGACGGGCTGCCCGCGGCGCTGTCCGCGATCGACAACCAGCACTACTCGGTGGAGTCGCGGCTCGCGGTGCGCACCACGCTGCCCGGCGGCCACGAGGTCACCGCGTTCAACGACATCGCGCTGTGCCGCATCCCCGGTGACGGCCTGGCCGGGGTGGCCATCACCGTCGAGGGGCACGCGTTCGTACGCTATGCCGCCGACGCGGTCATCGTGGCCACACCGACCGGCTCGACGGCGTACGCCTTCTCCAGCGGCGGCCCGATCGTCTCGCCCACCGTACGCGCCGTGCTGGTGACGGCCGCCGCCGCGCACTCCAGCTTCAACCGCGCGCTGGTGCTCTCCGCCGACGAGGCGCTCGCGCTGCAGGTGCTGGAGAACAGCGGCCGGCTCGCGGTCGAGGTCGACGGCCGCGTCGACGGGCACGTGACGCCGGGCGACCGGCTGGCGATCACCGCGCTCGCCGACGCCGCCCGGGTGGTGCGGCTCGGGCTGACCACGTTCTACGAGCGGGCCCGGCGCAAGCTCCAGGTACGCGGCAGCGCCGAGGTCGACGGGCCCGCGGGCGCGCCGCTGTCGCATACGGCACCATGAGCGGCGTGCTGATCCGCCGCGAGACACCCGCCGACGTCGACGTCATCCGCTCGGTCACCGAGGCCGCGTTCGGGCCGTTGTACGCGCCCGGCCCGGCCCCTGAACCGGGACTGGTCGACCAGCTGCGCGCCGACGCGGGCTGGCTGCCGGAACTGTCGCTGGTCGCCGAGGTCGGCGGCGAGGTCGTCGGGCACGTGGTGTGCACCAGGGGCCGTGTCGGCGACACCCCGGCCCTGGGCCTCGGGCCGCTCAGCGTGCGGCCCGACCAGCAGCGGTCCGGGGTGGGCAGCGCGCTGATGCACGCGGTGCTGGGCGCCGCCGACGCGCTCGGCGAGCCGCTGGTGGTGTTGCTCGGCGATCCCGGCTACTACGGCCGGTTCGGCTTCCGGCAGGCCGAGCAGTTCGGCGTGCTCGCCCCCGAGGCCGAGTGGGGCGTGCACTTCCAGGCCCGGCCGCTGACCGGGTACGACCCGGCGGTGCGGGGAGTGTTCACCTACGCGGAACCGTTCCTCCGGCTGTAGCCGACTAAGATCGCCACGAGGACCGGACCGGAGGTGATCGTGAGCGACGAGCAGCAGGCAGGCGTCGCCTGGGCGTGGACCGCGCCGCTGCGCAAGGCCGCCTCCCGGATCCGGCCGACCGGCCCGGCGGACTCCGGCGACGACGCCGCACCGGGCGGGACCGTCATCGACTGCGCGGTGTACGTGGACGGCCGTCGCCGGCCGGGTGCGTGCGACTACGACGACGGCCTGGCGACCGTGCGGCAGACGCCCGGCTCCTTCCTCTGGCTGGGCCTGCACGAGCCGAGCGAGGCCGACTTCGCCCCCATCGCCAAACGGTTCGGCCTGGACGAGCTGGCGGTGGAGGCGGCGACCACGCGCCGCCAGCGCCCCAAGATCGAGCACTTCGCCGACGTGACCCTGTTCGTGCTGCGCACCACCCGGTACGTGGAGCACTCGGCGCTGACCGAGACCTGCGAGGTGGTGGAGACCGGCTCCGTGGTGCTGTTCATCGGCGACGGCTACGTGATCACGGTGCGGCACGGTCCCGCGGGGCCGCTCGGACCGGTGCGCGCCGACCTGGAACGGCGGCCGGACCGGATGGCGCAAGGCCCGTGGGCGGTGGCGCACGCCGTGGCCGACCGCATGGTCGACTCGTACCTGGAAGTCGCGGTGGCGTTCGAGAACGACATCGACGAGCTGGAGGACCACGTCTTCGCGCCCCAGTCGCAGAACCGGGCGGCGCAGATCTACCAGCTCAAGCGGGAGCTGATGGAGTTCAAGCGGGCGGTCGCCCCGCTGCAGCACCCGCTGGCGGCGCTGATCGACGACAAGGAAGGGCTGCCCAAGGAGATCCGGCGCTACTTCCGCGACGTCAACGACCATCTGCTGCGGACGGTGGAGCGCATCGTCGCGTACGACGACCTGCTCAACTCGATCCTGCAGGCGCGCCTGGCGCAGCTGTCCGTCGACCAGAACAACGACATGCGCAAGATCGCCGCCTGGGCCGCCATCGCCGCCGCGCAGACCGCGATCGCCGGCATCTACGGCATGAACTTCGACTACATGCCCGAGCTGCACTGGAAGTACGGCTACCTCATCGTGGTGGGGCTGATGTTCACCGTGGCGGCCCTGATGCACCGCGCCTTCCGCCGCTCCGGCTGGCTGTGACGGGGCCGGGGCGGCGCGTCACGCACCGCCCCGGCCTTCCGCTCAGCCGACCCGGTAGGGCCGCATCATCTCGTTGTCCTCGTGCTCCAGCAGGTGGCAGTGCCACACGTACTGGCCGGCCAGGTCGAACGTGGCCTTGATCCGGGTGATCTCGCCCGGCAGCGCGATCACGGTGTCCTTGGTGCCGCGCTCGCCCGGCTCCGGCGGCTGCTTGCCGTCCACGCCCCGGCCGAGGATCTCGAACTGCACCAGGTGCAGGTGGATCGGGTGGGCGTCCTGGCTGAAGTTGTGCAGCTCCCAGATCTCGGTGGCGTTGAGCTTCGGGTCCTCGGTGATCGGGTGGTCCCAGTGCATCGGCATCGCGTGGCCGTCGGGGCCGACCGTGCCGAGCATCAGCTCGATGGACTGGTCGTGGCCCAGTTCCTCGTCCAGCGACAGCTGCCGGGTGTTGTCGGCCCGGCCGATCGGCTTGATCCAGGGCAGGTCGAGGTCCTCGGGCGGGGTGCTGCGGTCCTTGCCGGTGAGCCGCCCGACGGTGAAGCGCATGACCTGGCCGGTGGTGGCCGGGTCGGACGGGTTGAAGGTGCCGTTGTAGGGCTCGTCCGGCCCCTCGTTGATGAGGTAGAACTCGGTGCCTTCACGCTGGCCGGTGAAGTCGAGGATGACGTCGGCGCGCTCGGCCGGGCCCATCAGCAGCTGCTGGAGCTTGGCCGGCTTGGGCAGGAAACCGCCGTCGTTGCCGATCTGCCAGATCGGCAGGGCGACCGGGGCCGGGCGCGGCGCGAGCGGGTCCGTGGCCACCTTCATGATCAGGACGCGACCGTTGCAGCCGTTGAGGAAGCGCAGCCGGTAGCGACGCGGCTCGACCTCCAGCTCCGGCCAGGTGTTGCCGTTGACCATGATGGTGTTGGCGAAGAACTCCGGGTTCCAGATCGGCGGGAACGGGCCCTCCGGGATGTACGGGCCCGCGTCGTCGGCGAACGCCCGGCTGGCCGGGTAGAACAGCGATCCGTCGGCGTTGAACGAGCGGTCCTGCACCACCACCGGGATCTCGTAGTAGCGCGTGCCCGGCTTGTCGCCGAGCTGCGGCGCCGGCCCTGGCAGCACTCCCTTGGGCAGGTCGCCCTTGCCGCCGCGCAGGAGGTAGAAGCCCGCGAGTCCGGCGTACACGTTGACGCGGGTCACGCCGAGCGCGTGGTCGTGGTACCACAGGGTCGAGGCGCGCTGGTCGTTGGTGTACTGGAACGTCGCCGTGCCCGGCTGCCAGGCCGCCGCCCCGTAGCGCTGCTCGAACTCCGCCCCGAACTCGTCGTAGAACGTGCCCACGGTCGCGTAGCCGGCCGGGATGTTGCGCGCCTTCGGCAGGTACCAGGCCTCCGGGTAGCCGTCGCTCTCCTCGTGGGAGTGGCCGCCGTGCAGGTGCGTGACGATCGGCACCGGCCCCCGGTACGGCCCCGGCGTCGAGGTGAACGTGGGCCGGGTGTCGCGCCCGGCGTCGCCGCCCGGCGGGTTCGCCCAGTGCAGCGTCGGGTCCACCGGCAGCAGGTGCGGGCGGAAGTCACCGTACGAGTCGACCAGGTCGTTGACCCAGGTCACCCGCACCGGCCGGTCCACCCGCGCCTCGATGGTGTCCGACGGCGTGCGGAAGCTGCGCGGCTTCGACACGTCCCCGTAGCCCCACACCGTGGTCTGCGGCAGGTTCGACGGCAGGATCTGCTGCCGGAACTGGCGCACCCCGATCAGGTAGCGGGCGATGCCGCCCTCCTCCCGAAACGCGGGCGGCATCACCGACGGCACCGCCAGCGGCGTCACGTATTTGCGGATCTTCGCCGGGTCGAGCGTGCCCGCCCGGCCCTGTCCCACCGCCCAGGCCCAGCCGGCACGCTGGGAGATCACCGTGGCGGCACCCGCGGCCGCCGTCGCCTGAAGAATCCGCCTGCGGTCCACCATGTCGTACACCCTCCGCCGCCCCCGCGCGGCGTTCACGAAGCTGCGGCGGAGCGTCGGGCACCCCGCGAGACGCCGCCCCCGTGCGGCGCCTGCCAGGAGGAACGACTCAATCGACCTTGGGACACGAGCCGTGGACGGCCCGGTCCGGCGGGCGCACCGCCGGACCGGGACGCGCGGCGGTCAGCTCACACGCAGGTCGTCGATCACCCAGTACCAGTTGTTGCTCGCGTTGTGGTAGCGGAACCTCACCGTCATCGAGGTCGCCCTGCTACCGGATCCTGAGCAGGTCGGGGAGCTTGCGCATGTCGTGGAACACCACGGTGTCCGGACCGGTGAGCCAATCGGCCGGGGTCACTCCCCCGGCGTACGCCAGCACCCGCATGCCCGCCGCCCGCGCGGCCTGCACGCCGGGACGGCTGTCCTCGACCACGACGCAGCGCGCCGGGTCCGCGCCCATGCGCGCGGCGGCGTGCAGGAACAGGTCCGGCGCGGGCTTGCCGTTGGCGACCTCGGTGGCCGAGAAGATGCGGCCCTCGAAGCGCTCGTAGAGGCCGGTGATGCCGAGCGTGTTGCGCATCTTGTCGTGCCGCCCGCTGGAGGCCACACAGGTCGGCAGCGTGATCGCATTGAGCGCCTCGACGATGCCGGGCACTGGCACCAGGCCCGCCTCGTGCGCGGCGAGCTGGCGCGCGACGAACATCTCCGGCCACTGCGGCAGCGGCCGGCCCAGCTTCTGCTCGATCACCGGCACCATCGAGGCCGCCGAGCGGCCCACGAAGTTCTCCACGATCTCGTCGTCGGTCAGCGGCCAGCCCAGCTCGGCCAGCATCTGCGAGGCCACCCGGATGGCGATGGTCTCCGAGTCCACCAGCACGCCGTCGCAGTCGAAAATGACAAGATCCACCGAATCGATCACGGCTGGACCCTACAGCCCGGTTCAGCCGTGTCCCGCACCCCCACAACCCCGTCCCACCGGCGACCTAAGCTACGAAGTTGTTCTGCACGAAGACGATGATCATTGCGCCTTGCAATGCCAGCATCACGGTGGTGTACACCCTGTCGAAGTGCACGTTGCGGCCCATTCTCGCCAGCACCATGAAGGCGACTGTGCACTCCAGCGCGTAGCGCCAGGTCGAGCTGAGCGGGTAGTGCATGTGGATGGGGTTCGACAGCGGCATCAAAATGATGATCGCCGCGAAGACCACCAGGTACGCGTGGTCCGCGCCGAGCTTCCACGGGCCGACCAGGGCCAGCACCAGCAGCACGAGCACGGCCAGGGCCGTGGTCAGGTTGACGATGTTGCGGATCGCGTCGGGGTGGTAGATCGAGTCGCTGCTGCTGATCAGCGCGACGACGTCGCCGATGACGGTCCACGGCGGGGTGAACCCCTCCCGGAACCAGGCCTTCTGCGCGTCCAGGAACTGCAGCGCGTTGCCGAAGGTCGACTGGCAGTAGAGCATGTACGCGCCCAGCCCCGCGGGGATCAGCAGCACGGCCAGGGCATCGCGGTCGAGGCGGAACCCGGCCGGCCACGGCAGGATCCGCCCGTAGCGCCGCTGCGACCGGAACGAGAAACCGCGCCGGCGCAGGTATTCGTAAACGAACGCCGCGCCGAGCATGACGCCCGCCATCCGGGTGGCGCTGGCGTACCCGGCGAACATCGCCGCCCACCACCAGCGCCCACGGCGCATGTTGTACAGCGACGCCAGCGCCAGCGCCACGAACAGCGACTCGTTGTACGCGGCCACCAGGTAGAACGCGGTCGGGAAGGCGAGCAGGTAGACCGTGGTGCGCCGGGCGTCCTCGGCCCCGATCATCTCGGTGGCCAGCCGGTGCACCAGGATCAGCGCGACCAGGCAGGCCAGCGCGCTGACGATGATGCCCGCCTCGAACGCGCCCCCGGGCAGCAGCGGGTTCGCCGCCCGCATCGCCATCGGGAACAGCGGGAAGAACGCGGTGCTGCGCGAGTCGGCCTCGTACCCGGAGTCCGCGATGATCACGTACCAGACGGTGTCCCAGTGGTTCCACGACTGGAGCAGCTGCCCGAACGTCGACGGGACCGGCCCGGCCTTGCTCTCCAGCCCCTCGGTCGGCAGCCAGGCCACGGCCGTGACCAGGAAGTACGCCAGCAGCGCGGCGGCCCAGGTCGTGAACCCGGTGACCACCGAGGGCCGCCACCGTTGCCAGACCACCCGGCCTCGGGTCGGCTCAGCCTCGTCCGACCCGTCCTCGGTCGACGAAGCGGGCGAATCGGTCACTTCGTCGGCAGGGAGAGCCGTGTCGCCAGGCGCGTCCGCGGGGCGGCGGCGCACCGGGACGAGCCCTGGTCCGGGGGAGTCAGACATAGGCAGGAATAGTAGTCGCGGGCGACGGAACTCACGGTGCCCTGCGTTCGGTGTCACCGGTGGCTGAGACACGGTACGGTTGTCCACCATGTCCGCCTTCACCCCCGGTCTGAAGCTGCACGACCGCTACCTGCTCGACCGCCGCATCGGCAGCGGCGGCATGGCGGAGGTCTGGCAGGCCCACGACCTCGTGCTGGGCCGCCCGGTGGCGGTGAAGGTGCTCGCCGGCCCGACCGCCGCCGACCCGGCCCTGCGCGCCGGGGCGCTGCGCGAGGCCCGCTCGGCGGCGCAGCTCACCCACCCGCACATCACCGCCGTGCACGACTTCGGCGAGGTCACCTTCCCCGACGGCCACGTCGAGCCGTACCTGGTCATGGAACTGCTCACCGGCGAGTCGCTGGCCGAGCTGATGGCCCGCGGGCCGCTGGGCTGGGCGCGGGCCGCCACGATCGGCGCGCAGGTCGCCGGGGCGCTGGCCGCCGCGCACGCCCGGGACGTGGTGCACCGCGACGTCAAGCCGGGCAACATCATGATCACCGCTACCGGCGCGAAGGTGCTCGACTTCGGCATCGCGGCGATGACCGGCCTGCCCGACGCGACCGGCGTGCTGGTCATCGGCACCCCCGCGTACGCGGCCCCGGAGCGGCTGCGCCAGAAGGCCGCCGATCCGGCCGCCGACGTGTACGCCCTCGGGGTCCTGCTCATCGAGATGGTGACCGGCCGCCGCCGCAACGGCATCGAGTCCTGGGAGCAGTTCGAGGCCGAGCACGCCCGCCCGCGGCCGCTGCCCGCCCTGCCGGGGGTGCCGCCGGCGATCACCGCCCTGATCGCGGCCGCGGTGGACCCCTCCCCCGCCCGCCGCCCGCGGGCCGCCGACCTGGCCCACGCCCTGGGCGGCCTGTCCGTGCCGACCGCGTCCGCCCCGACGACCGCCGTCGCCGGGCCCAGCCCGACGCTGCTCGCGCCCACCGGCGGCGCGATCGCCGGCGCGGCCCGGGTGCCCGCCCCGGCGACCCGGGTGCAGGCCGCACCGAAGGCCCGGCCGACGCCGCCGGTGCGGGTCAAGCGCAGCCGCAAACCTCTGCTCGCGGTGATGCTGGTGATGGCGATCATCCTGATCAGCGGCGTACTCATGATCATGTCGGCACTGCGCGAACCGCTCGACGCCAGCGCCACCCCGACCAAGTCGCCGAACCGGCCCGCCCGGACCACGGCGGCCCCCAAGCCCAGCCCCACCCCTGAGCGGGGTGGCCCGTTCCAGGCGGTGCAGCTGCTGTCGGACCTCAACGACGCCGTGCAGAAGCTGCGCGACACCGAGGTGATCACTCCGAAGCAGCGGACGGAGCTGACGAACGGGCTCAAGAACATCTCCACGAAGATGCTCCAGGGCGACTGGGCAGAGGCGCGCAAGCGGGCCGAGAACCTGCAGAAGAAGGTCGAGGGCTGGGCCGCCGACGCCGAGGACGACGCCAAGGAGGCGTACGAACCGGTGCAGAAGCTGCTCGACGAGCTGGAAGAGCTCGCCAAGCGCAACAGCTGAGCCACATCGCGGCGGCGCCCGGTGCCCGGGCGCCGCGCCGTGCTCAGCGCGGCAGTGCGCGCTGCAGCTCGGCCCGCAGCGCCGGGGTGAGGATCTCCCCGGTCTGCTTGGCCAGCCGCGCCATCTCGAAGCCGACCACGCCCAGGTCGGCGTCGCCGTCGGCGACCACCGCCAGCACCGAGCCGTCCCGGATCGCCATGGTGAGGTAATAGCCCCGCCCCATCTCGATCACCGTCTGGCGCACCTCGTCGCCGTCGGACAGCTGCGCCACGCACCCGGCGATGCCGATCAGCCCGGAGGTGACCGCGGCCAGCTGGTCGGCGGTGGCCCGGTCGAGGTCCGCGGAGACCGCGACCACCAGCCCGTCCGAGGACGCCACGACGGCGTGGCGGGCCCCCGGCACCCGGTCGGCGAATCCGGCCACCAGCCAGTTGAGATCCTGGGCCGGTTTGCTGAGCGTCGCAGTGGTCATGGCTCCCCCTTGATGTCGTCCGGCGGCGTCCCCGCGCCGTCTCCGGCCTGGCCGCGCCGTACTCCCTCGTACAGCCGGGTCAGCGTGGCGGCCGTGGCCGCCGGGTCGGGCTCGCGCCGACGTTGTGGAACGCGCGGCGTTTCAACGGTGGCCGGGCGCTCCGGTGCCGCGGCGGGCGGCTCCGGCGGGGCCGCGGGCTCGGCAAGCAGTGCGGTCGGCAGCTCGACGGCGGCGCGCACGCCGCCACCCGGGCACAGTGACAGACCCACCCGCACCCCGTGCCGGGCCGCGAGATGGCTCACCACCACCAGGCCCATCCGCTCGCTGACCGCCACGTCGACCTCGGCGGGCACGGCCAGCAGCGCGTTCGCCTCGGCCAGCGCCCGCTCGCTGAGGCCGATGCCCTCGTCGACGATCTCGACCAGGGCCCCGTCCGGCCGGGCGTGCGCGCTCACCCGCACCGCCGTGTGCGGGGCGGAGAAGGCCGCGGCGTTGTCCAGCAGCTCGGCGAGCAGATGGCCGATGTCCGCGGCGGCGTGCCCGGCGATGTGCAGCGAGTCGTCGACGTCGGCGCGGACCCGCTCGTACTGCTCGATCTCGGAGAGCGCGGCCAGCACCAGCGCCGCGAGCGGCACGCCCTCGCGCCACCGCCGGCGCGGCTCCGCCCCGGCGAGCACCAGCAGGTTCTCGTCGTTGCGGCGCAGCCGGGCGGCCAGGTGGTCCAGCTTGAACAGGGCCGCCAGCCGGTCGGGGTCGCGCTCGTCGCGCTCCATGTCGTCGAGCAGGCGCAGCTGCCGCTCCACCAGGATCTGCGAGCGCCGGGCCAGATTCGTGAAGATCCCGTTGACGGTACGCCGGGAGCGGGCCTGCCGCAGCGCGAGCGTGACGACGCTGCGGCGGGCCTGCGCCAGAGCCGCCCCCGCCGCGACGAACTCGTCCGCGTCACCGGCCGGTGGCGCGGGCACGTCCTCGCCGGTGTCCTCACCGTCACCGGCACGCAGCCGCTCGAAGGTCACCGGCACGTCCTCGGCCAGCGCGAGCGCGTCCCGCCGCAGTCGGTCGACGGCGGCCAGCAGTTCCCGGCGAGCGGCGAGCGCACCCCGGATCAGCGCCGCCAGGACCAGCACCGCGCCGACCCCGAGCACGCCCACCCAGCGCCAGGCGACGTCCTCGGCGTGCGCGGCGCCGTCGATCCGGAGCTCCACCAGCTCTCGCCAGCTCAGCGCATCGGCCACGGCCCAGGCCAGCAGCGCGCCGGCGGCCACCGCGAAGGCTGCCGTCGGCAGCGTGACCGCGACCGCGAGACGGGAACCCGCCCGCTGGCCGCGCGTGTCGTCCGCCACCGGCCCCTCCCCTGCCTCGGCTGAACCACTGCCACCATTGGTGACTCGCGGTATGTTACCCGTCACACAATGAAAAGTGGATAGGTGAGCGCGAATGTGACACCCCACCCGGTGAGGCTTCTGGACAGTCGCGCGCGACGCCGGTACGGTTACCGCCATGACTTCCAACCGCAACCTGTGGTGGCGCGCCCGACCGGCGGCCATCGACACACGCGGGTAGGCAAACCCACACCGCGGCCGCCTCGACGAGGCGGCCTTTGCTTTATCGGTCGCCCGGCGCACGGCCACCCGAACCGGGAGACCATCGATGAACCTGCTCCACGATCTGCTCGGCGCGCCCGACCCGGGCCCGTTCGCGCTGCTCCGACGCGAAGGTTCCGAGCACCTCGAGGTGCTGCGAGGTCCGCTGTCCACCGTGGCACGGCTGGCCGACATCCCCCTGCCCGAGCACGCGGACGGCGACGAGGCCGGACCCCGCACCCTCGCTCTGGTGCCCTACCGGCAGCTCGCCGAACGCGGCTTCGACCGCATCGACGACGGCACCCCGCTGGCCTGCCTGACCGTCGAGTCGTACGACCGCATCCCGCTCGACGAGGCCCTCGCCGCGCTGCCGGACACCGTGCCGGACGTCACCGACCTCGGCTTCGACATCGACGACGCCGCCTACCGGGAACTGGTCGCCGCGGTGCTGCGCGACGAGATCGGCCACGGCGCCGGGTCCAACTTCGTCATCCACCGCACCGCCCGCGCCCGCACCGACGCCGACCCGCGCCTGCTCGCCGGGGGCGCGCTGCGCCGCCTGATCTCCGGCGAGCGCGGCGTGTACTGGTCGTTCCTCGTGCACATCCCGGGTGAGCAGGGCCGCACGCTGGTCGGCGCGTCACCGGAACGGCACGTCAGCGTCGACGACGGCCTGGTGATGATGAACCCGATCTCCGGCACGCTGCGCCACCGCGACCTCGCGCCCGGCCTGGACGGGCGGGAGACGCTGCTGGGCTTCCTCAGCGACCGCAAGGAGATCAACGAGCTGTCCATGGTGCTCGACGAGGAGCTCAAGATGATGGCCGTGGTCGCCCAGCGGGGCGGCCAGGTGCTCGGGCCCTACCTCAAGCACATGACGCACCTCACCCACACCGAGTACCTGCTGGCCGGCCGCACCGACCTGGACGTGCGCGACGTGCTGCGGGAGACGATGTTCGCCCCGACGCTGACCGGCAGCCCGATCGAGAACGCCGCCCGTGTCATCGCCCGCTACGAGACCACCGGCCGCGCCTACTACGCCGGGGTGCTGGCGCTGCTCGGCCGCGACGCCGACGGCAGGCAGACCCTGGACGCGCCGATCCTGTTCCGCTGCGCCGACATCGCCGCCGACGGGACCATCGCCGTCAAGGCGGGCGCGACGCTGGTGCGCGACTCCACCCCGGACGGTGAGGTCGCCGAGACCCACGCCAAGGCGGGCGGCGTGCTCACCGCGCTCGGCCTGCGCACCGCGCCGGCCGCGCACTCCGACGCCGACATCAAGGAGCTGGCCGCCGACCCGGCGGTACGCGCCACGCTGCTGGCCCGCAACGAGCGGCTGTCCCGGTTCTGGCTGGCCGAGCGCGCCCCCGAGCCGGTGACCGGGCCGCTGGTGGGCCGCACCGCGCTGATCGTCGACGCGGAGGACACCTTCACCGGCATGCTCGGGCACGTGCTGCGCTCGCTGGGGATGCGGGTCACCGTCCAGCCCACCACGGCCCTGGGCGGGCTCAGCTCGTACGACCTCGTCGTGGCCGGGCCGGGCCCCGGCGACCCGGCCGACGACAGCGACCCGCGCGTGGCGACGCTGGGCCGGGTCGTCGAGGAGCGGCTGTCCCGCCGCGCGCCGCTGCTCGGCGTGTGCCTGGGCCATCAGGTGCTCAGCCGCCGCCTCGGCCTGCCGATGCACCGCCGCGACGTGCCCTACCAGGGCCTGCCGTGCGACATCGACCTGTTCGGGGTGACCCGCCGGGTGGGCTTCTACTCCACCTTCACCGCGGTCGCCCCCGCCCCCACCATGCCGACGGCGTACGGCGACCTGCAACTGTCCATCGAGGACGGCACCGGATTCGTGCACGCGCTGCGCGGGCCGGGCTTCGCCGGGGTGCAGTTCCACCCCGAGTCGGTGCTCACCGAACACGGTCCGGAGCTGCTCACCGAGCTGGTGACCGGCATCTTCACCCCCGCCGGGGTCGCCTGAGGCAGAGTTATCCACAGATCGCGTGAGGGGCGTTGTGCCGCCCCTCACGCGCTGCCACTCTCGATGGCGTGACACAGCTGACGAGTGATCCCGCGCGGACCCTGCGGCTCGCGGCGGACCTGGAATCCCTGGCCACAGCCCTGCACCGGACGCAGCCACCGCCGCCGGAGCGTCCGTCCGGAATGGACACCGGCGTCGCCACGGCCCACCTGGCCGCGGTGCGCGCGGCGACCGCCGCGCTCACGGCGCTCGCCGACGGCCTGCTCACCGACGCCGACCGGCTGCTGCTCGTCGCGGCCACCCACCGGCGCGCCGAGGAGCAGACCGCCGCGAACCTCGACCGCCTGCACGAACCCGCCCACCCGAGGGGCATGTGGTGACGCGCCACATGCACCCGGGACGGTGTGCCGAACCGTGCGCCGCCCGAGCCGATGCGCGGAACCCGCGCACGGGTGCCCGATGAAGCCGGACGCGCCGCCGGTCCTCGTGATGGCGTTACCGCCGCTGTGGTCGCTGACCGTGCACCAGACGCCGCTGCTGGCCGCCGCGACGCGCTGGCGGTCCTGCGCCGCGACGGCCGGGCAGACCGCCGACGGGCTGGCCGAGTCCACCGCCGCGAGCGCCGGGTGGAGCGGCGCGGACGCCGCCGCCTTCGAGGATCGCCGCAGGAACCTGGTTCGAGGCGCAGCGCTCGCGGCCGACCTGGCACTGCGGTCGGCCACCGCGCTCGAGGCGCTGGCCGGGCGGCTGTCTTCGGTGCAGCGGCACCTGGACGAGTCGCTGGCCCGGGTCGCCGCGGTGGTGCCCTGCCAGGGCGGCGCGGAGCGAGTGCTGTTCTTCGCGCAGGGACCGGCGCACGCGGCACGGGTGCACGCGGCCGCGGGCGAAGCGGCCGACCTGCGTGGCGACCTCGCTTCGGCGACCCGGCAGGCCGAAGCCGCGCTGGCCGCCGCCACGGCGGGCTGGCATCGGCTGGCAGCCATGTTCCCGCCCGCCGCCGAGCCGCCGACGCCGGAGCCGTCGGAGACGGTCGTGGTGCGCGCCGACGGCGTGACACTGGTGAACACCGGCGCGAACGGCGACGACGTGCTGGTCACCGTCGACGCCTTCGGGCAGCCGCTGGTGCTGGTCGGCGGGGTGACGGTGGCCGCGGTGCCGGACGGGCGGCTGGTGCTGCGCACCGGTGCCGGCGACGACCGGGTGCGGATCGAGCCCGCGGTCGCGGCAGCGGTGACGGTGCTCGCCGGGGCGGGCGACGACCTCGTCGACGGCGGAGACCTGCTGCACGGCGCGGACGGCGCGGACACCCTGCTCGGCCGGGACGGCGACGACCTGCTGCTGGGCGGCGACGGCCGGGACTACCTCGACGCCGGGGCGGGAGCCGACACGGCCGACGGCGGGCTCGGCGACGACACCGTGTACGGCCTGAGCGGTGACGACACGCTGCGCGGCGGCACGGGCCGGGACCACCTGTCCGGTGGGCGCGGCGACGACCTGGTCATCGGCGGCGACGGCGACGACGTGCTGGTCGGCGGTGCGGGCGCGGACCGGCTCGACGGCGCGGCCGGGGTCGACCGCGCCTACCGCGACCTGGCCGACCCGGCGGGCGACGCCGAGTTCTCGCATGTCGCGCCGCAGGTGACGCCCGGCGGCGGGATCACGGTCACCGGCTCGCCGGACTTCGCCGAGCGGATCGAATCCGATCTGGACCTGCTGCGCGCCTCGCCGACCGGCCGCCGCATGCTGGCCGAGCTGGACACGGCCCTGGCCGCCGGCGACGGCTGGCTGCCCGGCGACGGGCCGGACACGCTGGAGGTCAGGGAGCTGCCGTTCGGCACGGCCAACGGCTTCGCGGGCGTCGCGCCCGGCGACACCGACCGGCACGTCATCGGATACGAGCCGGGTTTCCAGGGGCTGCCCGGCGACGCGCCGCCGGTCGTGGTGCTGTATCACGAACTGGCGCACGTCTGGGACGACCTGGCCGGCCACCAGCGCACCGGGGCGGGCTCGCGCGATGACGTGATGTGGAACGGCTCAGGCTGGGTGCCGGTGCCCGACCGGGAACGGGCGGCCGTCGGCCTGCCGATCGACGATGACGGGGATCCGACAACACCGGAACGGCTGGACCCGTATCACCCGTACCCGCTGACGGAGAACGCGCTGCGCGATGAGCTGGGCGTATCCGGCAGGCAAACATACGGCACGCCGCGCCGCCGTGCGTGACCCCGCCGCCACCGTCTGCTATGGAGGTCCAGCCGATTGCATCCGGACGCCATAGTTTGACACAGTGTGCGCGCGTTGATCGCAACGCGACGTTGTGGTGGTCAGGGGAGGAACAGTAATCATGATGGGTCCACAGCACGCGCTGTCCGGCGCGGCCACGTGGCTGGCCGGGTCCTGGGTGGCCGCGCAGTTCTTCGACTACCCCCAGTCGGCCACCACGATCGCCGTCGGCGCCGCGGTGTGCGCGGGTGGGGCACTACTGCCTGATCTGGACATGTCCGGCAAGGTGACCAAGGGCCAGGGCGGCTCGACCGTCTCCCGCAGCTTCGGCGTGGCCTCGCTGTTCGTCGCCGAGGTCATCGAGAAGATCTCGGTCGGCGTGTACACGGCCACCAAGTTGAGCAAGGATCCCGACCGGCACAACGGCCACCGCACGCTGACCCACACGCTGCCGTTCGCGGCGCTGATGGGCTTCGGCTCGATCTGGCTGTGCACCCGGTACGGTCGGTGGGCCGTGATCGGCATCCTGTTCTTCATGTTCGGCTTCGCGCTGCGCGGCCTGTTCGACAAGTGGGCCGACCGGGCCGGCTGGGTCATCGTGACGATCACCTCGGGAGCCGCTGCCTACTTCGCGTTCAACTTCCTGCCCAGCGAGAACCGCGGGTACCCGATGATCGGCCTGGCGGTGGGGGTCGGCTGCATCGTGCACCTGATGGGCGACATCGTGACCCGGGCCGGGGTGCCGATCCTGTGGCCGATCCCGACCGGTCGGCGCATGTGGCGCATGATCGGCCTGCCGGACACCTTCGCGATCGAGGCCGGCAGCAAGGTGGAGACGACCGTGCTGCGCACCGTCTTCACCATCATCTCGCTGGTCGCGGGTGCCGGCCTGCTGGCCCCCGCGCTGCTCAAGCGCTTCGACATCGAACTCTGACCGTCACTTCGCGTCGCCGTAGGAGTCCACGACGGCGACCGTGAGCGGGAACCGCACGGGCGAGCTGCCGAACAGCAGCTCGCCCGTCGCTTTGGCGCCGGCCTCCAGGGCGGCCACGACAAGGTCGGCGTCTTCTTCCAAGCAGTGCACGATGACCTCGTCGTGCTGGAAGAAGACCAGCTCGGCGCTGGTGTCCCAGAGCCGGGCGCGCAGCGTGGCCAGCAGCGACGCGGCCCACTCGGCGGCGGTGGCCTGGATGACGAAGTTGCGGGTGAAGCGGCCCCGCGAGCGGCCCGACGCGCCCTCGTCGGCCCACGACGACTCCAGCGACGACGGCGGGCAGGTGCGGCCCAGCCAGGAGCGCACCAGGCCGCCGGTCTCCCCGGTGCGGGCGGCCGCCTCGACGTACGCCCAGGCCTTCGGGTAGCTGCTGCGCAGCGCCGCGATCGCGGGAGCGGCCGCGCCGCCGGTCTGCCCGTACATCGCGCCCAGCAGGGCCAGCTTCGCGGCGGCACGGTCGCCCTTGAACGCCTCGGCGGCCAGCACGGCGTAGAGGTCCCCGGCTGCCGCGGCACGGGCCAGTCCGGCGTCACCGGACACCGCGGCGAGAATGCGCGGCTCCAGCTGCCCCGCGTCGGCGACGACCAGCCGCCGGCCGGGTTCGGCGCGGGCCGCGCCGCGCACCGCCTTGGGGATCTGCAGCGCTCCCCCGCCCCGGGTCGCCCAGCGCCCGGTGACCACCCCGCCCGGCACGTACGCGGGCCGGAAGCGCCCCTCCCGCACCCACTGCTCCCGCCAGCTCCAGCCGTGCGCGGTCCAGATCCGGTAGAGCTCCTTGTACTCCAGCAGCACCTCGATGACCGGGTGGTCGACCGCCTTCAGCACCCAGGACCGGGTGTTCGGCACCTCGATCCCGGCCCGGCGCAGCGCCTTGCGCAGCTCGGCGGGCGAGTCCGGGTGCAGCCCGGGGGCGTTCAACAGCTCGGCGATCCGCCCCGACAGCTCGGCCAGCCGCCGCGGCGGCCCGCCCACCGGCGACGGCTCCCCGAGCAGCCCGACCAGGATCTCGTCATGGGCGCGGGCCTGCCAGGGCAGACCGACGTGCCCCATCTCGGCCGCGATCAGCGCGCTCGCCGACTCGGCCGCCACCAGCAGCCGCATCCGCGCCGGGTGCTCGACGGCCGCGGTCCGGGCGAGCTGGTCGCGGTACACCGCCGCCAGCGCGTCCAGCGGGTCCACGCCGTCCGGCACGGCCACCGGGGCGGGCGCGTCCCCGAACAGGGTGCCCTGCAGATCCCCGGGCGGCTGGGCCGGACGGGCCGCATGATCGGCGGGCACCGGCGCCCCGACCAGCCGCGCGTACGCCGCCGCCGCCGACCGCGGCTCGCCGTACCGCCCCGCGTACCCCAGCAGCAGCGTCTCGGCCAGCTCGACGTCGTGGCACCGCCGCACCCGCACCCCCGCCGCCAGCAGCGGCCCGTACACCTGCTCCGTAGACCCCCACAGCCACCGCGGCCCGCCCGCCTGCTCCCGATCGACGACAGCGGCAGCGAGATCTTCCACGGCCTCCACGGGCCCGCTCGGCCCACCCGCGGCGTCCAGCGACCGCAGCAGCCCCCCGCCGCTGCCGTCCGCCACCACCGCGATCACCGCCACGCCGCCCATTGTGCTGGTCGGGGCAGACATCCCGAATCGGCTCCAGCCACGCCGACGGACGGCTATATAGAAGTCATGACCGAATCCAGGCCCGTGTTCGACCGGATCGGCGCGACCTACAGCGAAGCCTTCGCGGACCGCCCCGGCCAGCTCGCCGCGGGCCGCTGGCTGCTGGACCGCCTCGCCGACCGCGAACACCCGCTCGTCCTGGACGTCGGCTGCGGCTCGGGCACGCCCACCGCCCGCCAGCTCATCGACGGCGGCTGCCACGTCGTCGGCATCGACACCTCACCGGTCATGCTCGAACTCGCCCGCCACACCGTCCCCGAGGCGATCTTCGTCGAACGCGACCTCTTCGACCTGGACGGCCTGCACCCCACCCAGCAGCGCTTCGACGCCGTCGTCGCCTTCTTCTCCCTGCTCATGCTCTCCCGCGCCGACATAGACAAGGCCCTGGAGGACATCCACCACGTCCTCGACCCCACCGGCTACTTCGCCATCGGCATGGTCGAAGGCGACTCCGACCACCTGATGAGGGATTTCCTGGGCACCCGAGTCCCCCTCACCGCGTACCCCCGCGATGACCTCCGCCACCTCCTCAACCGCCACGGCTTCACCGTCGAAGACCTGGTCACCGACCTCTGGGAACCCGCCCTGCCCACCGTCGACGCCCAACCCCAAACCCACCTCTACGCCTACTGCACCGTCGCCCGCCCCTACTGAAAAGCGACGATCTTGCGTGGGTGACCCCCACGCGGACGCGTCAGGGGCCACTCGCGCAAGATCGTCGCGATCTTGGAGCGAAGAACGGGGTGGTGCGGGGTTACTTCACGGCGCCGGCGGTGAGGCCGGACTGGATCTGGCGCTGGAAGATGGTGTAGACGACGATCATGGGGATGATCGCGATGGAGAGGGCGGCGAAGAGGGCGGGCCAGTCGGCCTGGTAGCCGGCGGCAGTGGAGATGTTGGCGATGCCCTGGGTGAGCAGCCACTTCTCCTGGCCCTCGGCGCCACCGGGGAGCAGCGAGACCGGCAGGACGTACTGGTTCCACTGGCCGATGATGTTGAAGATCGTGATGCTGATCAGGCCGGGCTTGGCCATGGGCATCATGACCCGGAAGAACAGCTTGGTGTGCGAGGCGCCGTCGATCATCGCCGCTTCGGCGACCGCGTTCGGGAGCGTCTTGAAGAACGCGGCCAGGAAGAAGACGGTGAACGGCAGCGAGTAGGCGATGTACACCAGGATCAGGCCGGTGTGCGTGCCGAGCAGGCCCAGCTCCTGCACCACGATGTAGAGCGGGGTGAGGGCCAGGTAGACCGGGAAGGCCAGGCCGGCGACGAACAGGAAGTAGATGATCCGGTTGCCGACGAACTCGTAGCGGGCCAGCACGTAGGCGGCCATCGCGCCCAGCAGCATGGTGCCGAACGTCGAGCAGGTCACCACGATCAGGCTGTTCAGGAAGTACGTGCCGACCTTCGCCTCGGTCCAGGCGCGGGCGAACGAGTTGAAGTCCCAGTGGCTCGGCAGCGCGAACGGGTTGCCGATGAAGATCTCGGTGTTGTTCTTGAACGCGGCCAGGAACGTGAAGATCAGCGGGTAGATGATCAGGATCGCCCAGACGGCCAGCGCGACGTGGGACAGCTTGTTCAGGACGCCGGCGCTGGAGCGCTTCTCAGACTTGTTTGCCACGACAGACCCCGCTCAGTGCTCGACCGCGTTGCGCTTGCCGCCCCGCAGGGACAGCACCGCGAAGATGATGGTGAAGACGGCCAGCGCCACGCCGAGCGCCGACGCGTAGCCGTAGTCCGACTCCCGGATGCCCGACTTGTAGATCTGCACCGGCAGCACGGTGGTGGCCCCGTCCGGGCCGCCCTCGTCGATGGAGAGCACCATCACCAGCGCGAACGCGTCCATGGCCAGGATGCCCAGGTACACCCAGGCGACCTTCACGGTCTCCATCAGCAGCGGGATGGTGACCCGGAAGAAGATGGTGACCCGGCTGGCGCCGTCCATCACGGCCGCCTCGTAGATCTCGGCGGGGATGCTCGACATGCCTGCCGCGAACAGCACCACGTAGAAGCCGACTGCCTGCCAGACCAGCACGCCGAGGATCGACCATAGGCCGTACTCGGCCATGAACTGCACCGCGTCCACGCCGAACAGCTCGAGGAAGCGGTTCAGGATGCCGCTGCCGTCCGGGGCGTACACCCGGCCGAAGATGACGCCGACGATGACCACGGCCAGGACCTGGGGGAGGAAGAACACCACCCGGTAGAACTTCGACCCCCAGACCCCGGTCATGACGCCGCCGCGGGTGCCCCCGCCCATGTTCAACAGGAACGCGAAGAACAGGGCGAGGGCGATCGTGATCACCGGCAAGGTGACCAACAGGAAGACGTGGTGCTTCGCCGCCAGCCATACCTTGTCGTCGTCGAGGAGCTTCTGGAAGTTCTCCAGGCCGACGAAATCGAAATCCGGGGACAGACCGCTCCAGTTCGTCATGGACACCTGGACCGCCGCGGCGATCGGGCGCAGGACGAACATGCCGTACAGGGCGAGTGGGGCGATCAGGAACCCGATGACGAACGGGTATTTACCTTGCCGCATGATCAACTACTCCGGCTTCGGGGGGATTAGCGGGAGAACTTCTTCTCGGTCTTGTCAGCCGCAGCCTGCATACGGTCGCAGAACTTGTCGGCGGTGCCACCCTGGAACATCAGCTCGTTGGTGGCGGCGCGGCACTCGTCGTCCAGGTTCTTGTACCAGGCGTCCCAGCGGAAGCTGAAGTTGGCCGCACCGGCCGCGGTCAGCGCCGCGTTGGCCGAGGTCAGGCCGGGCGAGAGGGTCAGGCCCTCGGCCGCGCCGGTGACGACGGTCAGCGACTTGGTGAGCTCGGTGAAGCCCTTCGCGCCGGCCTTGGACAGCATGTGGCGCAGGTACTCCTTGCCACCCTGGACGTTCTTGCCCTTGCTGGCGACGAAGTACATCTCGCCCGCGGCGGCGTAGAGGCCCGTCGCCGGGAGCTTGTCCGACGCGGTCGCGGCCGGGATGGCGGCGACCTGGTAGTCGAAGCCGGCCGGGGTGTCCTTGGACTGCTCGTTCTCCAGCCAGGAACCCGACGGGTAGAAGCCCACCTTGTACTGGTTCTGCTGCAGCTGAACCTCGGTGTGCTTCAGGCCCAGGTGAGCCTTGTTGCCGTACTTGGCGCCGATCTCGCCCCACAGGGTGGCGGCCTGCTTGACGGCGTCGTTCTTCCACGCGTTCGGCTCGAGGTTGTCGATCGCCTTGAGCACGTCCGCGCCACCGATCTTGGCGGCGGTGGTGAGGATGACCAGGTACTGGTAGTAGGCCGCGTTGGCGCCCGCGTACGAGTACGGGGTGATGCCCTTGGCCTTCATCTTCTCCAGCAGCGCGGTGAAGTCCGCCCAGGTGGTCGGCGCGGTCCAGCCGTTGTCCTTGAACAGCTTGCCGGAGTACCACAGGCCGAACACGGTGTAGGCGTAGTTCAGCACGTACGGCTTGCCGTTGAAGGTGCCCTGCTCGATGGTGCCCGGGATCAGGGTCTCACCGACGGTCTTGCCGGTGATGTCCAGCGACGGGGCGGCGAACAGGTCGCTCAGGTCGGCGACCTGGCCGGCCTCGACGAGCTTGCCCTGGTCCATCAGCTTCGAGCCGGCGTTGTTGACCATGTCCGGCGGGGTGTTGCTCGCGAAGCGCGGCTGCAGGGTGGTGGAGACCTCCTGCGTCGAGGAGTACTTCACCTCCGACTTCGGGAACTTCGCCTTGTACGACGGGATGTGCACGTCCGTGGCGTACTTGGTGCCCAGACCGCCATCGAAGATCACAACCTCGACCGGGGTCTCGGTCGCGACACCCAGGGGGTTCTCGGCGCTCTTGTCGCCGGTCGCCGAGGCGTTGGGCTCGTCGGTGCCGCCGCCGACGCAGGCGGAGAGCAGACCGGCGGCGGGGGTGGCCAGCAGGCCGACGGCGGCGGTCCGGCGCAGCACGCTGCGACGGCTCAGCTCCGACGGGCTGTCGGTGTGGTTGGACATCATTGTCTCCTCAGATTCGGGTCGCTGAGATGGTGACTCGAGGGTGTGGTGAGGCGGTGCCTGTAGCAGTCGCGGTCACGGGCGAACCCGCAACCGCGGCGGACCCGGCCGCACCGGGGATCAGTGCGGCACCACACCGAGCGTCATTGCTCGATGTGGTGTCGGCCCAGTGCTCGATCGGGTCGAGCACGGTCGGCGGCAGCACGGCGCAGGCGGGGGCGGTCACAGCTCGCCCTCCTTGCTCTGGCCGTTGCTGAAACGGTGCGCGTCCACCGCGCGGGCGGTGCGCTGGAACGCGGCGTGGGAGCGGTCGTGGGTGCGCTGGGCGACCGCGATGTAGAGCAGGTCGAGCACCACCAGCTGCGGGTGGCGCGCCGACAGCGCGTCCGGGCGGAACGAGGTCGCCTGGCTCGCGGTGAGCAGCACGATGTCGGCCAGCTCGGCCAGCGGCGAGCGCGGGAAGCCGGTCAGCGCGATGGTGACCGCGCCGTGCGAACCGGCCTCGGCCAGCATCTCCACGGTCTCGCGGGTCTGCCCGGTGTGCGAGATGCCCAGCGCGACGTCGCCCTCGCGCAGCAGCGCGGCGCTGGCCAGGCCGTTGTGCACGTCCGGCCAGGTCCACGCGGCGATGCCGATGCGGTGCAGCGAGAACTGCATCTCGGCGCCGACCAGGGCGGAGCCGGACGCGCCGTAGATGTCGACGCGGTTGGCCGAGGAGATCGCGGCCGCGGCCCGCTCGACCTCGGCGAGGTCGAGCATCGCGGCGGTGTCGCGCATGGCCTGGGTGTCGGCCGCCATGATCTGCGCGAGTACGCGCTCCAGCGGGTCGCCCGGCTCGATGGCCCGGCCGATGTCCTCGGCCCAGCCCGCGGAGCGGGCGGCGCGGCCGGTCTCGCCGGCGATGGCCAGGCGCAGATCGGCGTAGCCCTCGAAGCCCAGCGCGCGACAGAAGCGGGTGATCGAGGCCGGCGAGGTGCCGGAGCGCTCGGCCAGCTCGACGATGGTGGCGCGGGCCGCGCCCGCGGGGTCGGTCAGCACCTGCTCGGCGACGCGCTGCAGGGCCCCGGTGAACTCGGGCAGCTGTGCGCGTACCCGCACCAGCACGCTGTCCGGCCGGTCCAGGCCGAGCCGGGCGTGCGGGATCTCCAGCGGGGCGGACTGTGCCGCCGCAACCGGTTCCACGCGCTCCACCACTGACTTCTCCTACTGACCGGGTCCCGAACAGTTAACCGAAAGGAAGTTAACTGTTAGTGGTAAAAGTTCTTACTGACGACCCCCTCTTGTCAAGTCCACGGGCAAACTTTTTAAAGCTGTTACCTGGCGATGCTGCCCGGCCCTTGCTCCCGGCGGCCACTTTGGGGAGCATGAATGCCGCATAGGCCACACCAGCGTTGACCGTTTGGACGAGGTAAGAGGTGACATGTCGGACAAGCTGGTATTAGGGCTCGACGTCGGCGGAACCAGCACCCGGGCCGTGCTGGCCACGCCCGACGGGCAGCGGCTCGGCTTCGGCCGGGCCGGCGGCGGCAACCCCACCACCCACGGGGCCGCCGCGCTGACCGAGCTGACCGGCGCCATCCGCGCCGCGCTCGGCGACACCGCGCCCGAGTCGGTCGCCGGGGCGGTGCTCGGCATGGCCGGGTACACCAAACTCGGCGCCTCCCCCGCGCTGCGGGCCGCGTTCGACCAGGCCTGGACCGGCCTCGGCCTGCGCTGCGAACCCCAGCTGGTCAGCGACGTGCTGGCGGCGTACGCCGCAGGCACGCCCGACCCCGACGGCACCGTCATCGTCGCCGGCACCGGCGCGATCGCCGCCCGGGTCCGCGGCCACCGGCTCGACCACGTCGCCGACGGCCACGGCTGGCTGCTCGGCGACCTGGGCTCGGGCTACTGGCTGGGCCGCGAGGCCGTCCGCGGCGCCCTGCGCGACCTGGACAAGGAGCGCCCGCTGGGCGCGCTGGCCGCGGGCGTGCTGACCGAACTGCTCGGCACCGACACCATCGCGCCCCGCCGCCGCGACACCGCCGCCGACCTGGTCCAGGCCGTCGTCGCCGAATCCCCGATCGCGCTGGCCCGGCTCGCCCCGATGGTGCTGCGCTGCTACGACGCCGACGACCCGGCCGCCGTGGACGTCGTCCAGCGCGGCGCGGCGCACCTGGCCGACACCGTGGCCATGGTGCGCGCCCCCGGCGAGACCACCGTCCTGGTACGCGGCGGCGGCCTGCTCACCAACGACACCCCGCTCGCCGCCGAACTGGCCGCCGCGATCGCCGTGAGCTGGCCGGACACGGCACTGCGCCCGGCCGGCGACGCCGCCGCGGCAGCCGCCTGGCTCGCCGCCCTGCCCACCGCCCCCGACCCGGTCGCCCTGCACACCCGCCTGCTCACCCCGGCCTGACCCGGCCTGCGGGCCGCGCCCGGACGGGTGTACGCGGGCGGCGCGGACGTGGGACTGCGTGGGGCTGGCGGGGTGCGGGCGGCCGCGCCCGGTAACCTGCTCCGGTGCAGGTCTGCCAGTTAGCTCCCGAGGCGTCGCGATGACGGACGTGAAGGTCCGGGCCGCCGGCGGCACCCGCTGCGGCAGCTGCGCCGAGGCGCTGTACCTGACCGCCCAGGTGCCACTGCCCCGCTCCAGCCGCACCCGCACCGTCGGGCTCTGCCCGCAGTGCGACGCCGGCCGCCCCGAGACCCAGGGCCTGCTGGCATACTTCGCCGAGCACCCCCAGGTGCGCCCCGAGGACCTGCACCAGGTCTCCGAGCTGGTCGGGCGCTGGCTGGAGGCGCTCACCGAGCGGGCCGACCGGGACGGCTCGCTGGCCGCCGACGTCGAGGCCTGGTGGACCGGCCGAGCGGGCTGACCGCCCGGCGACGCCACGCCGGTGAATAGGGTTGCCGCGGACGCGGCCGCGGGTTATGAACCTCCCATGGTGACATTCCGAACCGGCGTCGAGGGCGACTACGACGAGGTCAACCAACTGGTCCAACGCGCCTTCCTCAACGACACGCAAGGGCGGGAGTGGGCCGAGGAACAGGCCCTGTTCGAGCCCGACCGGTCCGTCCTGGCCGTGGACGGCGACCAGGTCGTCGGCCACGTCGGCACGTTCACCCGGGACCTGACCGTGCCCGGCGGCGTGCTGGCGGCCGGTTACGTCACCGTCGTCGCCGTGGCCGGCACGCACCGCCGCCGCGGCCTGGCCTCGGCGATGCTCACCCGCCAGCTCCGCGAGATCCGCGACCGCGGCGAGGCCTTGGCGCTGCTGTGGGCCAGCGAGGCGGGCATCTACGGCCGGTACGGCTACGGCCTGGCCAGCCGCCGCCTCAGGTTCGAGATCGACCGCCGCGAGGTGCGCATCGACGGCTCCCGGTTCGACAAGTCCCGCCTGGACGGGCTGCGCCTGCGGGCCGCACCCGCCGCCGTGCACCGCGCCCGGGTCGCCGAGGTCTACGAGCGGGTGCGCCCGTCCCGCCCCGGCTTCGCGAGCCGGGACGACCGCTGGTGGGACTACCGCCTCGCCGACCAGGCCTGGCATCGGGGCGGGGCCGGACCACTGCAGGCCGTCGTCTGCTTCGACGGCGACACCCCGGTCGGGTACGCCCTCTACCGGTTCCGGTCCAACTGGAACGACAGCGGACCGAACGGCGAGGTCGGCGTCATGGAGACGGTCACGGCGACCCCGGCGGCGTACACCATGCTCTGGGATTTCCTGCTTAACGTCGACCTCACCCGCACCGTCGGCATGTGGCTCGGCGCGATCGACGAGCCCCTGCAGTATCTCGTCAACGACGTGCGCCGGCTCGGCATGGGCATGGGCGACGGCCTGTGGGCCCGCCTGCTCGACGTGCCCGCCGCGCTGGCCGGCCGCCGGTACGCCACTGAGGTCGACGTGGTGCTGGAGGTCGTCGACGAGCTGCTGCCCGGCTGCGGGGGCGTGTTCCGGCTGCGCGGCGGCCCCGACCACGCCACCTGCGAGCCGACCGCCGACGCCGCCGACCTGCGCCTGGACACGTCCGCCCTGGCCGCCGTCTACCTCGGCGGCAACAGCCTCGGCTCGCTGGCCGCCGCCGGCCGCGTCGCGGAACTGCGCCCCGGCGCCGTCGCCACCACCGCACCGGCCTTCACCTGGACCCGGGCCCCCCACGCCTTGGAGATCTTCTGACCACTGCGTGTCGGGGTGGGCTGCGAGGATGGGGACATGCTGTTCGCCGGGATCGCCGCGACGTCGGCCGCCGTGACCGCCACCTCGGGCCGCAAGGCGAAGGTGGAGCTGCTGGCCGCCGCGTTACGGGAGCTGGCGGCGGGCGGCGATCCGGTCGAGATCGCGGCTGGGGCCGCCTACCTCAGCGGTGAGCTGCGCCAGCGGCAGATCGGCGTGGGCTGGGCGGGGCTGCGCGACCTGCCCCCGCCCGCCGAGTCGGCGACCCTCGACGTGCGAGCGGTCGACGCGGCGCTGGAGTCGATGGGCATGATCAACGGCCAGGGTTCGCGGGCCCGGCGGCGCGCGGCGGTGGGGGCGTTGTTCGGCGCGGCCACCGCGGATGAGCAACGACTGCTGACCGCGCTGATCGGCGGCGAGCTGCGCCAGGGCGCGCAGGCGGGCCTGCTGGCCGACGCCGTCGCGCTGGCCGCGGCGGTGCCCGCCGCGGTGGTACGCCGGGCGCTGCTGCTGTCCGGGGACCTGAAGGCGGTGGCCGCGACGGCGCTGACCGAGGGTGAGGCGGGGCTGTCCGCACTGCGGCTGTCGGTCGGCACCGCGCTCGCCCCGATGCTGGCCCAGTCCGCCCCGGACCCAGAGCAGGCGCTGGCCGCGACCGGTGTCCCGGCGGCCGTGGACGCGAAGCTGGACGGCATCCGCATCCAGGCGCACCGCGACGGTGACGAGGTCGCCGTGTTCAGCCGCAGCCTCGACGACATCACCGCCCGGGTGCCCGAGATCGTGGCCGCGGTGCGCGCGCTGCCGGTGCGCTCGGTCGTGCTGGACGGCGAGGCGATCGCGGTCGACGAGCGCGGGCGGCCGCGCCCGTTCCAGGAGACCTCGGGCCGGGCGGCGCAGCGGGCGTCAGGCGCACTGACCTCGTACTTCTTCGATCTGCTGCACCTGGACGGCACGGACTGGATCGACGAGCCGGGCACGGCGCGCTGGGCCGCGCTGGACACGATGCTGCCCGCCGAAATGCGGGTCGAGCGCACCCTCGCCGAGACCCCCGATCAGGCGCAGCAGGCGTTCGCGTCGGCGCTGGCGGCCGGGCACGAGGGCGTGGTGGTGAAGGCGGCGCAGGCGGCGTACGAGGTGGGGCGGCGCGGCGCGGGCTGGGTGAAGGTGAAGCCGCGGCACACGCTCGACCTGGTCATCCTCGCCGCCGAGTGGGGCAACGGGCGGCGGCGCGGCCGGCTGTCCAACCTGCATCTAGGGGCGCGGGATCCGCAGGGCGGCTTCGTGATGCTGGGCAAGACCTTCAAGGGCCTGACCGACGCGATGCTGGCCTGGCAGACCGAGCGACTGCTGGAGCTGGCGGTCGAGCGCGACGATTTCCAGGTCACAGTGCGACCGGAACTGGTCGTGGAGATCGCGTTCGACGGGGTGCAGCGCAGCACCCGCTACCCGGGCGGGGTGACCCTGCGTTTCGCGCGGGTGCTGGGCTATCGCGAGGACAAGAGCGCGGCCGAGGCCGACACCCTGGACGCGGTACGCGCGCTCGGCGCGACCGAAGCCGACGCCTGACCCGGCACGAGGGCCGTGCCGGAGGCCCCCGGCACCGCCCTCGCTGATCATCCGACGCGGACGCCCCGCGCTCACTCCTCGGGAACGATCACCCACATCGCGATGTAGACGATGAACTGGGGTCCCGGTAGCAGGCACGACAGCAGGAACAGCAGTCGGACCAGCCAGGCCGGCAGGTTGAAGCGTAACGCCAGACCGGCGCAGACACCCGCGATCCAGCGTCCGTGGCGCGGCCGGTACAGCCGCCGAGCCGTTGAGGCCATCTTGGTCAACTCCCCGAAGAGCGGTGCGGCGTGTTCGCCGCGGCTGTCTTCGACGGTAGAGGGCGGGGTCACCCCCGCCCTCGGCCCGCAGATGGATTCACGCTGGTCGTGGCCCGTACGGGCGTCCCCTATGGCGCGGCTGTGCTAAGACTCACCTACTTCATCTGGCCGGCGGTCAGGCCGGACTGCACCTGGCGCTGGAAGACCGCGTACACCACCAGCACCGGCAGCATGGCCAGGGTGAGGCCGGCGAACAGCCGCGAGTAGTCGCCGCGGTAGCCCTCACTGATGGCGAGGTTGGCCAGGCCCTGGGCGAGCACCTGCTTCTCGTCCGAGGTGATCAGGACGACCGGCAGCAGGTACTGGTTCCAGTGGCCGAGGAAGTTGAAGATGCCGACGCTGATCAGGCCGGGTTTGGCCATCGGCAGCATGACCCGGAAGAAGGTCCGGAACGGCCCGCACCCGTCGATGTAGGCCGCCTCGGCGACCGCGTCGGGCAGGGTGCGGAAGAACGCGGTGAGGAAGAAGACCGTGAACGGCAGCGAGTACGCCGTGTAGATCAGCATCAGGCCGGGCAGGGTGTCGCGCAGCCCGACCCCGCCGACGATCTTGAACAGCGGCACGAAGGCCAGCACGACCGGGAACATCATGCCGCCGACGAACACGAAGTACACCAGTCGGCTGCCCAGGAACTTGTAGCGGGCCAGGGCGTACGCGGCGGTCGCGCCGAGCAGCATGGTCAGCGTCAGCGAACCGACCAGCACGATGCCGGTGTTCACGAAGTACTGCCCGATGTGGCCGTGCGTCCAGGCGCGGGCGAAGTTGTCGAAGCGCAGCGCGCTGGGCAGCCCCCACGGGTCGCCGAGGATCTCGGCGTCGTCCTTGAACGAGCTGAGCACCACCCACAGCAGCGGCAGCGCCGTCAGCAGGCCCCACAGCACCAGGAAGGCGTGCGAGAACACGTTGAGCGTGCCGTCGACGGCCTTGCGGCCCCGTCCGGGCTCTCCGGTGGCGGCCTTGACCGGGCGGTCCGCCTCGGCGGCCGTCAGGCCGCGCTCGACGACCGGGGCATCCATCGTCTGCTCGCTCATGAAAGCTCGATCCTCTCGCGGCGGGTCAGGCGCAGGGACAGCACGGTGACGCTGAGGGTCACGAAGAACATCACGACGCCGATGGCCGACGCGTAGCCCCACTTGTAGTCGCCGAACGCCTCGGTGTAGAGCCGCAGGCCGACCACGTCGGTGGAGAAGTTCGGGCCGCCGCGGGTCATCACGTGGATCAGCGCGAAGCCGTCCAGCGCCAGGATGGCCAGGTACACCCAGGCGACCTGGATGGTGTCCCAGAGCAGCGGAATCGTGATCCGCACCAGGGTGTTGAGCCGGCTCGACCCGTCCAGGGCGGCGGCCTCGTAGATGTCACGCGGCACGGACTGCATGGCCGCGCCGAACAGCACCACGTAGAAGCCGACGTTGGCCCAGACCATGACCGCGAGCACGGCCCAGAAGGCGTACGCGGGATCGCCGAGCCAGACCTTGGCCAGCCCGTCCAGGCCGACCGCGCGCAGCGCGGAGTTGACCAGGCCGCTGCGCGGGTTGTAGACCTCGGCCCAGAGCACGCCGACGATCGACACCGACAGCATCTGCGGCGCGAAGTAGATGACCTTGTAGAGCGCCGAGCCGCGCACGCCGGTGACCGTGCTGCGCCCGCCCCGGCCGCCCACGTTGAGCATGGTCGCCAGGAACAGGCCGAGCGCGATGGTCAGCAGCGGCAGCAGCACCAGCAGCCACAGGTTGTTGAGCAGGGCGTTCCAGACGTACTCGTCGCCCATCATTCGTTTGAAGTTGTCGAACCCGACGAACTCGTACGCCGGCGACAGCCCCTGCCAGTTCGTCATCGCGATCAGGAACGACTGGGCGTACGGGGACACCACGAAGTAGCCGTACAGCGCCAACGGCGGCAAAAGGAACGCTGCCAGCAGCGGATACTTCCCGTGTCTCACGTCGTGCCCTCCTCGTCGAGTGCGGACCGGCGCCCGCCACATCAGGCGTGGCGGGCGCCGGGGTCAGCGCGTCAGGCGCTGCGCTTGTACTTCTTGAAGGTGGTGTCGGCCGCGATCAGGTCCGCGCCCTTCTGGCAGGCCGCGAGGAACTCCGCGGGCGTGGTGCGCCCGGAGAAGAACTCGCCGCACGCCGCGTCCACCAGCTCGCGCTCCAGCTTGCGGTAGTACACGTTGTAGACCCAGTTGAAGCCGTTGCTGCCCGAGTCGGCCAGCGCCTTGACCGCGGTGGTCAGGCCGTAGGGCAGGGTGGCCCCCTCGGCCGCGCCGGCCACCACGGACAGGCTGGACACCTTGCCCGTGAAGTCCTTCGCGCCCTTCATCGACAGCATGTGCCGCATGAGCTCCATGCCGCCGCGCTCGTTCTTCGCCTTGGCGGGCACCACGAACGGCTCGCCGGCGGTGCCGCGGATGGCGGCGAACGGCAGCTTGTCACCCGAGCCGAGGCTCGGGGTCGGGGCGACGGCCATGTTGAAGCCCTCGGGGGTGACCGCCTTCTGCTCGCTCTCCAGCCAGGAACCGCAGGAGATGAACGCCGCGTTGCCCTTGCACCACTCGGTCTGGGACTGCTTGTGGTCCAGGCCCGGGGAGCCTTCGAGGATGTACTTGTCCTTGACGATCTGGTACCACGCCTCGGCGGCGGCCTTCATCGCGTCGGAGGTCCAGGCGCCCGGCTCCAGGTTGTCGATCGCCATGGCCACCTGCGGCCCGCCGAACTTGATCGCCGTGGAGATCACCGGCCAGGACATGTAGCGCGGGTGCTTGCCCTGGTAGGTCCACGGCGCGATGCCGGCGGCCTTGATCTTCTTGCACAGGGCGATGTGCTCGTCCCAGGTCTTGGCGTACTCCCAGCCCTTCTCGGTGAAGAGCTTGCTGGAGTACCAGATGCCGTAGACGGTGTACGCGTAGTTCAGGACGTACGTCTTGCCGTCGAAGCTGCCGCTCTCGACCGTGCCGGGCAGCAGGGTCTCGCGCACCTTCTTGCCGGGCACGTCCAGGCTCGGCGCGTCCAGCAGCGGGGTGAGGTCGGCGAGCGCGCCCTGGGCGACCAGGCCGCCGAGGTCGATCTGGCCCGCGCCGGAGTTGTTCACGAAGTCCGGCGGGGTGCCGTCGACGAAGCGCGGCTGCAGCTCCTTGTTGATCTCCACCACGGCCGAGTGCTTGACCTCGGCCTTGGGGTAGGTCTCCTTGTACATCGCCTCGTGCGCCTTGGCGTAGTCCTCGCCGAAGCCGCCGTTGAAGATGACGACGTCGAGCGGGGCGTCTTCCTTCACGCCCAGCGGGTTCTTGTCGCTCTTGGTGCCCTCGTATTTGCCGGACGTGTCGCCGGAGGTGTCGTCGCCGAGCGCGCAGCTGCTGAGCAGCCCCGCGGCCGGACCGGCGAGGACGCCCGCCGCGGCAGCACGCCGCAGCACCGTACGCCGGGTCAGGTCGGACTGTGCCATTCCCACTCCTTGCCAGAGACGGTCTGGTATTTCCCTACAAGTTTCGGCCGTGTTCTGAAGGATTCTTACGGCCGCCGTCGTCACTAGGCAAGGTCTCGCCGCAGAAACGTTACGCAGACTTTCTACAGAACCCCCATAATTCGCCCCCAGGCGTTCATGACCAGGTGACCGCCTGTTCACGAACCCACAGGATCATCGGATGATCCCCTACCCGCGGCGGTGAAAGTTTTCACCAACTCCCCCGCGCGGACATGACAGAAGCTCCGATCAAGCGCCTGAGCAGCAAGATCAGAGCAGTGCGCGGCGATCCTCTCACAAAGACGAAACCCCGTCCATGCAGCTCAGGCCGCATGGACGGGGTTTCGGTCGCGGGTCAGTGCTGGGTCGGGAAGCCCAGGTTGATCCCGCCGTGGCGCGGGTCCAGCCAGCGGCTGGTGACCACCTTGCCCCGGGTGAAGAAGTGCACGCCCTCCGCGCCGTGCGCGTGGGTGTCGCCGAACAGCGAGGCCTTCCAGCCGCCGAAGGAGTAGTACGCCATCGGCACCGGGATCGGCACGTTCACACCGATCATGCCGACCTCCACCTCGTGCTGGAAGCGCCGGGCGGCCCCGCCGTCGTTGGTGAAGATCGCCGTGCCGTTGCCGTACGGGTTGCCGTTGACCAGCGCCAGCGCCTCGTCGTACGAGCCGACCCGGACCACGCTGAGCACCGGCCCGAAGATCTCGTCCGTGTAGATCGACATCTGCGGCGTGACCTGGTCGAACAGCGTCGGCCCGAGGAAGAACCCGGACCCGTCCGCGTCCGGCCGCACGGTGCGGCCGTCGACGACCAGCTTCGCGCCGGCCCGCTCGCCCGCGTCGACGTACGAGGCGACCTTGTCCCGGTGCACCTTCGTCACCAGCGGGCCCATGTCGCAGCCCCGACGGCCGTCGCCGGTGCGGATGCCCGCCACCCGCTCGGAGATCTTGCCGACCAGCTCGTCGCCGACCGGGTCGACCGCGACCACCACCGAGATCGCCATGCAGCGCTCGCCCGCCGAGCCGAAGCCCGCGTTGACCGCCGCGTCGGCGGCCAGGTCGAGGTCGGCGTCGGGCAGCACCACCATGTGGTTCTTCGCCCCGCCCAGCGCCTGCACCCGCTTGCCGTGCGCGGTGCCCGTCTCGTACACGTAGCGCGCGATCGGCGTCGAGCCGACGAACGACACCGCCTTCACCAACGGGTGGGTCAGCAGCGCGTCCACGGCCTCCTTGTCGCCGTGCACCACGTTGAAGACCCCGTCGGGCAGGCCCGCCTCGGCGAACCACGAGGCCAGCAGCACCGACGCGCTCGGGTCCTTCTCGCTCGGCTTGAGCACCACCGCGTTGCCGCAGGCGATCGCGATCGGTGCGAACCACAGCGGCACCATCGCCGGGAAGTTGAACGGCGTGATCACCGCGACCACGCCCAGCGGCTGCCGGATCGAGTACGAGTCCACCTCCGTCGAGACGTTCTCGCTGAACGAGCCGCGCTGCGCCGACGGGATGCCGCAGGCGAACTCGACCACCTCCAGGCCGCGCTGCACCTCCCCCGCCGCGTCGGAGAGCACCTTGCCGTGCTCGGCCGTGATCGCCGCGGCCAGCTCGTCCCGCCGCTCGTGGATGAGCTGCCGGAACGCGAACAGCACCGCGGTCCGCTTGGCCAGCGACGCGTCCCGCCAGGCCCGCGCCGCCCGGTCGGCAACGCCGACCACAGTGCCGACCTCGGCCGCCGACGCGAAGTCGACCAGCGCGGCCACCGCGCCGGTCGCCGGGTCGTACACCTCGCCCTGCCGGGTCGCACCGTGCTCCCACGGCTTGCCGTCGACGAAATGGGTGATATATCCAGTCATGCTGCTACCGCCTGTCGATGTGCTGCCGCCAGTGCGGCGGCCAGGATGTCCAGGCCCTCCTTGGCCTCGGCCTCGGTCAGGGTCAGCGGCGGGCCCATCCGGATCACGTTGCCGTAGAGGCCGCCCTTGCCGACCAGCAGCCCGTTGGCCTTGGTCTCCTCCAGCACCCGCAGCGCCAGCTCCGGGGCCGGATCGAGGGTGCCGGGCCGGACCAGCTCGAACGCCAGCATCAGGCCCTTGCCGCGCACCTCCGCCACGATCGGGCAGTTCAGCCCGCGTACGCCCCCGTGCAGCACCTCGCCCACCCGGGCCGCGTTGGACTGCAGGTCGTGGGAGAGCACGTAGTCGAGCACCGCCTGGCCCGCCGAGGCGCTGATCGGGTTGCCGCCGAACGTGTTGAACGAGACCGCGTTCAGGCAGTCCATGATCTCGCCGCGGGCCACCACGCCGCCCAGCGTGAAGCCGTTGCCGATGCCCTTGGCGAACGTCAGCATGTCCGGCACCGCGTCGTGGGCCTGGTAGCCCCAGAAGTGCTCACCGGTGCGGCCCCAGCCGGTCTGCACCTCGTCGGAGATCCACAGGATGCCGTGCTCGTCGAGCACCTCCTTGACCGCCTTGAAGTAGCCGTCGGGCGGCGCGACGAAGCCGCCGACGCCCTGGATCGGCTCGGCGATCAGGCACGCCACGTCGCCCGCGGTCGTGGTGGCCAGCACCTCGCGCAGGTCGGCCACAGAGCGCGCGATGTACTCGGCGTCGGACAGGCCCGCGAACACGCCCCGCAGCCGGTCGCCGGAGTGCAGGTAGCTGACGTTCACCGGGGACAGCGAGGTCGCCGACCAGCTGCGCTGGCCCGTGACGGCGAGCGCGGCGAAGCTGCGGCCGTGGTAGCTGTTGCGCACCGCGAGGATCTGGTTGCTGCGCCGGTACTGGGTGGCCAGCAGCAGGGCCGTGTCGTTGGCCTCGGTGCCGGAGTTGGCCAGGAACACCTTCGGGTTCGCGATGCCGGACACCTTGGCGATCTTCTCGGCCAGCTCGACCTGCTTGCGGATCAGGTACAGCGTCGAGGAGTGCGCGATGCCCTTGTCGAGCTGCCGGCGCACCGCGTCGGAGACCTCCGGGATGTCGTACCCGATCATCGTGGTGAGCACGCCGCCGAAGAAATCAAGGTACGTGCGCCCCGCCGCGTCGGTGACCCGGCAGCCGGAGCCGGAGACCAGCTCGATCGGGTCGGCGTACAGCGGGTTGATCCAGTTGGGCATGACGGCACGGTGGCGGTTGAGCAGTTCGTCGGTGCTCATGGGCTAACACGTCCTTCGGCGGGCGGTATAGGGCTGTGGCTCGGATCACCCTGGACGCTCCCAGCTCCGGGAGCCCCGGGCAAGCTACATCGTGCCAGCCGCCGCCGTGTCCACCTGACAGATCGTCAAGCCGGGAGGGTGTGCGCCGCGCTTCTCGCCGAAGAATCGAAGGCTGCACCTCGGTTTTTCTGTGGGTCAGCCCCGCAACACGTCCCTCGCCAGCAGCGCCACGTGCAGCGACAGGCACACCTGCACCGAGTCCAGGTCCACTCCCAGAATGCGCTCGATCCGGGCCAGCCGCTCGTAGAAAGCGGGCCGGGACAGGTGCGCCGCACCCGCGGCGATCGACTTGTTGCGCCCGTGCTCCAGGAACACCCGCAGCGTCGGCAGCAGCGCGTCCTTGCGATGCTCGGCGTCGTACGCCAGCAGCGCCCCGAGCTGGCGCTCCACGAACGTCTGCAGCCGCGGCTCGTCCCGCAGCAGGTGCAGCAGCCCAGGCAGGCCCACGTTGGGCAGCCGGTGCACGTCCGGCCCGGCCGGGTCGTGCCGGGCGGCCTCGGCGACCTGGCGCGCCTCCACCAGCGAGCGCCGGGCCTCGCGCAGGCTGTCCACGCCCGAACCGGCCGCGATCAGCAGCGTGCCGGCCCGTCCCCGGCGCAGCGCGGCGGCGAAGGACTCCAGCGCGGGCTCCTCCTCCCCGCGTACCGCCAGCAGCGCGCCCACCGCCCGGTCGTCGACGGCGCTGGTCAACCCGGTCTGCTTGGCCTCGCGCAGCGCCTGCGAGACGGCGTCGGCCAGGTCGCGCAGCGCGGCCTGGCCCGCCTCGGTGCCCGCCGCCAGCGACTCGTCCCGGTGCCGCACCACCACCCCGACCAGGCGGCGGCGCTCCAGCTGGACGCCCAGCGCCGCGGCCCGCAGCGCCACCTCCGACACCGGCAGGCTGTGGTCCAGCAGCGCCGACAGCAGGGTGCCGTGCAACTGCCGTTCCAGCCCTTCGGCGTCCCGCCGGATGAGCCGGCCCAGTGCCAGCGTCGACGCGGCCCGCTCCAGCAGGATGATCAGCCGCGTCGGGGGTGTGGACGACGGGGTGGCCAAGCCCGCGTCGGGCTCCTCCCACGAGACGGATAGACCCGGCGGCCCGCCCGGCCCTGAGCGGTCCGCGGGCGCCTGCGACCCGGCCGGCCGGGTCGCCTCTCCGCGTTCTGCCGAGCCCACCCCGGCCGGGTGTTCCGGCCACGTGGTCTGAGCTGCGCCTGACCTGGCGTCCACCCGGGCCGGGCCGGCCGAGGCCGCCAGGCCCCGCGCCGTGCCCGAGGCGGGCCAGCGCAGCAGCAGCCGCCCCCAGTCCTGCCCGCGCGCCCCGACCGGGGTCACCAGCCAGCCCGTGTCCGGGTCGTATCCGGTGCGCCCGCTGCCCGACGGCTGCGCCTTGATCCGCCGGGAATGCTGCTCCCAGCCGTCCAGGAGCATCTCCGCGCGATCTCCGGCCGCATCGTAGGCCAGCACCTGCCTGGCCAGGTTCTCCAGCACCACGGGGCAGCCGGCGAGCTGCGCCGCCTGGTGCACCACCTCGGCCGGCTCCGCGCCGTCCACGCTCAGCTCGGTGAACCGCTGGTGGATCTGCTCGGTGGCGCGCAGCTCGGCCAGCTGCGCGTCCACGATCAGCGCGTGCACCGCCTCGGTGATCTGCACGAACGGGGTCGGCCTGCGCAGCTCGACGAGCGGCAGGCCGGCCTTCTGCGCGGCGGCCGCCATCACCCGCGGCACGCTCGCCGTGTACCGCCGCCCCAGCTCCACGATCAGCCCGGACACGCCGACCTCGGCCAGGTCGTTGACGAACGCGCGCACGCCCGCGTCGTCGGCGGGCAGGCCGATGCCGGTGGTCAGCACCAGCTCGCCGCCGCGCAGCAGGGTCGCGATGTCGGGCACCTCCGCCGAGTGCACCCAGCGCACCGGCCGGTCGAGCCCCGACTCCCCCGCGACCAGCCGCGGCGCGCCGATCCGCACGGGGTCGAGCGCGATCACCTCACGCACCGTCGGGAACACCGCGGTCACCGCGGTCCCGCCGTGGCGTCACGCCCGGCACGTCTGCAACAGCTGGCCATACCCCGACCTCGACAGCCCTATGGTGCGTTCAGCCTAACCACGCCGCCGCGCCGCGCCGACCAGCCGGTCACGACGCGGCGGTCTCCACCCGCTCGTGACGGTCGGCCAGCGAATCATGGCGCGCAGTGTAGGCACCGGCCGCCATCCCGCGCAGACCCGACCGCTTCGCCGGTCAAGATCTGTTTTTGTGGACGCCTGACGCCCCTGTGGGGGCACTCAGCGTCCACAAAAACAGATCTTGCGCGGAACGGGACGCAGTCCGGTCAGGCGGGGTCGTCGCGGGTCAGCTCCCAGCAGGCGACCGCAGTCGCGGCGGCGACGTTGAGGGAGTCGACGCCCCGGCGCATGGGCAGCCGCACCCGCACGTCGCTGGCCTCCAGGGCGTGCCGGGACAGGCCCGGCCCCTCCGCGCCGAGCAGCAGCGCCGGGCGCAGCCGCTGGGTGTCGGTGAGCTGCTGCATCGGCACCGCGTCGGCAGCCGGGGTCATCGCCAGGATCGTGTACCCCGCGTCCCGCACCTCCGACAGCGCCTGCGGCCACGGATCGAGCTTCGCGTACGGGATCGCGAACACCTCGCCCATGCTCACCCGCACGCTGCGCCGGTAGAGCGGATCCGCGCAGGTCGGCGACAGCAGCACGGCGTCCACGCCCAGCGCCGCCACGCCCCTGAAGATCGCCCCGATGTTCGTATGGTTGTTGATGTCCTCCAAGATGACCACGCGCCGGGCCGCGGCCAGCACCTCCGAGGCCGCCAGCGCCGGTTGCCGGTGAAAGCTCGCCAGCACGCCCCGGTGCACGTGGAACCCGGTTACCTGCTCCAGCACCTCCGGCTCGGCTCCGTACACCGGCGCGCCGTCGAGGTCGGCGACCTGCCCGGCACGTTTGGCCTCGACCAGGAACGAGCGCGGCCGGTAGCCGGCCCGCAGCGCGCGGCGCAGCACCAGCTCCCCCTCGGCGATGAACAGCCCGTGCGGCGGCTCCCAGCGGGTACGCAGCTCGACGTCGGTCAGCGCCCGGTAGTCAGCGATGCGTTCGTCGCCCGGATCGGTGATCAGTTCCACGTCCCGATTCTGCCGTCCGGGGCGGCACGGCCCGGCGGCGACACCGCGCTTGGGGCGTTCGGCCCCGCCGGAAGGTAGGATCGGCCACCGCCGCCCGTCCATCGGCCGTCTGCCCTGACCCGCTCAGCCGGTCGGACGCCCCCAATCCTGAGGTATCGATGAAGAGCACCGCTCCGAAGATCACCGTGGTCGTGCCCACGTACAACGAGCGCGACAACCTGCCGAAGCTCGTCGACCTGCTGGCGGCCCTGCCGGTGGCGAACCTGCACGTGCTGGTGGTCGACGACAACTCGCCGGACGGCACGGGCGAGGTCGCCGACAAGCTGGCCGTCGACGGGCCCGCCCCGGTCACGGTGCTGCACCGCACGGCCAAGGACGGGCTGGGCCGGGCCTACGTGGCGGGCATGACCCAGGCGCTGGACGAGGGCGCGGACATCGTGATCCAGATGGACGCCGACCTGTCCCACCCGACCACCGCCATCCCCGCCATGCTGCAGACGCTGGCGGACACCGACGCGGCCGTCGTGCTGGGCTCGCGCTACGTCGCCGGCGGCGCGGTCGCCAGCGACTGGCCGTGGCACCGCAAGGCGCTGTCGGCCTGGGCCAACTTCTACGTCAACGCGATCCTGCGACTGCGCGTCAAGGACGCCACCGCCGGCTTCAAGGCCTGGCGCGCGGCCACCCTGCGCGCGATCGACGTCGCCTCGGTCCAGAGCAACGGCTACGCCTTCCAGGTCGAGATGAACCACCGCGTGGTCCGCCAGGGCCTGCGCATCGCCGAGGTCCCGATCCGCTTCGAGGAGCGCGAAGAGGGCGTCTCCAAGATGAGCCTCGGCGTCCAGATCGAGTCCGCCCTGGTCCCCTGGAAACTCCTCCTGGGCCGCGACCCGCACTGACCCCGTGACCGTGAGAAGGGCCGGCAGCTGACGCTGCCGGCCCTTCTCCGTACCACCAAGATCCCGACGGGACCGTCACTCCTTGGGGAGGCGGCTGGTCTCGATCTCGATCTCCTTGACGGCGGCGGCGGCCGCCTCGGCGACGCGCTGGGCCTCGGCCTCGGCTTCCGCGCCGGATTCCCGGGCGGCTTCGGCCGCGGCGGGGTCGGGGCGCAGGCCGCCGAAGGTGGCGGCGATGCCGTCGAGGGCCTTGGTGAGCTCGACCGGGACGATCCAGAGCTTGTTCGAGGCGCCGGCGGCGATCTGCGGGAGGGCCTGCAGGTACTGCCAGGCCATCACCTTGTTGTCGGGCGACGACACGTGGATGGCGTCGACGACCAGCTTGATCGCCTTGGCCTGGCCCTCGGCCTGCAGGATGCGGGCCTGCCGCTCACCGTCGGCGCGCAGCACCGCCGCCTGCTTCTCACCCTCGGCCGTGAGGATCTGCGACTGCTTGTGGCCTTCGGCGTTGAGGATCGCGGCACGACGGTCACGCTCGGCGCGCATCTGCTTCTCCATGGAGTCGCGGATGCTCGGCGGCGGCTCGATCGCCTTGATCTCGACGCGGGTCACCTTGACGCCCCAGCGGCCGGTGTTCTCGTCGAGCACCGCCGACAGCTGCCGGTTGACCTCCTCGCGGCTGGTCAGCGAGCGCTCCAGGTCCATCGAGCCGATGACGTTACGCAGGGTGGTGACGGTCAGCTGCTCGATCGCCTGCAGGAAGTTCGCGATCTCGTAGGTGGCCCGCACCGGGTCGATGACCTTGAAGTACAGCACGGTGTCGATGGAGACCACCAGGTTGTCCGACGTGATCACCGGCTGCGGCGGGAAGCTGACCACCTGCTCGCGCAGGTCGACCTTGGTCCGCACGGCGTCGATGAACGGCACCAGGATGTTCAGACCGGGCGTCAGCGTGCGGTTGTACTTGCCGAGGCGCTCGACCACGTCGTTGCGCTGCTGCGGCACGATCTTGACCATCTTGATCAAAGTGATCAGGACGATCAGCGCGATGATCGCCACCAGCGCGGTGATAAAAGTCTCCATCAATCCCTCCAGACCAGCGCGGTTGCGCCGTCCACTTTCACTACCCGGACCCGGTCACCCGGGACATATGTCTTCGTGGCGTCGTACGGCCGAGCCCGCCAGAGCTCCCCGCCGATCTTGACCAGGCCGTTGTCGGCGTCGACCCGCTCCACCACGAGCGCGTCCGCGCCCTCGGTGACCGCGAGCCCCATCGAGGCGGCATCGGCATCCTGCCGGAACCAGCGGTGCTTCATCCAAGGGCGCACCACCGCCAGCGAGAGGACCGACACCCCGATGAACACGATGCCCTGGATCCAGCCGGGTGCCCCGCCCAGACCCACCAGCGAGGCGACCAGCGCGCCGGCGCCCAGCATCAGCAGCACGAACGTGCCGGTGAAGAGCTCCGCGATCACCGCCACCGCTGCGAGGAGTAGCCACCACATCCAATCTTCCACGTGCTGATCGTGTCACGCGCACGCCAGTGTTGGGGGGTGTGGATCTCCTCGTCCGTTCGGACAGATCAGGAGGTACGCCCAGCCAGCCGGGGTAACGCCTTGGCCCGGACGCCGTTGTCCGCATAGGTTGTCCAGCGCAGTCGGGATCTCACGAGGCGGAAACGGTGCTGGCGAGTGGGCACAGGGTGGAGTGACGTTAACGGCTCCCCACGGATGAATCCGGGGGATTCCCAGCTCGGACCGCATCCGATCCACCGTCCCGGAAGGAGGCGATCGCATGTCTGATGTCGTCGGCACTGGCACGGTTGCGCTCAGCCGTGGCGAGGATCGTCCTCGCGGCGTTGAGATCGCGGTCGGCGGTGTACCCGCAGGCCGCGCACTCGAAGATGCGGACACCCAAACCGAGGCGGAGGTTGGCTCTCGCGCCGCACTCGGAGCAGGTCATCGTGGTGTAGGCGGGCGGCACCAGCACCACCTTCCGGCCCGCCCGCGTACCACGGTCGATCAGTTCCCGCTTGCACGCACCGATCGCGGCGTCGGCGGCCTTACGAGCCATCCGAGTCTTGGCCAGGAACTTCGGCTTGAAGTCCTCGACGGCGATCATGGCGTGGCGGTCGGTGACACTCTTGGCCCAGACGCGGGCGTCGTGGGTGTTCTGCCGGGCAGCTTTCTTCTCGATCCGGGCGGCCAGCCGCTTCGCGCTCAGGTAACCCTTCGACGGGGGCTGCCCCTTCGAACGGCGACGGCGGGCCATCCTGCGCTGAGCCTTGCCGCGTTCGGCGGCGCAGCGCTTGCGGTGCCCGAGGTGCGGCAGGTCGAAGGCGGGGTCGGTAGTCGCGGCCGTGGTCTTCACGCCCCAGTCCACGCCGATGGCAGGCAGGTCCGCTTCGGGGGTGTCGGCACGGGCACGGCGGACCACGAACGAGGCGTACCAGTGCCCAAGGTTGTCCCGGTAGACGCGGACGCTGGTCGGCTCGGACGGCAGTTCCCTGGACCAGACGACCGGAACGGTGACCTTGCCGGGAAGGCACAGGACCCCGGCCTTGATCCGAAAGCCACGGGTGGTGTACTCCAGGCTCGCCGGCGCGTCCTTGAGGCGCTTGGCCTTCGGCCGGCCCCGGCCTTTGACCTTGAACGAGTGGTCCAGGGCGATGGCGTAGGTACGCAGGCTCTGCTGCTGGGCGACCTGGGAACCGGCGCGCAGCCAGGCGTTACCGGCCCGGGCCTCGGTCAACATCTTCGACAGGCTGCTGAACGTCGGCTTGCGGCCGGTCCTCTGCTGGTGGACGGCTTCGTTCCACAGCCACCGGCAGCGGCCCCACTCGTCGAGCAGTGCTGCCTCTGCCGTGCGGCCGGGCCGCAGGCGGTAGGTGTAGCGCACTATCTCGAACACGTCGATCACCATATATGCCAGAGCCGTGGAGACCCAGCCCGACCACGTGCACCTGCTGGTCACCTGCAACCCCCGGTACGGCATCACCGGCTGGTAAAGCAAACCGAGGGCGGGTCGTCGCGGCTGCTGCGCGCGGAGTTCCGCACCTCAAGTCCCGAATACCGACCCTGTGGACCAACTTGTACTTCCTCGCAACTGTCAGCGGCGCAACACAGGAGATCGCGAACAGGTATGCCGAGCACCAGCGCAACGCCTAACCCGACGCCCATCCGCCCTGACGGCGGATGGGCTATCCCCAACCTGCTCCGCAGGGGTTCCGCTTCCTCCTCACGGCTAGAGCCGGTGGTTTCCACGGAAGGTTTCTGGATGATGCTGAACACGCAGACCGCGGCCCGCTTCGACGAGCTGGTCGCGGGCGCGCAGGCGCAGGGGCGTACCCCCTGCCTGGTGGCGGCCGTGGTGCGCGACGGGCGACCGGCCCACCTGGCTGTGGCCGGCACGGACCCGGCGACCGGGCTCGCGCCCACCGGCGACACCCAGTTCCGCATCGGCTCGATCAGCAAGACGCTGACCGCCGTGCTGATGATGCAGCTGCGCGACGAGGGCGCGCTCGCCCTGGACGACCTGCTCTACCGGCACCTGCCCGGCACTCCGGTCGGCAGCGCCATCACCATCCGCCAACTCCTCGGGCACATCTCCGGCCTGCAGCGCGAACCCGACGGCCTCTGGTGGGAGCGGCACGACGGACCCGACATGGACACCTTCCTGGCCGCGCTGACGCCGGACAAGCTGGCCTACCCGCCGCATCGCGCCTACCACTACTCCAATCTGGCGTACGGGCTGCTCGGCGCGGTCGCCCACAAGCTGACCGGTCTGCACTGGACGGAGCTGGTCACCAAACGCCTGCTGGAGCCGCTGGGCATGACCCGCACCAGCTACTGCGAGGTCGAGCCGTTCGCCCGCGGCTACGTGGTGCACCCCTGGCACGGCACGCTGAACGAGGAGCCGCGCACCGACACCGGTGCGATGGCCCCCGCCGGGCAGCTCTGGTCCACCGCCGACGACCTGCTCAAGTGGTCCGCGTTCCTGGCCGAGCCGGACCCGGCGGTGCTCGCCCCGGCGACGCTGGCCGAGATGTGCGCCCCGGTCGTGATGACCGACCTGGACGCCTGGACCACCGGCCACGGGCTCGGGCTGGAACTGATCCGCAGCGGCGAGCGCATCTTCGCCGGGCACGGCGGCTCGATGCCCGGTTACCTGGCGCACCTGTGGACGCACCGGCCCAGCCGGACCGGCGTGGTCGCCTTCGCCAACGCGTACACGCTGCACGGGCGGCGGATGGCCGACCTGAGCCGGCAGCTGCTGACCGAGGTGCTCGACGCAGAGCCGGAGCGCCCCGCGCCGTGGCAGCCGCAGCCCGCCGGGCAGCCGCACGAGCTGGAGGGCACGTGGTGGTGGATGGGCCGGGAGTTCGCCGCCCGCTTCGACGCCGACGCGGGCGAGCTGGTCTTCACCCCGGTCACGGTGCCGGGCACCCCGTGGCGGTTCACCACGGAGGGCGCGGACGTGTGGCGCTGCCACAGCGGCAGCAACGACGGCGAGGTGATGCGGGTCCGCCGCGACGCCGAGCGTACCCCGGTGGAGCTGGACATCGCGACGTTCCTGCACACCCGGCAGCCCTGAACGGACTGCGGCGCGGCGGCTACTCCTGCGGCGCGGTCACGAAGTCGATGAGGCGCTCCACCGAGTTGACCAGGGGCGTCTCCAGGTCGTGGTAGCTGTCCACGCGCGACAGCAGCCGCCGCCAGAACAGCGCGGGCTCCTTGACGCCGAGCGCGGCGCAGATGCCCTCCTTCCACGGGTGCCCGTACGGCACCACCGGCCATTCCTCCATGCCCAGCCGGGACGGCTTCACCGCCTGCCACACGTCCACGTACGGGTGTCCGGCGATCAGGCAGTGCGGGCTGTCCACAGCCTGCGCGAGCCGGGCCTCCTTGGTGCCGGTGACCAGGTGGTCCACCAGCACCCCGAGCCGCCGTCCCGGGCCGGGCGCGAACTCGCGCACCGCGGCGGGCAGGTCGTCGACGCCGTGCAGCGGCTCCACCACGACCGCCTCGGCGCGCAGGTCGTCGCCCCAGATGCGCTCCAGCAGCTCGGCGTCGTGCAGGCCCTCGACCCAGATCCGCCCGGCGCGGGCCACCTGGGCGCGGCCCGGCGCGGCGGCGACCGAACCGGACGCGGTGCGCCGCGGCTGCGCGGGCGCGGCGGAGGACTGCGGGCGGCGCAGCGTGACCACCGTCCCATCCAGTAGGAAGGCGGCGGGGTCCAGTGGGAAGTGCCTGCGGCGGCCGTGGCGGTCCTCCAGGGTCACCGCGCCGTACTCGAAACCCACGATCTCCCCGCAGAACCCGCTGCCCGCGTCCTCGACGACCATGCCCAGCTCAGCGTCGTGTTCGGGGGTCACCCGGCGGGGCTTGCGGCGGTCGAAGGAATCGAGCACATCATCGCTGTAGCGCATGCGACGGCACCCTAGTCCCCGCGGGCGTCGCGCGCTCAATGACGCGCCGGTCCGGGACAAACCCCAGGAACAGCACGTACCCTGGTCGGCATGTCCCCCGCAGCGCAGGTGACCCTGACCACGCGCCGGTCCGCCCGCTTCGTCGCGTGGACCCGGGCCTGGCGCGCCGGACTGGTGTCCTTCGACGAGATCCTCGACGATCTGACCGCCGAGGAGGAGCAGCACGTGCGCGACCTGCCCGGCCAGTGGCGCGAGGAGGTCGAGCTGCGCGAGGCCCTGCCCGCGCTGGCCAAGCTGCACCCCGACGAGATCCGGCTGGTGCTGCCGGTGCCCGGCGACCCGCGCGGGCTGCCCGGTCCCGGCCCGTTCACCAGCCACGCGCTGGTCAACGGTGAGGGGGTCATCGCCAGCCGGCTCGGCCTGGTGCCCGAGGCGCGGCAGCACACATCCGGGTCGGGCGTCACCTTCACCACCGTGCTGTGGCGCGCGTTCGAGCTGTCGGAGGCCCCGAGCGCGCACCTGCCGGGGGTGCGCGAGGCCGACGGCGCGCTGAGCCAGGCGCTGACCGAGACCACCACCCGGCTGGTACGCCTGGACGTGGCGCAGTGGCGCCCCGAACTCGCCGGGGCGCTGCAGGCGCTGCGCAAGCCCGACGCCGAGACCGACCTGCCCCCGGGCTACGACCCGCGGGCCCGACGGCTCTACGCCCGCGCCTGCGTGCTCGACCGGGTGCTCACGCTGGCCGGCCAGGCCGCCCCGGGCGGGGCGCTGAACAGCTTCGAGGCCCAGCAGCGCGACGAGGCCCTGCGCCCGCTCGCCGCCGCCTGCCGTGCCGCCCTCGTCGCCGCCTGCAACGCCCCGTTCGAGAGCTAGGCGGCCTCCGCCTCGGCCTGCAGCGGCTGGACCTCGTCGATCAGGTCGGCGACGGAGTTGATGACCCGCGACGGCCGGTAGGGGTGGCGCTCCACATCGGCCTTGGTGGCGATGCCGGTGAGCACGAGGATCGTGTGCAGCCCGGCCTCCAGGCCGCAGAGCACGTCGGTGTCCATCCGGTCGCCGATCATCGCGGCCTGCACCGAGTGCGCGCCGATCTTGTTGAGCGCCGAGCGCATCATCATCGGGTTCGGCTTGCCCACGAAGTACGGCTCGATGCCGGTGGCCTTCGTGATCAGCGCGGCGACCGAGCCCGCGGCCGGCAGCGCGCCCTCGTTGGACGGTCCGGTGGCGTCCGGGTTGGTGCAGATGAACCGGGCGCCCTTGTTGATCAGGCGGATCGCCGTGGTGATCGCCTCGAAGCTGTAGTTGCGGGTCTCGCCCAGCACCACGTAGTCGGGCTCGTAGTCGGTCATGATGTAGCCCGCCGCGTGCAGGGCCGTGGTCAGGCCCGCCTCGCCGATGACGTACGCCGTGCCGCCCGGCCGCTGGTCGGCCAGGAACTGGGCGGTGGCCAGCGCCGACGTCCAGATCGCCGACTCCGGCAGGTCGAAGCCCAGCCGGGTGAGGCGCGCGTGCAGGTCGCGCGGGGTGTAGATGGAGTTGTTGGTGAGCACCAGGAACGGCACGCCCGAGGCCCGCAGCCGGCCGATGAACTCCGGCGCGCCCGGCACCGGCTCACCCTCGTGGACCAGTACGCCGTCCATGTCGGTCAACCAGGCGGCGATCGGCTTGCGGTCGGTCATCGGGTTCCCTCTCTGTTGCTGCGCACCGGCGGCGGGCAGCAGTTGCTCGCACAGACATCCCAGTGCCCGAGCCTACCGAGCGCGGCCCGGGTGCGGTCCCCCGGCGGCGCCATCCGCTCCAGCACGAGGTCGCGCACCATCGCCACGAAGCGCGGGTCCGCGCCGGGGGTGCCCGCCCGCGCGAAGCCCAGGCCCAGCCGGCGCGCCGTCGCCGCGGCCTCCTCGTCGAGGTCCCACAGCACCTCCAGGTGGTCGGAGACGAACCCGATCGGGCTCACCACCACCTGGGTCACGCCCTCCTTGGCCAGTGCCTCCAGGTGGTCGTTGACATCGGGCTCCAGCCACGGGATGTGCGGCGCGCCCGAGCGGCTCTGCCACACCAGGTCCCAGGACAGGCCCGGCGCGCCCCGCTCGGCGACCAGCCGGGCGGTCTCGCGCAGCTGCGCCTCGTAGCGCCCGCCGGACGGGCCGCTGGACTCCGCCATGGACACCGGGATCGAGTGTGCCGTGAACACCAGCCGGGTGGTCGCGTGCTGGGTCACGTCCAGCGTCGACAGCGCCGCGGCGACCGCGTCGGCGAACGGCTCGACGAAGCCCGGGTGGTCGTGGAAGTGGCGCAGCTTGTCCACGACCGGGGCGCGCGGCCCGACCGCAGCCCGCGCCGAGGCGATGTCCTGCAGGTACTGCCGGCACGACGAGTACGACCCGTACGCGCTGGTCGCCAGCGCCACCGCGTGCCCGATGCCGTGGTCGCGCATCTGCGCCAGGGTGTCGGCCAGCATCGGCCGCCAGTTCCGGTTGCCCCAGTACACCGGAAGGTCCACCGCGTTGGCCGCGAAATCGGCCCGGATCGCGGCGACCAGCTCCCGGCACTGCTCGTTGATCGGCGACACCCCGCCGAAGCGCAGGTAGTGCTCGGCGACCTCGGCCAGGCGTTCCGGGGGCACGCCCCGGCCCCGCGTCACGTTGTGCAGGAACGGCAGCACCTCGTCCGGGTGTTCCGGACCACCGAACGACAACAGCAGGAAGGCGTCGTACATGCGTAAAAGGCTAGAACCCCACCCGGACCGCCCACACATCACCCACCCGCCATCCCACACACGTCACAGCACGCGCGCGGCCACGACCTGGGCCGAGGCCCAGACGCCCCAGGCCGCAACTCTGAAAGAGCTGCGGCCTGGGTGAGGTCCGGACGGCGCGACTCGTCAAGAGTCGCTCCGGGCGGTTATGCGCCGAGGGCGTGGTAGCCGCCGTCGACGTGGATGATCTCGCCGGTGGTGGCGGGGAACCAGTCGGACAGCAGGGCGCAGACGGCCTTGGCGGTGGGCACGGTGTCGGTGAGGTTCCAGCCCAGCGGGGCGCGCTCGGTCCAGGACTCCTCGAACTTCTCGAAGCCGGGGATCGACTTGGCGGCCATGGTGCGCAGCGGGCCGGCCGACACCAGGTTGCTGCGGATGCCCTGGTCGCCGAGGTAGTTGGCGAGGTAGCGGGAGGCGGACTCCAGGCCGGCCTTGGCCACCCCCATCCAGTCGTACACCGGCCAGGCGACGGTGGCGTCGAAGGTCAGGCCGACGATCGAGCCGCCGTTGGGCATCAGCGGCAGGGTGGCCATCGCGAGCGCCTTGTACGAGTACGTCGACACGTGCACCGCGGTGGCGACGTCCTCCCACGGCGTCTGCAGGAACGTGCCGCCGAGCGCGGTGGACGGCGCGAAGCCGATCGAGTGGACCACGCCGTCGAGCCCGTCGACGTACCCGCGCACGTTGTCGGCCAGGGCCGCCAGCTGCTCGGGGTTCGTCGCGTCCAGCTCGATGACCGGCGCGGTGACGGGCAGCCGCTTGGCGATCCGCTCCACCAGCGACAGGCGGCCGTAGCCGGTCAGCACCACGGTCGCGCCCTGCTCCTGGGCGATCTTCGCGACGTTGAACGCGATCGACTGCTCCGTGATCACACCGGTGACCAGGATGCGCTTACCTTCGAGCAGCACGTCTACTCCTCATTCGAAATCTCGTTGAGCACGGTGCCAGGGTGGCGACACGCCGCCCAGCACGTCCGTAAGTTCATGATCGACCGCGCGCAAAGGCGGGTCAGTGGCCCATGCCGAGGCCGCCGTCGACGGGGATGACCGCGCCGGAGATGTAGCCGGCGGTGTCGCCGGCGAGCCAGGTGACGACGCCGGCGATCTCGTCGACCGCGGCGATGCGGCCGGCCGGGATGGCCTTGCGGATCTCGGCCTTGCGCTCGTCGGTGAGCTTGTCGGTCATGTCGGTCTCGATGAAACCGGGGGCCACCACGTTCGCGGTGATGTTGCGGGTGCCCAGCTCGCGGGTGATGGAGCGGGCCATGCCGACCAGGCCGGCCTTGCTCGCCGCGTAGTTGACCTGCCCCGCGCCGCCGTACAGGCCGACCACCGAGGAGATGAAGATCATGCGGCCCCAGCGTCCGCGGACCATCTTGGTCGAGGCGCGGCGGGCACAGCGCCACGCGCCGCTGAGGTTGGTGTCCAGCACCCGGCCGAACTGCTCCTCCGACATGCGCATCAGCAGCGTGTCGTCGGTGATGCCGGCGTTGGCGACCAGCACCTCGACCGGGCCCAACTCGTTCTCCACGGTGGTGAACGCCGCGTCGACCGCGGCGGGGTCGGTGACGTCGCAGGTGACGCCCAGGATCTCCGGCGCCAGCGACTGGTCGAAGGTGCCCCGGTGGGTGATCGCCACACGGTCGCCCTGCTTGGCGAACGCCTGCGCGATCGCCAGGCCGATACCGCGGTTGCCGCCGGTGACGAGGACGGTACGAGACACGGTTACTCCTTCGCGATCAGGGTTGTTCCGCCTGAGCCTAGGACGCTGCGCGGAAGGCGGCTGGTACGGGGCCGTGACTAAATCCGACTATAATCTTTGTGGGATTCCCACAGACTGCTCCGTCCGGGTGGACACGGAAACCCTGCCGGTACGGCTGATGCGGATCACGATCGCCCATACGGTATGATCACGACGTTTGCGAGCTGGATTTCGGCCTAAGGAGGTGATCGCTATGCGAGATAGCGATCCTCCGAGTCATGGCCGGGTCCCGCGAGCCGCAGTGCGCTGACCGCGCCACAGCTCTCGCATCCCCGCGCGTCCTCCCGTGAAACCGAGCCGGTGTCTGCCACCGGCTGGGAGGCCTGCGCCGTGACCTGGTCATGACTCACACCCGCGTGTCCCTGTAGTTGCGTGCACAACACAGTCACCGGAGTTCGTCATGAACCGTTACCTCGCCCCGCTGGGCTTCACCCTTGCCGCGACCTGGGTGGTGGCCATCTTCGTGCTGGTCGGCGCCCGCTGAGCGCCACCGGCCCGCGCCCGCGACGCCGCCGGCGCGCCGTACCCACCGGCTCCGCTCTGCACCCGCCCGCGCAACACCACGATGGTTGCGCGGACGGGTGCAGAGCAAGCGAATGGGTGCAGAGCAAAGCCGCCGTCAGGGCAGGCGTGAGGTCCACAGCAGGCTGAGCGCCCCCGCGCCCAGGCCGAGCAGCAGCGCCGCCGCCGCGAACCACTGCGAGACCTCCTTGGGCACCGTCTTGTGGCCGATCGACGAACCCATGTCCTGGTACACCTGGGTCAGCTCGGCCGCCGACGCCGCCTCGTAGAAGAAGCCCCCGGTCGTCTCGGCCAGCTCCGCCAGCGCCTGCCGGTCCACCGGCACCCGCTGCAGCTGCCCGGCGATGTCCACCATGCCGGCATCCGTGCCGAAGGCGATCGTGGTCACCGGCACGTTCGCCTCGACCGCCGCGACGGCCGCGTCCTCGATCGCCCGGCCGTAGGTGCGGTAACCGTCGGACAGCAGCACGATCCGGGCAGGTGGCGGGCCCTCGGCCCCGGCTCCGGGAACAGCCTTGATCGCATCCAGCGAGGTGTACACAGCTTCGCCGGTCGCGGTGGCCTCGGCCAGTTCCAGCGCGTCGATCGCCTCGGTCACCGCCGCGCGATCCTTGCCCGGCGAGACCAGCACGTTCGCCGACTTCGCGAACGACACCAGCCCCAGGTTGTACGAGCCGGGCAGCTCCTGCACGAACTGCTTGGCGGCCTCCTGCGCCGCCTCGATCCGGGTCGGGGTCACGTCGTCGGCCTGCATCGACAGCGACACGTCGATGGCCAGGATGATGGTCGCCCGCTCCAGCGGCTCGTCGACCTCCACCGACGGCCTCGCCAGCGCCGTCACCAGCGAGAACAGTCCCGCCAGGAACAGCCCGGCGGCCACGTGCCGCCGCCAGCCCAGCCCTCGGGGCACCAGCGAGCGCAGCAGCTCCAGGTTGCTGAACGGCAGCGCGGTGTCGCGGCGGAACCGCCGCAGCAGGTGCCGGGCGGCGTACGCCCCGGCCAGGGCCAGCACCGGGATCAGCGCCAGCAGCCACATCGGATCCAGGAAACGGATCATCGGCTCCCCCCGCGGGTACGGCGGTGTCGCTGCGCGGCCACGAATCGCACCAGGTCGAGCAGCCAATCGGAGTCGGTGCGCAGCCGCACCTGCCGGGCCCCGGCGGTGCGCACCGCGTCGGCGATCAACTCGCGCTGGCGCAGCGCGGCCTGGGCGTAGCGGCGGCGCAGGTCACGGTCGCCGGTCTGCACCTCGTGCACGATGCCGGTCTCCGGGTCGCGCAGCTCCAGCACCCCGGCTGCGGGCAGCTCCAGCTCGCACGGGTCGAGCACCTCGACGGCCAGCACCTCGTGCCGGGTGGCGAGCTTGCGCAGCGGCCAGGCCCAGCGCTCGGGCGGGTCGAGGAAGTCCGAGATGACCACGGCCAGCCCGCGCCGGCGCGGGGGGCTGTTCAGCGCCTCGATCAGCGGCGCGAGGCTGTCGGCGGGACGCTTCGGAACATGGCTCGTCCCGGCGCGCCGCCGCTCTCGCGGCGCGCCAGGCGACTCCCCACGTTCCGCTGCCCGCGCCGCGCCGGCCTCGTCGATCAGTCGCGCCACCGTGCGCAGCAGTCCCTGCGCCTCGCGCCGGCCGGGCCGGGCGGGGCGGCGGACCAGCTCGGGGCCGCCCGCGTTGATCACCGCGCCGACCCGGTTGCCGCCGCGCACGGTCAGGTGGGTCATCGCCGCGGTCGCCGCCAGCACCAGGTCGCGCTTGAGCATGCGGGCGGTGCCGAAGTCGAGGCTGGGTGACAGGTCCACGGCCAGCCAGGTCTCCAGTTCCCGGTCGGCGACGGTGAGCCGAACGTGCGGGACGGTGGTGCGGGCGGTGACCGGCCAGTCCATCCGCCGCACGTCGTCGCCCGCCCGATACTCCCGCGACTCCCCGGCCTCGCTGCCCGGCCCCGGCAGCAGGCCCAGGTAGTCGCCTTGAAGCAGTCCGTCCAAACGCCGGTTGACCAGCAGTTGCAGCCGCCGCAGCGCGGCCTGGCCACCGGTGCGCTCGGGGGCGGCCGAGGTCACGCTCATGTCGCCTGCTGACGCGGGGCGACCGAGGGCAGCGGCACCGCGGCCAGCACGCGGGCGACGATGTGGTCGGCGGGGATCTCGTCGGCCAGCGCGTCGTAGCTGAGCACCAGCCGGTGGCGCAGGATGTCCGGGGCGATGTCGAGCACGTCCTGCGGCAGCGCGTAGTCGCGCCCGCGCAGCAGTGCCAGCGCCCGGGTGGCCCGCACCAGGCCAAGGGAGGCGCGCGGGCTGGCGCCGTACTGGATGAGCCGGGCGATGTCGGGCAGCCCGTGTTCGGCCGGGGCGCGCGTGGCCAGCACCAGCCGCACCGAGTAGTCGACCAGTGCATTGTGGACGAACACCTGGTCGGCGCGTTCCTGCAGGCCGAGCAGCGCCTCGGTGGTGAGCACCGGCACCGCGCGCGGCGGCGCTACGCCCATCCGGTACACGATCTCGCGTTCCTCGGTGTCGGTCGGGTAGCCCACCAGCACCTTCAGCAGGAAGCGGTCGCGCTGCGCCTCGGGCAGCGGGTACACGCCCTCCTGCTCGATCGGGTTCTGGGTGGCCATGACCAGGAACGGATCCGGCACGGTATGGGTGACCCCGCCCAGCGACACGTGTCGCTCGGCCATGACCTCCAGCAGCGCCGACTGCACCTTGGCCGGGGCCCGGTTGATCTCGTCGGCGAGCAGGAAGTTGACGAAGACCGGGCCCAGTTCGACGTCGAAGCGCTCGCTGCCGGTGCGGTAGATCCGGGTGCCGACGATGTCGGCGGGCACCAGGTCCGGCGTGAACTGCACCCGGGCGAACGAGCCGCCCACAACCGTGGCCAGGGTCTCCACGGCCAGCGTCTTGGCCACCCCGGGCACGCCCTCCAGCAGGCAGTGCCCGCGGGCGAGCAGCGCCGTGAACATGCGCTCGATCAGTCGGTCCTGGCCGACGATCACCTTCTTGACCTCGAACAGTGCGCGTTCCAGCAGCGTGGCGTCCTGCGCGGGGGTGGCGACGGGGCCGGCGCTGCCGGTGAGCTCGGGGCCGGTGGTGTTGTCGTAGGTGATGGGCTGCACCACGGCTCCTCGTTACCGACGGGTTCCTGATCTGCCCCAGCCTCGCACGAACAGCCGACTTATGCGGCATAGTGCCGTTATTCCGGCGAAACCATCGGTTGCGGAAGCGCGGCGTGTCGGCTTTTCATTTCATCCGAACGGATGCCCCGCCACTCTTCCCTCCGCGCCCGGCGCGTGGTTAATATTCGTGCGTTGCCGGGCGGCTTCCCCCGTGGCCGCCCGGCACGCCAACACAGTCCGAGCCCTGCTCGGGCTTTTTTGTTGCGCGGGTAGGCTCCACGACGTGATCGAGGCCGAGGCTCCCCTGATCTGCTCACGCAAGGGCTGCCGCGCCGCGGCCCTCTGGGACCTGCGCTGGAACAACCCCAAGCTGCACGACCCGGAGCGGCGCAAGAGCTGGCTCGCCTGCGACGAGCACCGGCAGACCCTGGCCGACTTCCTGTCCGCGCGGGGCTTCCTGCGCGAAACGCTGCCCCTGGCCTGATCGTCTATCGTCGGAACGGTGACCGACCCGCGCTCCGAAGCACCCGTGCACACCGCGACGCGCAGCGCCCTCGACCCGTGGCCGGGCGAGTTCGCCTGGCGTCCCGTCTCGCCGCGCCTGGTCGCGCTGGAACTCACCAGAGTGTCGATCAGCACCGCGGTTCTGCTCGCCGTCTGCGGCGTGGTCTGGGCCTTCACCGGTTCGAGCTGGGTCCTGTTCGCGGCCGTCGCGGTGCTGGCGTTCACCGTCGTGCGGGGTGTGGTCGCGGTGCGCGCCGCCCGTTCCTACGGCTACGCCGAGCGCGAACGCGACCTGCTGGTCCGGCACGGCCGGATGGTCCGGCACCTGTCCATCGTCCCGTACGCCCGCATGCAGTACGTCGACGTCACCGCCGGCCCGCTGGAGCGCTCGTTCGGGCTGGCCACGGTGCAGCTACACACCGCCGCGGCGGCTTCCGACGCGACCATCCCCGGCCTGGAACCCGCCGAGGCCGCCCGCCTGCGCGACCGGCTCGCCGCACTCGGCGAGGACGCCGGTGAGGGCCTGTGACCACACCCGCCGAGATGCTGCCCCGGCAGCGGCTGCACCCGCTCAGCCCGGTGCTCAAGAGCGTGCGCACCCTGGTCCTGGTCATCGCCGCCGTGTCCTGGCGCGGCTTGCAGAACCTCGGCCCCGGCCGGTACGCCCTGGTGCTGCTCGGCCTGCTGGTGCTGGTGCTGCTCTACTCCGCCGTCGCCTGGCGCTTCACCGGTTATGAGGTGGTCGGCCGGGAGCTGCGCATCCACGAGGGCGTGCTGTTCCGGCGCACCCGCGCGGTGCCGCTGGAACGGCTCCAGGCGATCGAGGTCGTGCAGCCGGTGCTGGCCCGCCTGGCCGGGCTCGCCGAACTGAAACTGGACGTGGCCGGCGCGGGCAAGGCCGAGGCTCCGCTGGCCTTCCTGCCCCTGGCCGAGGCCGACGTGCTGCGCACCCGCCTGCTGGCGCTGGCCACCCGGACCCTGGCCCCGACGGACGAGACGGCCCCGGCCGAGCCGGAGCCGTCCGCGGCGCGGCCCGAGCAGCCCGACCTCTACCGGGTCGACAACAACGACGTGACGGTCAGCCAGTTCCTGACCCCGCCGGTGATGTTCACGCCGCTGGCCATCCTGTACATCGTCGGCCAGCTGGCCTTCAACAGCGACTTCGGCGTCTTCGCGGTCGCCAGCATGGTCACCGCGGTGGCGGGCACCATCGGCGCGCCCGTGATGCGCATCCTCAACTTCTGGAACTTCCGGATCGGCCGGGCCGCCGACGAGCGTCTGCGCATCCGGCACGGCCTGCTGGAGACCCGCAGCCAGGTGGTCGCCCCGCAGCGCATCCAGTCGCTGACGGTGACCTGGCCGCTGCTGTGGCGCGGCAAGGGCTGGCTGCGGATCACCCTCGCCGTCGCCGGGCAGAGTTCGGTGGGCGCCGACGGCCAGCAGAGCCGGGCCGAGACCGACCGCCTGCTGCCCGTGGCGACCGTGGACACCGCGCGGGCCCTGGTGCCGCTGGCCCTGCCGGGGCTGGACATCACGGCGCTGCCCCTGTCGCCGGTGCCGCACCGGGCCCGCTGGCTGGCCCCGCTGCGCCGCCGGGTGCTCGCCGCGGGCCTGACCGAGCACGCGTTCGCCACCGTCGACGGCCTGATGACCCGGCAGCTGACCGTGGTGCCGTACGCCCGGATCCAGAGCGTCCGCGTCACCGAGGGTCCCTGGCAGCGCCGCCTCGGCCTGGCCACGGTGTACGTCGACGTCGCCGGCGCGACCCCTGCCGCAGCCGCGCACCGGCCGCTGGCCGAGGCCTTCGCCTGGGCCGACGAGCTGACCACCCGCGCCCGCGCGGCCCGCGCAGAAGTGTAAGTCGACTTACCCTTCCGGCATCGACCAGCTTCGTCGCGCTTGCGGCCGGAGAATCCGGGGAGCGGGGGGGACGAAGTGCAGGCCGAACGGGCTTCGCAGCGCTGGGTGGTGTGGCGGCAGGACGACAACGGCAACCGGTACGAGGTGCGCCGGTGCGACACCCGTGCGGAGGCCGAGCAGCTGGCCGCCGAGATGGAGGCGCGCGGCCACAAGCAGCTCTACTGGGTCGCCCCGCTCTGATCAGCGCAGGTCGATCGGCTGCAGGCCGACCCGCACCAGCCTGATCCGGCCGGACAGATCCCGGGCGAGCACCGGCGCCCCCTTGGCACCGGCCGGGCGCACCTCGAACATCACGTTGCGCTCGTGCACGTCGGAGTAGCGCCGCCGGTAGCGCTCGTAGCGGCCGCCGAGCACCAGCCGCAGGTATCCGGTGAGCAGCCCGTCGAGGCGGCTGCGCCGGTCCGGCCGCCACGGGAAACGCGCCCACTCGTGGCCGTGCACCCACTGCCGTGCCTTGACCAGGCCGGTGAACCGCAGCCCCACGGTCGCCCGCGCCGACTTGGGCACCCCGGCCAGGCCGGGCACGCGGTGGTCGCCGAAGTAGGCCCCGCCCACGAAGCGCCCGTTGAGGTACGTGCGCTCGTCGATGACCTCCAGCACGAACATGCGCCCGTCGCCGTCGCGTACGCCGAAGCAGGCCTTCTCCTCGCCCGCGCCCAGGTAGGCGCACCGCCACGCCGGGTCGGGGAAGCGCAGCAGGCGCCCGTCGTAGACCGCCTGCCGGATCTGCGCCGTGTGCGCCGCGGCCAGCCCGCCGGCCGCTACCACCTCCAGCAGCTCCCCGTCGAAGTCGACCAGCACCGCCACCTCCCATGTGTACCGCCACTGTGCCTCGTGGCCGCCGATCCTGCCGCCCCGGCGGGGTGACACGGGTGACCAGGGCCGCCCGAGTGCGTCCAGCTCGCGCGATGCCGCCCGCGATCGGCAGGTTCGGCGGGCGGTGTCGCGAGCGTGCGGGCGGCCGGGCGAACGCCTAGGCTGTGGCGCATGCAGCAGCTCACGGCAGGCCTGACGGCGAAGGTGCAGTTGACGGTGAGTGACGCGGACACGGCGCAGGCGCTGGGCTCGGGCGACGTCGGAGTGCTGGGCACGCCGCGGGTGGTCGCGCTGGCGGAGGCGGCCACGGTCGCGGCGACCGCGCGGGTGCTGGAATCCGGGCAGACCACGGTCGGGACGCGTGTCGAGCTGGATCACCGGTCGGCGACGCCGGTAGGCCGTACCGTGGTGGCGGAGGCGCTGCTGACGAAGGTCGACGGCCGCAAGCTCACCTTCGAGGTGACCGTGCGCGACGGCGAGACCGTCGCGGCGGAGGGTCGGGTGGAGCGGGTCCTGGTGGACCGGCACCGCTTCGTGGAGAAGGCGACTACGTCATGACCGAGTTCACCGAGCTTGCCGACGGGGTGTTCGTGCTGGTGTACCCGTACCTGCGGGTGAACTGCACGCTGATCACCGGGCAGACCGGCGCGCTGCTGGTGGACACCCTGTCCACCGGGTCCCAGGCCCGGGAGCTGCAGGAAGCCGTGCTACGGGTCACCACCAAGCCGCTGGGCATCGTGAACACGCACTTCCACTTCGACCACTGCTTCGGCAACGCGACCCTGGCCGGGCCCGCGACCCCCATCTGGGGCCACCGCGAGTGCGTGCGCGAGTTGCGCGAGCACGGCCACGAGTGGCAGCGCTCCTGGGAGCAGGAACTGCTGGCCGACGACGAGCGGATCGCCCGCGAGCTGGGCCGGGTCGTGCTGCGCGCGCCGGACAGGCCCGTCGAGCGCGAGGACCTGATCGACATCGGCGGGCGGCAGGTGCGCCTGTCCTGGCACGGCCGCGGCCACACCGCCGGCGACCTGGTGGTACGCGTGGACGACGTGCTCATCGCCGGGGACCTGGTCGAGGAGGGCGCCCCGCCGGGGTTCGCCGACTCCTTCCCGCTGGACTGGCCGGAGACGCTGCTCGCGCTGTCGCGCACGGCCGGGCCGGACACCGTCGTGGTGCCCGGCCACGGCGAGATCGTCGACGCGGAGTTCCTGACCATCGCCCACGACGAGCTGGCCGCTCTCGACTGGCTGATCCGCGACGCCCACGGCGACAGCGGCGACGTGGCCAAGGTGGCCGCCGCCAGCTCGCTGGCCCGCTGGGGCGAGGCCGGGCTACGCGAGGCCGAGCACGCGGTCCGGCGCGGCTACGCCCAGCTGGACGCGGCCACGCCGAACACCATCGGCTAGCTCAGCTGATCGCGTATCCGCGCTTGAGCAGCTGATACGCGTCGCCCTGGAAGCCCTTGTCGTCCGGGATCGCGAAGTCGACCGCGTCGGCGACCCGGTTGATGGTGCAGAAGATCGCGCAGACGTGCACCACATCGCGCACCCCCTGCTCGGTGACGCCCTCGGCGTACGCCGCCTCGACCAGCTCCGGGCCGACCTCGTCCGGGCGCAGGGTGAGCACCTCCAGCAGCGCGAACGCTGCCCGCAGCGACGGCCGCAGCGGGGCGGTGCGCCAGTCGTCGAGCACCGCGGCGGTGACCTCCGGCCCGAGCGTCGCGTCGGCGACCGCGCCGTGGCTGCCCGCGCAGAAGCGGCAGTGGTTGAGGTTCGACACGAAGGTCGCCATCAGCTCGCGCTCGCCGATGCTCCACTCGGAGGGCCCGCGCAGCACCCGGTGCACCCAGGCGGTGAAGGGCTCGCCGAAGAACTCCCGGCGGTAGTGCAGCATCTTGAGGATGTCGGCCGGCGGACGCCCGCTGGCGATCCTGATCATCTTCAGTTTGACCCGGTCGCTGAAGCGCCAGGACCGACCCAGGCTAGGCAGCCGCATGCCGGGTCACCTCCGCCTGAGCGGCAGCGAGCGCCGCCGCCGACGGGACGGGCACCGCCCGCACGGCCGGGGCCTGCTCGCCGGACGAGCGCTGCTGCGCCTGCGCGATCGCGGCGAGTCCCGCGTCCAGCCGCCGCTGCCCGGCGCCCAGCGCCACGGCCACGGTCAGCTCGTATACCTGGTCCTCCGACCAGCCCACCGCCAGCAGCTCGCGCACCTGCTCGTCGGTGCTGCGCCAGGCGTGCTCGCGCATCGTGTCCACGTAGCCGCGCAACTCGTGCGAGACCTCGTCGAGTTTCGCGTGCGCGACGACGTGGCGCACCCGCGACGGCGTCGATCCGGGGCCGTCGAGCACCGCGTGGCGCAGTACGGCGAAAAGGTTTTCGGGCACGGTGTCGTCGTCGTCTGGTACGAGGGGCACGAAGGCACCTTAGGCCGCGGCGGCCTTCTCCGCTAGATCCAACCAGCCCGGTGCGTCCCACGGCACACCGCTGAAACCCAACGCTGCCTGCAGATTCGGTAACGTCGGCGTGAACGGCAGTCCGATCAGGATGTCCGCGGGCCCGTCCGCGCGCGGGCGGGAGTCCGGGTCGTCGCAGATCAGGATCGACACCGCCGGGCCGCACGCCAGCAGCACCGCGCCCCGGCCCAGGGCGCGCAGCCGCCGCGCCGCCCGCAACGGCGGGACCGCGCCGTGCCGAGCGAGCACGTCGGCGCTGCTCAGCACGGTCAGGTCGGCGTCGCGGCCGAACTCCTCGGCCACGTCCCACAGCCAGGGCAGCGCGCTGTCCGGCAGGGCCGCGACGTCGGCGTGCAGCAGCCGCGGGGGCCCCGGCACCCGCCAGAGCCCCCGGGCGGCCACGAGCGCGTCGGGTCTCAGCAGGGACGAGACTTGCACCAGGACCGGCTGCGCCATCCCGCCTCCCCTGACGGCTCCACCGGCCCCGACCTGCGGTGTCGCACCTGGACGGTGTGACACGGCGGACGCGGGCACGGCGTGGGTTGTCAGAGCAAGCATGGCACGGACGTAACGGTCAGGAAACCATCGAGCCGACGACGGGTTTCGTCAGCAGGGCGGATTCGTTGCGTCCCACGCCTGGATCCAGGGTGCGGGCGACGAAGATGGAGTGCCAGACGCAGAAGACCAGCACCGTCCAGATCTTGCGGGAGTTGTCCGCGCCCCCGGCCCGGTGCTCCTTGAGCAGACCGTCCACATAGGTCAGGTCGAGCAGGTCGTCGGCGCCGGAGGTGTGCAGGATCTCCCGGGCCCAGTCGTACATCTCGCCGGCCAGCCAGACCCGGGTCGGGGTCGGGAAGCCCAGCTTCGGGCGGTTGACGATGGCGGGCGGCACGACCTGCTCCAGCGCCTTGCGCATGGCGTACTTCGTGGCGTTGGAGCGCGGCGGCACCTTGAGCTCCAGGGGGATCTTCGAGGCGACCGCGAACACCTCGCGGTCCAGGAACGGCACCCGCAGTTCCAGCGAGTGCGCCATGGACATGCGGTCGGCCTTGACCAGCACGTCGCCGCGCAGCCAGGTGTGGATGTCGACGTACTGCATGGTGGCCACGTCGTCGAGGCCGTCGGCGGCCGCCTCGGCGTACAGCGGCGCGGTGACGTCGGTGAACCGGGCCGCCGCCTCGACCGACTCGCGGCGGCGCAGCAGGCGGCGGATCTCGGCGTCCTCGGTGAAGATCCGCGAGTTGCCGGAGAAGCGCTCGGTCAGCGGGGTGGTGCCCCGTTCCAGGTAGCTCTTGCCGCGCATGCCCCGCGGGATCGCCTTGGAGACCGCCCGCAGGCCGCGCTGGAACGAGTGCGGCAGCCGGGTCAGCGGGGCCAGCGACAGCGGCTCGCGGTAGATGCCGTACCCGCCGAAGAACTCGTCCGCGCCCTCGCCGGACAGCACCACGGTCACGTGCTTCGCGGCGGTCTGCGCCACGTGGTAGAGCGGGACCAGGGACGGGTCGGCGACCGGGTCGTCGAGGTGCCAGACGATGCGCGGCAGCGCCTCCATCATCTCCCGCGCGCCGATCTTGGTGGGGATGGTGGTGACGTCCAGGTGCCGGGCCGACTCCTGGGCCACGTCGATCTCGGAGTAGCCGGGCACGTCGAAGCCGACGGTGAAGGTCAGGATGTTCGGGTTCCACTCCCGGGCCAGCGCCACGACGGCGGTGGAGTCGATGCCGCTGGACAGGAACGCGCCGACCGGCACGTCGGAGCGCATGTGCAGCCGTACGCTCTCCCGCAGCGTCTCGTGGATCTGCGCGAACAGGCGCTTCGGGTCGTCGATCGACAGCCGGGGCCGCAGCACCGGCCGGAACCAGCGGCGCTTGGTCAGCTCCCCGCCGGTGCGCTCGCCGGCCGGGCCGGGCCGCCAGGTCAGGCACTCCCCGGAGCCGATGCGCTCGATGCCGTGGTGCAGCGTGTGCGGCTCCGGCACGTACTGGAAGGTCAGCAGGTGCGACAGCTGCACCGGGTCGATGCCGGCGTTGCCCGCGGCGGCGCTGGGCGCGAACGGCAGCAGCGCCTTCTTCTCGCTGGCCAGGAACAGCCCGTCCACGGTCTGCAGGTAGTGCAGGGGCTTGATGCCGAACGCGTCGCGCGCGCCGAAGGCCAGCCGCTCCTGCCGGTCCCAGATCACGAAGGCGAACATGCCCCGCAGCCGGTCCAGCACCGCCTCGCCCCAGTAGTGGTATCCCGCCACGATGACCTCACCGTCACCCTGCGTGGCGAACTTCGCGCCGTACTCGTCGATCAGCTCCTGGCGCAGCTCCAGGTAGTTGTAGATCTCCCCGTTGAAGGTGAGCAGGTAGCGGGCCTCGGCGGAGTCGGCGCTGTCGGGGCCGGGCGGCGACCAGGGCAGCGGCTCCTTGGAGAACTCGACGTCGATGATCGCCAGCCGCTTGTGCGCGAAGATCGCGTCGGTGTCGACGACGTCCAGCCCGGTGTCGTCGGGGCCCCGGTGGTGCAGCCGTTCCAGGGCCTCGCCAAGGGGGCCCGAGTACGCATCAACCGTGCCCTGACTACTGAAAAAGGCCAAAAGTCCACACACGTGGGCAATCATGCCAGCTACCAGCGGGCGATAGGCTCGGAACACACGAAGACCATGCTCGGAGGCGGCAATATGACTGAAGAGAAGAAGGGCACCGAGTCGCACGACCCTGCGTACCCGGAGAAGTTCCTGCAGTTCATGCGCACCGGATGGAGCGACACCGAGCTCCCGGTGACCCTGCGGGCGGAGGCCCCGAACCACGCCAAGCGGCGCGCGGCGCTGTCCGCGGCGTTCCCCGGCGAGACGCTGGTGATCCCGTCCGGGCACGAGATGGTGCGGGCCAACGACACCGACTTCCCGTACCGCCCGGGCAGCGATTTCGTCTACCTGACCGGCGAGCACGACCCGGAGAGCGTGCTGGTCCTGCGCCCCAACGGCTCAGGCCACGACGCCGTGCTGTACGTGCGCCCCCGCTCGCCACGCGACACCGACGAGTTCTTCAAGGACCGCCGCTACGGCGAGCTGTGGATCGGCCGCCGCCACACGCTGCGCGAGAAGTCCGCCGAGCTGGGCGTCGAGACCGCCCACCTGGACACGCTGCCCGACGTGCTCAACGACCTCGCCCCGGGCCGCACCCGGGTGCTGCGCGGCCTCGACCCGCACGTCGACGGCCTGGTCCGGCCGACGAACCCGGAGCGCGACCGCGAGCTGGCCTGGACCATCTCCGAGATGAAGCTCGTCAAGGACGAGTGGGAGATCGCCCAGCTGCAGGACGCGATCGACGCCACCGTGCGCGGCTTCGAGGACGTGGCTCGGATCATCCCGGCCGACCGGCCGGTCTCCGAGCGCCTCATCGACGGCGTGTTCGGCCTGCGCGCCCGCCACGACGGCAACACCGTCGGGTACAGCTCGATCGTCGGCGCGGGCCGCAACGCGACCGTGCTGCACTGGATCCGCAACGACGGCCGGACGACCCCGGGCGAGCTGCTGCTGCTGGACATGGGCGTGGAGAACCGCAACCTCTACACCGCCGACGTGACCCGAACCCTGCCGGTCAGCGGCACGTTCACCCCGCTGCAGCGCCAGGTGTACGACATCGTGCACGCCTCGCAGCAGGCCGGCATGGACTTCATCAAGCCGGGCGTGAAGTTCGCCGACGTGCACACCACCTGCATGCGGGTGCTCGCCGAGGGCCTGCACGACCTGGGCATCCTCCCGGTCAGCGTCGAAGAGGCGATGTCCAAGGAGTCGACCATCTACCGCCGGTGGACCCTGCACGGCTTCGGCCACATGCTCGGCATCGACGTGCACGACTGCGCCCACGCCCGGCACGAGGCGTACAAGGACGGCGCGCTCGACGAGGGCTACGTCCTCACCGTCGAGCCCGGCCTGTACTTCCAGCCCGAGGACGAACTGGTCCCCGCCGAACTCCGCGGCGTCGGCATCCGCATCGAGGACGACGTCCTGGTCACCAAGACCGGCGCCGTCAACCTCTCCGCCGGCCTCCCCCGCACCTCCACCGAGGTCGAAACCTGGCTCGCCACCCAACGCGAGGCCGGCCCCCGCCTCCCCGGCTGACCCCCCGAAACGAGTCGATCATGAACTTATGGCACGGCTCGACGGCGTGTCATGGGAACAACTTCATGATCGAGGAAAGCACGGCAAAGGGCGGGCATCCCCCACGGGGCGCCCGCCCTTTGCCGTGAGAGTGGGCGGCGAGTGCGGCAGCCCGCCCGCACACGTGTTCCGATCATGGCCGTAACCTGGTCAGAAGCTTCGCGTTGGAGCACATCGGACGGCCAATACACACGCCGACCTGCGCGGGGCGGGTCATCGCCCGGCGTGAACGGTCCGTCCGGGGGTGAGCGATGCTCGCGAGGAGTGAAGACTTCCAGGGCCGCCGCACGTGGGTGCGTACGCTGGCGACCGGATTGATGGTCGCCGCCGGACTGGTGGCGGGCGGCCTGGCCGGGCCGACCACGGCCGATGCGCTGGCCCCTGACGACGTGGCGAGCGCCGCCCAGCGGGCCGCGGCCCTGGTGACCTGCGCGACCGCCACGCCGACCCGGGTCGGCACCAACGGCGCCGACTACCTCGTCGGCACCCCGGGTCCCGATGTGATCTTCGGCCTGGGCGGCAACGACTACATCGACGGCCGTGGCGGCGACGACCTGCTCTGCGGCAACGCGGGCGCGGACTACCTCGTCGGCGGCGACGGCACGGACACCCTCGAAGGGGCCGACGGCAACGACTACCTGCGCGGCGACGCCGGCAGCGACGTCCTGATCGGCGGGAACGGCGAGGACTACCTGCTCGGCGGGGGCGGCAACGACAACCAGTTCGGCGGGGCCAACAACGACCTGCTCAACGGCGGCGACGGCACGAACACCAACGACGGCGGCACGGGCACCGACACGTGCATCCGCCCGTCCATCGGCCCCGGCTGCCCCTGACCCGGCCCTGACCAGCTCCATCACGGCTCACGCCGCACCAGGGCGATAGGAAGGGCACCTTCTACAACGCATAGCGATGTGAAGGTGCCCTTCCTTGCTCGGGGCGGCCGTGCGTGGCGGGCCGCCCCCTTTGTGTCACTTCGTGACGAAGACCGTCACGGTACGGGCGGGCACGGTGAAGGCGCCCGTGGAGGAGGTGTACGCGGACTGGCGGACCAGTGGGTCGGCCGAGGCGGCCAGGACCGGGTGCAGGCCCAGGCGTGCGTTCTTCAGGGATGCGACGGTCTGGGTGGTGCTGGACGTGGTGGCGTTGAAGACCACCACGACCGTCTTGCCGTCCTTCTTGATCACCATCGTGATCACGCCCGGGGTCTCGGCGGCCCCGGACAGCGGGAACGACACCGCCTGCTGCACCTCGGCCTGCGTACGCAGGGAGAACAGCGGGCTGGACGCGCGGACCCGCAGCAGCTCCGCGAACCGGTCCCCGGCCAGGCCGATCGCCTCGCACGTCGGCACCAGCGCCGGGTCCGCGAGCAGCGGCTTGGCGTACGCCCACTTGCTCTCGTTGTCCGCAGCCGGGGGCAGGCCGAGCCCGAACCCGTTGCCGCTCGCGCAGTCCCAGCGGATGGCGTTGAACCAGTCGCCGGAGTTGTACGAGTTACGGTCCAGCGACTTGCTGCGCAGCAGGTCAGAGCCCGCGGTGACGAACCCGGTGCCCTGGCTGAGCACCACCGTAGACAGCGCCAGCACCTGCATCCGCGCCCGGTCCAGCGCCGGGGTGGCCGCGGGCAGCTTGTACGCCAGCGCGTCGAACAGGATCTCGTTGTCGTGCGCGTCGACGTACGTGATCGCCTCCGCCGGGGCCTTGGTGTACCCGGCCGGCGCGCCGTTGTAGTCCACCTCCGCGCCGCTGACCTGGTTGCCCGCCGAGTCCGTGAAGGTGAACCCGGCCAGGTTGCCGGTCAGGCCGACCTTGATCTGGTCCTGCTGGTGCAGCAGCCGGGCCTTCTGCTCGGCGGCCGTGCCGTTGACCGCGTCGCCGTTCGGGTCAGTGAACAGCCCGGACGCGAAGCCCTGCAGCCGCGGGTTGCCGTCGAACGGGCCGCCGCCGCGTACGGCGTCGCGCAGCCGGTCGTTGAACGTGGCGATGCCGGTGCCCGCCATGTTCGCCTGGGTGGCCTGCTCGAACCGGGCGTCGTTCGCGACCTCGCCGAAGTTCCAGCCCTCGCCGTAGAGCAGGATCGCCTTGCCGTCCACGCCGTCCTTGGCCAGGGTGAGCTTGTCCAGTGCCGCGCGGACGTCGAGCAGGTTCTGCTTCGGGTGGTGGCCCATCAGATCGAACCGGAACCCGTCCACCCGGTACGTCTTCGCCCAGGTGACGAGCGAGTCGACGACCAGCTTGCCCATCATCGCGTGTTCGGGCGCGGTGTTGGCGCAGCAGGTGGAGGTGGCCACGGCCCCGTCCTCCAGCAGGCGGTGGTAGTAGCCGGGCACGATCCGGTCCAGCACCGACTTCGGGTCGTCGCCGGCGGCCGAGGTGTGGTTGTAGACGACGTCCAGCACCACCCGCAGCCCGGCCCGGTGGATGCCGTCCACCATGGACTGGAACTCCACGTTGCGGGCCTTGCCCTCGGGCTCGGTCGCGTAGCCGCCCTCGGGCACCGTGTAGTGCAGCGGGTCGTAGCCCCAGTTGTAGCCGTCGGTCGCGGCGACCCCCGCCACGCAGGCCTGCTGCTGGGACGAGTCCCGGGGCAGCGACGGCAGGTCGCAGGCGGGCTGCTGCTGGTCGGTCCGCTTCTCGGGGATCGTCGCGAAGTCGAACACCGGCAGCAGGTGCAGGTGCGAGACCCCGGCGTCGGCCAGCGACTTCAGGTGCCGCATACCCGCGGTCCGCGGGTCGGTGAAGGCGGCGTACGTACCGCGCTTGTCCTGCGGCACCGTCGAGTCCGCGACCGAGAAGTCGCGCACCGACAGCTCCTGGATCTGCGCCCGGCCCGTGTAGGACGGGGCCTTCACCGCCGCGCCGGGCAGCTTCGCCACGTCGATCAGCTGGCCGTGCGTCGAGTTCGCCGACAGCGCGACGGCGTACGGGTCCGTCACCGACGCCGTGACGACCTGCGCCTTGGCGGGCTGCCACACGCTGACCCGGAACCGGTAGTACCTACCGGTCCAGTCACTCGACCCGGTCACCTTCCACACGCCGGTGTTGTCGTCGCGCAGCATCGACACGGTCCGCGGCGTCGCCGACGGGCTGTCGAACAGCTCCAGCTGCACGTCCTTCGCCGTCGGGGCCCACAGCGCGAGGCTGGGCCTCCCCTTGGCGAACACCGGGCCCAGCGCCGCCTTGGCCGCGCCGGAGTAGACGTCGTCGAGTGCTCCCGGAATCTGCACCCCTGTCGCCGACAGCAGCTTGCCCTCGTGGTCGCTCTCGGTCACCACGAGCTGCCCGCGCAGCGCGTTCTTGATGCTCGCGAGGGTGGCGTTCACGTCGAACGCGCCGTACGCCCACAGGTGCGGGAACTTCTGGCGCTGCGCCTCGGACAGGCCGCCGGACGCGGACAGCCGGATCTTAGTGAAGTCGCCGGCCAGCGCGCCGTCCACCACGGACAGCCCGCCGTTCGGGGCGACGACCAGGTCGTACACCTTGCCGTCGGGGTCGTGCTTGTTCCACGCGATGGTGCCGCGGTCCAGCCAGTGGGCGTACGACTTGCTCAGGTCGATGTCCAGCGCCGCGCCCTTGACCGACGGCCGCAGGTAGGCCTGCTGCCCGGACAGGATCCAGGCCTCGTTGCCGAACGTCGCGAAGTCCAGCCGCTGGTCGCTCGGCAGGTCCTTCTCGTCGCCCTTGTGGATGATGTAGTTCACCCCGGTCGCGCCGTCCACCAGCGGGATGCGCCAGTACGCGCCGAACGCGTCCGTGCCGGTCGGTTGCATCGGGCTGCCCCACTCGACCGGATTCGCGTTGCCGTCCCACAGGTGCAGGCCCCAGCCGGCATAGTTCCCGTCGGCCCGGCGGTAGTGCAGCACCGCGGTCTTCTCGGCGGCGGCCCGGGTCGGGTGCACGGTCGCGTCGCCGGACGCGATCCACGCCTCGCCGACACCCATGTCCATGGCGAGGTCGGCGTTCGGGTCCTTCTCGTCGCCCCGGTGCACGATGAAGTTCACCGGCTTGGTCGCGTCGCCGACGGGCACACTCCAGTGTGCGCCGAAAGCGTCCGTGCCGTCCGGCTGGCGCGGGCTCGACCAGTCCGTGCCCGCTCCGGCGGCCAGGCCGTCACCCCACAGGTGCAGGCCCCAGCCGGGGTAGCTCGCGTCGGCCCGGCGGTAGTGCATGTCCACCTTGCCGGTCGCGGCGGCACGGGAGGGGTAGATCGTCGCGTCGCCCGATTTCAGCCAGATCTCCCCGACCCGGCTCGGGTCGACGCTGCGGTCGGCCTCGACGTCCTTGCTACCCGAGCCGTTGACCACGAGAAACCCGACGTTCGTCGCGCCCGGCTTGACCTTCACCCAGGCGAAGCGCCCGTACGAGTCCTCTCCCGCGAACGGCTGCCCCTGCGGCCACGGGTGCTGCATCGAACCGTCGACGTCACCCCAGGTGTACAGCCCCCACGGGTCGTAGTCGCCGTCGCCGCGCTGGTAGTGCACCAGCACGTACTCGCGCTGCGCGGCCTGCGCGGGCGAGGCCACGGTGATGGCGCTGGTCGTGGACGCGGTGCGGCCCGCGCCGTCGCGGACGACGGCCTTGTAGGTGACGGCCGTGCCACCGGCCAGGCCGGTCAGGTCGTGGAACACGGTGTGCTCGCCGACCGCCTTCGAGGTGCCGAGCAGCTTCCACGGGCCGTCGCCGACCTGCGCCGCGAACGTGACCGTGGCGAGCGGGTCGCCGGTGACCTGGGCGGTGACGGCGGCGCGGGTGGCGACCTCCGCGCCCGAACCCGGGGCGGTGATGGTGATCTGCGGGTCGCCGGCGCTCGGCAGCGCCCGGTCGGCGCGCAGCACGATGCTGGACAGCGCGGGCACGGTGATCGTCACCTTGCCGTCCGCCCCGGCCGTCGGGCCGTTGCCCGCAGCGGGGTAGAGCTGCCCGAACACGGCGCTCGCGGTGGCGGTGTCCACGGTGACGGTCTTCGGGGCGGTGCCGCTGTTCGACGCCACCAGGTACTCGAAGCGCTGCGCCGGGTCGATGCGGGAGAAGGCGAACACGCCGTCGCCCGCGTGCCGGGTCACCTGCACGCCGTCGCGCAGCGCCGGGTGCGCCTTGCGCAGCGCGCCCAGCTCGGCGATCGCGCGGTAGAGCGGGTGCACGGTGTCGAACTGGTCGGCCGCGTGGGTGCGGTCGGTGCCGAGCAGGTCGTCGTCGAGGTAGTCGGCGACCTGGCTGGCGAACATGTCCTGCCGGGCGTCCTTGTCCCCGCCGTTGCCGGTGAAGCCCTGCTCGTCGCCCGAGTAGACGACCGGCTGGCCGCGGGTCAGGAACATGAGCTCGTGGGCGAGCCGGTCGCGCTGGAGGGCGACCGTGGCGTCAGCCTCGACGTTGCTGATGAACGTGCCGATGCGGCCCATGTCGTGGTTGCCGAGGAAGGTCGGCAGCGTGGACGCGTCGGTGCCGGGTGAGGTGTACAGGCCGTCGGCGGCGTACAGGTCGCCCAGGCCCTGGCCGGAGCCGCCGGTGACGAAGCCCTGCGCGGCGGCCTGGAAGCCGAAGTCGAGCGTGGCCTGCAGGCGGCCCTGCCGCACGTAACTCGACATGATGTTCGGGTCGGCCGAGTAGACCTCGCCGAACATGAAGAAGTCGGGCTTGCCGGCCTTGCGGGCGTCGACCGCGATGCCCTGGCTGAACTGCGGCCAGAACTCCATGTTCACGTGCTTGGCGGTGTCCAGGCGGAAGCCGTCCACGCCGGTGGACTCGATCCAGTCCGAGTAGACCTTGGTCATGCCGCGGACCACCTCGGGCCGCTCGGTCCACAGGTCGTCGAGGCCGAAGAAGTCGCCGTAGGTGCTGTTCTCGCCGGAGAAGGTGGAGTCGCCCCGGTTGTGGTACATCGTCGGGTCGTTCAGCCAGGCGGGCGTCTTGGCCTTGGCGTCGGCAGCGCTCTTGAAGACCGGGGTGTACGGCATCGACGAGCGGTCCGTCTTGGGGAACCCGCTCTTTCCATCGGCGTAGTTGACGTCTTCGAACGCCCGCCCCGCGGTGTCGGTGTACGGGCTGGTCTTCTTGTCCACGTACGAGTACTGGTTCTCCTCGTACGCGATGACGTCGGCGGTGTGGTTCACGATGACGTCGAGGTAGATCTTGATGCCGCGCTGGTGTGCGAGCTTGACCAGCTTCTTCAGGTCCGCGTTGGTGCCGAAGTGCGGGTCGACCTGGGTGAAGTCGGTGATCCAGTAGCCGTGGTAGCCGGCCGAGGCGTCCGCGCCGGTCCCCTGCACCGGGCGGTTCTGGAACACCGGGGCGAGCCAGATCGCGGTGGTGCCCAGGCCTTCGATGTAGTCGAGCTTGTCCATCAGGCCGGCCAGGTCGCCGCCGTGGTAGAAGCCCTTGTCGGTCTTGTCCAGGCCGGTCTTGAGCCGGTCGCCGGACAGCCCGCCCTTGTCGTTGCGGGTGTCGCCGTTGGCGAAGCGGTCCGGCAGCACGAAGTAGAACTGCTCCGCCTGGCGGCGCGGCGTGCCGGCCGCGGCGAGCGCCGCCGCCGCGGGCTCGTCGGCCCAGTAGGTGTCACCGGCCTGCACCCACTGCGCGGGGCCGCCGCCGGTCAGCGAGCGGATCACCACGAATGGGGCCACGGCCAGCACCACCGCCAGCAGTCCGATGAGGAGGGTCCGGGGGTTTCTCAACTCTTTGCGAAGTGCCGCGGGGCGCACGAGGGCGCGTAGGGCTGCCATGGGCCTTCTCCGGGAGGGTGAAGTGTCGGGGGCGTCACACGAGCAACAGCGGCAACATACGGGTAACTGAAATGTTTCCGCAAGGCCTTGCAATCTTTGACGTGTAAACAGCAGGAGGCTGAAAGATCGCCGCCGACACCCTCCCCCAACCGTGGTCCTCCGGAAGCAGGGCAACCCTTGCCACATGTCGGGTATTAGTAATCAAATAGTCCTAATCGGTCGATACACCTCCGCGACCGCTACCGGAAGGTGGGTCCCATGGATGCCATCACCGAACTGCTGACCAGCATCAACGACCTGCTGGCCAGCCTGATCTCCATCGTGCTCGGCGGCGCCGCACCCGGCCTGCCCGTCGACCCGAGCCTCCCGCCCGTACCCGGCCTGCCCGAACTCCCCGTCCCCGGCCTCCCGCCCCTGCCCCCGGTCCCGTGACGCCGGACCGAGAGCAAGGAAGGGCACCTTCTTAACGCTCCGCGTTATAGAAGGTGCCCTTCTTAACCATTACGGCCCGCAGGCCCTGCTCAGAGGACGTCGTGGCCCGGGTGGTCGCCCTCGCCGACGTCGACCCGGCGCGGCTCGCTCGGGATCACACCCAGCTTGCCCGCCTGGTAGTCCTCGAACGCCTGGATCAGCTCGGCCTTGGTGTTCATCACGAACGGGCCGTACGCCATCACCGGCTCGCGGATCGGCAGCCCGCCCAGGATCAGCACGTCCATGCCGGCCGCGTTGCGGCTCTCCTGCGACGCGTCGGCCTCGACGGTGATCACGTCACCGGCCCCGTACACCGCCAGATCGCCCAGCTTCACCGGCCGCTTCTCGGCGCCGACCGAACCCGACCCGGCCAGCGTGTACACCAGCGCGTTGAAGTCCGGCCGCCACGGCAGCCGCAGCTGCGCGCCCGGCGCGAGCGTGGCGTGCACCAGCGCGATCGGGGTGTGCGTGATGCCCGGCCCGGAGTAACCGGCCACCTCACCGGCGATGACGCGCAGCAGCACGCCGCCGTCGGGCGAGCTGAGCAGCGACACCTGACCGGCCCGGATGTCCTGATAACGCGGCGGCGACATCTTCATTTTGGCGGGCAGGTTGACCCACAGCTGGAAGCCGTGGAACAGGCCGCCCGACATGACCAGCTCCTCCGGCGGAGCCTCGATGTGCAGCAGGCCGCTGCCGGCCGTCATCCACTGGGTGTCACCGTCGGAGATCAGCCCGCCGCCGCCGTGCGAGTCCTGGTGCCGGAAGATGCCGTCGAGCAGGTAGGTGACCGTCTCGAAGCCCCGGTGCGGGTGCCACGGGGTTCCCTTCGGCTCTCCGGGTGCGTACTCGACCTCACCCATCTGGTCCATGTGGATGAACGGGTCCAGGGCCTTCAGGTCGACGCCCGCGAACGCGCGGCGGACCGGGAACCCCTCCCCCTCGAACCCCGACGGCGCGGCGGTCACCGACGTGACCTTCCGCTCGACCGCGGCCTCACCCGGCACGGGCACCCGGGGCAGCACCAACAGGTCATCGACGGTAACGGCAGGCATGACGCCCTCCCTCTGTACTAACGTTTCCCCTGACAAGATAGTTGAACAGTCAACGATCCTCCAACATTCCCCCGATCACACGCCCGCCCGGCACCGCGCCGCGCCGCGGTGATCATGAACTTATGGGCAGGTTCGACGGCGTGTCGGTGCCATAACTTCATGATCATCGCTCGGCGCGGCGCGGCGAGACGGCGCGGCGCGGCGAGACGGCGCGGCGCGGCGAGACGGGTGGGGCCGGGCGGTCAGGCGGGGGTGGGGCGGGTGTGGTCGGTCGCCATGCGGACGGCGAGCACGCCGAGGACGGTGCCCATCAGGTAGCGCTGGACGCGCAGCCATACCGGGCGGCCGGAAAGGAAGCTCGCGATCGTGCCCGCGGCCAGCGCGATCAGCCCGTTGACGGTGACCGCGACCACGATCTGCACCGCGCCGAGCAGGAAGCCCTGCGCCAGCACGTGCCCGGCCGCCGGGTCGATGAACTGCGGGATCAGCGACAGGTACATGATGGCGATCTTGGGGTTGAGCAGGTTGGTGACCAGCCCCATCGTGAACAGCCGCCGGTTCGAGTCCGGCGGCAGCGCCGCCGGCTCGAACACCGACACCCCGCCGGGCCGCAGCGCCTGGAAAGCCAACCAGCCGAGGTACGCCGCACCGGCGAGCTTCACCGCGAGGTAGAGCGACGGCACCGCCACGAACAGCGCCGAGAGCCCCAGGTTCGTGGCCACCAGGTAGACGAGGAAGCCCACCGCGACACCGGCCAGCGAGATCAGCCCCGCCCGGCGCCCCTGGGTGATGCTGCGCGAGACGAGATACATCATGTTCGGCCCCGGGGTGAGCACCATGGCCAGCGCCACCGCGAACACACCGAGAACCGCGCCCGAAGAGATCATGACCGGATCGTCCCACCACGTGACGCCACCGGTGGAGCACCAATCCGGATCGGCTGGCCCGCACACCGAACCGCCGCCCCCGCGGGCGGTTCGGCGCGCAGGCCACCCGACATCCCACGGGCCACTCGGCACACCCCGGCCCATCGAGATCAGATGTGATCGATCATGAAGTTATGGCAGCGACACACCGTCGAACACGGCCATAAGTTCATGATCGACGCGGTCGGGCGGGGGCGTCGACGCGAGAGGGAGCGCGTCAGGCGGGGGCGATCAGGACGAATTCGAGGCGGTTGGCGTGGGGGTCTTCGGTGTGGAAGCGGCGGATGCCGGGGACCTCGTCGTTGCCCCAGGTCACCGGGTAGCCTGCCGCCTCCAGGCGGGCGGCGAGGGTGTCGAGGTCGGGGCGGAGCAGGGCGGGGTGGGCCTTGCGGGCGGGGCGGAAGTCGTCCTCGACGCCGAGGTGCAGTTCGCTGCCGTACTCGTCGATGAACCAGCAGCCGCCACGGACCGCGAGCGCGGGTGGTTTGGGTTTCTCGGTCATGCCGAGGACGCCGACGTAGAAGCCGCGCAGCACGTCCTCGCTGCCCCGGGGGCAGGCGACCTGTACGTGGTGAATCACATCCCGGAGTCTGGCACGGACTTGCGCCTTAAACAAGACGGACGTACGGTTTGGGTGACGCCGCCGCAGGCAGTAAGCCTTGCCTTACCTGCCCACGTGTCGGCCTCTGCGAAAGACTCAGGTGGTAACAGACCCGCTGTGAAGGAGTACGACGTGGCGAGCCTCGACACGTTCGGTGCCAAGAGTGAGCTGCGCGTCGGTGACGCGGGCTACGAGATCTTCCAGATCGACAAGGTGGAGGGCCACGAGCGGCTGCCCTTCAGCCTGAAGATCCTGCTGGAGAACCTGCTGCGCACCGAAGACGGCGCCAACATCACCGCCGACCACATCCGCGCGCTGGGTGGTTGGGACCCGACCGCCGAGCCCAGCGTGGAGATCCAGTTCACGCCCGCCCGCGTCCTCATGCAGGACTTCACCGGCGTGCCCTGCGTGGTCGACCTGGCCACCATGCGCGAGGCCGTCCGCGACCTGGGCGGCGACGCCTCGAAGGTCAACCCGCTGGCCCCGGCCGAGCTGGTCATCGACCACTCGGTCATCGCCGACGTGTTCGGCCGCCAGGACGCCTTCGAGCGCAACGTAGAGATCGAGTACGGCCGCAACCAGGAGCGCTACCAGTTCCTGCGCTGGGGCCAGACCGCGTTCAACGAGTTCAAGGTCGTCCCGCCGGGCACCGGCATCGTGCACCAGGTGAACATCGAGCACCTGGCCCGCGTGATCATGCCGCGCAACGGCCAGGCCTACCCGGACACCGTGGTCGGCACCGACTCGCACACCACGATGGTCAACGGCCTGGGCGTGCTGGGCTGGGGCGTCGGCGGCATCGAGGCCGAGGCCGCGATGCTCGGCCAGCCGGTCAGCATGCTGATCCCGAAGGTCGTCGGCTTCAAGCTGTTCGGCGAGCTGCCCTCCGGCGCGACCGCCACCGACCTGGTGCTCACCATCACCCAGCAGCTGCGCAAGCACGGCGTGGTCGGCAAGTTCGTCGAGTTCTACGGCCCCGGCGTGACCTCGGTGCCGCTGGCCAACCGCGCCACCATCGGCAACATGAGCCCCGAGTTCGGCTCCACCTGCGCGATCTTCCCGATCGACGCGGAGACCATCGCCTACCTGGAGCTGACCGGCCGCCCGGCCGAGCAGATCGCGCTGGTCGAGGCGTACGCGAAGCAGCAGGGCCTGTGGCACGACCCGTCGGTCGAGCCGTCCTACTCCGAGTACCTGGAGCTGGACCTGGCGACCGTCGTGCCGAGCATCGCCGGCCCGAAGCGCCCGCAGGACCGGGTCGAGCTGACCAACGCCAAGACCGCGTTCCGCTCGGTGCTGCCCGACTACGTCAAGGACGAGGAGGAGGACGAGGCCGGCAAGGAGAGCTTCCCGGCATCGGACTCCCCCGCGCAGAGCCTCACCCGGGCCAGCAACCCGACGCCGGTCACCGCGGCCGACGGCTCGACGTACCACCTCGACCACGGCGCGGTCGTGATCGCCTCGATCACCTCCTGCACCAACACGTCGAACCCGCAGGTCATGCTGGGCGCGGCGCTGCTGGCCAAGAAGGCCGTCGAGCGGGGTCTGCGCGCCAAGCCGTGGGTGAAGACCACGCTGGCGCCCGGCTCCAAGGTCGTCATGGACTACTACGCCAAGGCCGGTCTGGTGCCGTACCTGGAGAAGCTCGGCTTCCACCTGGTCGGCTACGGCTGCGTGACCTGCATCGGCAACTCCGGCCCGCTGCCGGAGGAGATCAGCGCCGCGGTCAACGAGGCCGACCTCGCCGTGGTGTCGGTGCTGTCCGGCAACCGCAACTTCGAGGGCCGGATCAACCCCGACGTCAAGATGAACTACCTGGCGTCCCCGCCGCTGGTCGTGGCGTACGCCATCGCGGGCACCATGGACATCGACCTGTCCAGCGACCCGCTGGGCGTCGACGCCGACGGGCAGCCGGTGTACCTGCGCGACATCTGGCCGACCCCGGCCGAGGTGCAGGACACCATCAACGCCTCGATCTCGGCGGAGATGTTCACCAAGGACTACGCCGACGTGTTCGCGGGCGACGAGCGCTGGCAGGGCCTGCCGACGCCGACCGGTGACACGTTCGCCTGGGCAGGTGACTCGACGTACGTGCGCAAGCCCCCTTACTTCGAGGGCATGGCGGCGCAGCCGGGGCCGGTCAGCGACATCGCCGGCGCGAAGGTGCTGGCGAAGCTCGGCGACTCGGTGACCACCGACCACATCTCCCCCGCCGGTTCCATCAAGGCGGACTCCCCGGCCGGAAAGTACCTGGCCGAGCACGGGGTGGAGCGCAAGGACTTCAACTCGTACGGTTCCCGCCGCGGCAACCACGAGGTGATGATCCGGGGCACCTTCGCCAACATCCGCCTGCGCAACCAGATCGCGCCCGGCACCGAGGGCGGCTTCACCCGCGACTTCACCGTCGCGGACGCCCCGGTCAGCACGATCTACGACGCTAGCCAGAACTACCAGGCGGCCGGCATCCCGCTGGTCATCCTGGCGGGCAAGGAGTACGGCTCCGGCTCGTCGCGCGACTGGGCCGCCAAGGGCACGGCGCTGCTGGGCGTCAAGGCCGTCATCGCCGAGTCGTACGAGCGCATCCACCGCTCGAACCTCATCGGCATGGGCGTGCTGCCGCTGCAGTACCCGGCCGGGCAGACCGCCGACTCGCTCGGCCTGACCGGCACCGAGACCTTCACCTTCACCGGCGTGGAGGCCCTGAACGAGGGCACCACCCCGAAGACGGTCAAGGTCACCACCGACACCGGGGTCACCTTCGACGCGGTCGTCCGCATCGACACCCCCGGTGAGGCGGACTACTACCGCCACGGCGGCATCCTCCAGTACGTCCTCCGCCGGATGCTCGCGAGCTGACCAGTCCGCGTGAGGACAAGGAAGGGCACCTTCCTAACGCATTGCGTTAGGAAGGTGCCCTTCCTTCACATCCGGCCGCCCGGAGCACCGCGTTCGGCCGCCGGCGTCACGCGCCACCAAGGAGGTAAGCGAAGCGAAGCCGACGACTGGCGTGTGACGCCGGCTGAGAGGCCGAACGCCGCAGCCGCCGAAGGCGGCTGCCAGCAGTACAGTTAGTTGAATGAGCAACGTTGAGACGGCGCCTGTCGAGACCGCCTGCGGGCACGAGCCGGTGCCGGACGGGCCGACCCACGAGCTGCTCCCCGGCCGCGAGGTCGTGTTGGGCGGGCCGCGCGGCATGATGGTCAGCCGTACGCTGCCGCACAAGGACCGGCGCATGGTCGGCGCGTGGTGCTTCGTCGACCAGTACGGCCCCGCCGACCACGACATGCGCGTCGCGCCCCACCCACACACCGGCCTGCAGACCGTCACCTGGCTGGTCCAGGGCGAGGTGCTGCACCGCGACAGCGTCGGCAGCAAAGCGCTCGTCCGCCCAGGTCAGCTCAACCTGATGACGGCCGGGCAGGGCATCTCGCACTCCGAGGAGTCGCCCGTCCCGCGTACGGAACCCCTGCACGGCGTGCAGCTGTGGGTCGCCCTGCCAGACGCGGCGCGCTCGGTCGCCCCGGCCTTCGAGCATCACCCCGACCTGCCCGTCGTCGAGTTGGCCGGGGCCGTCCTGACGGTGATCATGGGCGAGCTGGCGGGCGCGGTGTCGCCCGCGACGGCGTACACCCCGCTGGTCGGCGCGGAAGCCGCACTGGCCGCGGGGTCGGCGATCACCCTGCCGCTGCGCGGCGATTTCGAGTACGCGGCGCTGGTGCTCGACGGCGCCGCGCACGTCGACGGCGTACCGCTGGAGCCCGGCACCCTGCTCTATCTCGGCCGCGAGCGGACCGCCCTCGACCTGGCCGCGGACGGACCGGCCCGGGTGCTGCTGCTCGGCGGCGAGCCGTTCGAGGAGGAGATCGTGATGTGGTGGAACTTCGTCGGGCGCAGCCACGACGACGTCGCCGCCGCACGCGAGCAGTGGATGGCGGCCGACCCGCGCTTCGGCGCGGTGACCGGCTACGACGGTGCGCCGCTGCCCGCTCCGGTGCTGCCCAACGCCCAGCTCAAACCCCGCGGCCGCGTTCGCTGACCCGCCTGGCGGCAGGCTCCGCCGAGACGGCCGTGGCGGGCCGGAGCACGTGTCCGGCCAGAGCACGGTCGGGCACGGCGCGCGTCACGCGGACGGCGGGCCGAAGGTCTGCGGCGTCTCACGGAGTTGGCGCTGCATCGGGGCCGCCTCCGTCAGGTCGATCACCGGCACGCCGGGTGCGAAGTAGCCCGCCGCTGTGGTCAGCGCCGCCTTGTCCAGCTGCCAGCCGAAGGCCGGGCGGCTCGCCAGCACGACCTCGGTCGGCACGTGCCAGATCGTGGCGGCCACGCTCGCCGGCATGGACGGCCGCAGCGGCGCGACCCCGTCGACGCCCTGGACCCCGACGTACGTGGTGACGAACAGGCCCTGGTGCACCCGGAACAGGTAGATCTCGCTGATCGCCGACCAGGGCACGAAGGCGCTGGTCCGGGCGTAGATCAGCGGGCGCCCGCCGAACAGGACGCCGTCGGCGTCGACCCGCAGGCCCGGCTTGCCGCCCAGGATCAGCGGCAGGTACAGGGCGAGCAGCGTGCCCGGCAGCGCCAGCCCGCCCGCGATCAGCACCACCCGGACGTCCTCGCTCCAGCCCGGCAGCAGGCCCGCGACAGCCGCGAGCACTCCGACGGCCAGCATGGACTTGGTCAGCCGGCCGAACCGGAACGGGGCGGTGTACGTGAACGACGACATCGGGTGATCATCGCGGCCCGCCGCGATCATGACAAGACCCCGTTCAGCCTCGGCAAGATCCGCCGACCTGCCTGGCAGTCGGGCGTATCTTGCACGCCCTTTCGCCCGATTGCCAGGCAAGTCCGACGATCACGGCCGGCGGTGCGCCGGGTCAGGTACGCATGCCGGCTTCGGCGAGGAGTTCGGCGGTCAGGGCCGCCTCGTCCAGGCCGGTCAGGCCGCGAGCGGTGAACCAGGTCGCCACGTTGTGCACGTCGCGGGCCAGGAACCGCTTGCCCTGCGGGTTGGCCACCACGTCCACGATCTGCGGCAGGTCGATGATGACCAGCCGCCCCTCGTGCACGAGGATGTTGTACGGCGACAGGTCGCCGTGCGCGTACCCCGCGCGGGCCAGCACCGTCAGGCCCAGCACGAGTTGCGCCCACAGGTCGGCGAGGCCGGCCTCGTCGGTGCGCACCTGGGCCAGCCGCGGCGCGGCGGTGCCGTCGGGCGCGCCGATGAACTCCTGCAGCACCTCGGTGCCCAGGATCTGCACCGGGTACGGCGTGAACGGCGCGACGTCGAGCTGCCGCGCGATCTCCCACAGCCGGGCCAGTGCGCCGAACTCGGCCGCCGCCCACTGCCCGGCGATGGCCTCCTTGCCGAACGCGCTGCGGTTGGCCATCGCCCGGTTGACCCGGGACTCCTTGTCCCGGCGGCCTTCCAGGTAGCCCGCGTCGCGGTGGAACATGCGGTGGTCGTGGCTGCGGTAGCGCTTTGCCGCCAGCAGGCAGCCGCGTTCGGTGCCGGGAACGTGGCGGTGGAGCAGGAAGACGTCGGCCTCCTTGCCGGTCTTCAGCACCCCGCGTTCCACGTCGACCGCGGCCAGCTCGGTGACGAGCCAGTCGGGGTGGGGCTCCGGCCCGCGCTCGGTGGGCGTCGACAGGTCCCAGGTGGACCAGCGGTCACCGAATTCAGGCTTGTCGGGGGTCTCGTCCCACTCGACTTCTTCGGCGTACGACTTCTCGAAGGTCAGTTCGTCGTCGTCGAAACGGTTCCGGCGGTTGACGCGGCCGGAGCGCGGAAAGTCGTGCTCTCGCACTGGAAAAGCTCCTCGGTCGGAGAGAAGAAGAAAGAGGCGGAAAAAGCGCAGCGCACAGCGACGGCAACCATTCGGCTCAACCCCCTTCTCTCTCGACCCGGATCAGTTCCGGGATCTCGCACAACGCGGACGAGTCTTCCCCCGACCCGTCGACCCTGTCAACCGATTTTCCGCAGCGACCCGCATCACACCGCCCCAGCCGCACCCACCCGTTAGCTGATCATGAAGTTATGGCAGCGACACACCGTCGACCCGTGCCATAAGTTCATGATCAACGCGGGAGGCGCAGAACGTCAGCGGGCCATGCGGTGGGGTGGGTCGGCGGCGAGGACGGCGGCTACGGCTTGGATGGCGCCTTCGACGATGCGGGTGGGGCCGAAGCGCCGTTCGGTCCACTGGCGGCCGCGGTGGATCCAGACGCTGGGGATGCCGATCGTGGTCGCGCCGCCGATGTCGGCCTCGGGGCTGTCGCCGATCATCCAGGCGCCGCGCAGCCGCATCCGGGCCCGCTCCGCGGCGATCTCGAAGATGCGCGGGTTGGGTTTGCGGCAGTCGACCTCCTGCGAGACCACCCAGTCGGCCACGAAGCGGTCCAGGCCGGTACGCCGGATCTTGGCTTCCTGCTGGCGGGTCTCGCCGTTGGTGACTATCACCGGCACCCAGCCGGCCTCGGCGGCGATGCGCAGTGCGGCGCCGACCATCGGGTCCAGCCGGGTCGCCTCGATCTGCCCCTCGTGCAACTCCTCCACCAGGTCGACGACGGAGTTGCGCAGCCGATAGCGGTCGCGGATCGCGTCGGCCAGGTCCCAGCGCGAGGTCAGGCCGTCCGCGTCGGCGTCCACCAGCCAGTCGATGTCGTACGGCGGGGCGCTGATCTCGGACAGGAACCGAGTACCCCACATCCGGAAGGCGCCCTCGCGGTCGACCAGTGTGTTGTCGAGGTCCAACAGCAACAGAGGCACGCGGGCACCTTACGTGACTCAGGACACGCTGGTGAAGCCCCCCGTTGTGCGGGAAACCTCGCGGTAACGAAATCGATGCCTGGTCACGCCAGATCCGCGTCCACGCCGATGGTGTCCCGCTGGCGAGCTGCCTTGATCTGGTTCCGGGCCCAGTTCTCGCTCGGCGTGCGCCCGTACTCCTGGGCCGTCCACTCGCGGACGAAGGCCGGGCTGACCTGCTCGCCGCGCGACAGCGCCTCGGTGATCATCCGCTGGACCGGCTCCTGGAGGTGGTTGAGCATGCCGCGGGAGGTGATCTCGCTGGTGTCCGACAGGGGCCGGTGGCCCATCGGCTCGCGCCCGGTCGGGGCGCTCAGCACCGACTCCAGGGTGGCCCGCAGGTCCCGGCCCAGGATCGTGCCCCGCTCGTCACGTTCGGGCACGAGGTCCTGGGACATCGGCTCCGGCTCCGGCTGGCGCGGCGTGGGCGTCGGCTCGGGGAAGGCCTCCGGCTGGGGCGTCGGCTGGTACACCGCCTGCGGCGGGTACGCCTGGAAGCCGTTCGGCTGGTGCCCGTTCGGCTGGTGCCCGTTCGGCTGGTGCCCGTTCGGCGGGATCGGCGCGGACTGGTGCGGCACGGGCAGGTGCGGCACCTGCGGCGACGAGCCCGGCGCGGCTCCGGAGCGCCAGCTCGCCGAGCGGGCCCGGCGCACCTCGGCTCGGGCGTGCACCTCGACCAGCTTGGCCTGCTGCTCCTCACGGACCAGCTGCGCGCCGTACAGGCGGCGCTGGCGCTTGGCCTCGCGGGTGTCCTCCAGGTGCGTCAGCGCGTTGCGCACGCTGGGCCGCAGGCCCTCCGCGGGCGGGTGCACGATCCAGGCCCGGCGGGCCGCGAACGTGGAGATCGGCGCGTAGAACCAGCGCTGGCCGAAGCGCGGGTAACGGGTCTTGAGCGCCACCTCGTCGTCGTAGCCGGCCATGAACTGATCCAGCAGCTCGTGGAACATCGCCATGCCCGCGAAGGACAGGAACGCCAGGTAGAGGCCCGCCCAGATGGACCACTTGTCGCGGCCGTGCACGAAGTTCAGGGTCGCCGACACGGTCGCGGCGGCGAGCACGATCTTGTACGCCCGGCCGGGGTGCCGCCCGCGCTTGACCGCGACGAACGCCCACGCGCCGAAGGAGATGCTGATGCCGTCGAGGCTCAGCGGCACCAGGATGTTGGTCCAGTGGTCCCAGCCCATGACGTCGTTGGCGAAGCCGGTGAGGCCGATGAAGGACACGCCCATCACGGCCAGCCAGACCAGCAGCGTCGGGATCAGCGCGGCCAGGAACAGGCCGGTGTCCTTGGCCTTGTCCGCCCGGGTCGCGTACGCCCCCGGGTTGGCCAGCCGGACGCCCCGCCGCCGCCCCGCCGAGCGCGCCAGCGGCACACCGATCAGCAGGGAGATCGTCAGGATCGACACCACCAGCACCATCACCCAGGTCGGCACCCAGGTCGTGGTCAACTGTTCCAGGTCCACAGCTCGCATCCTCCCCGGCGGCCGCAGACCTGTTGGCCCGCAGGCGTTTCGCACGGCGTCGCCTTACTGTCCCCGACGCTCAACGCACGCCGGGCCGCGGAGGATTCTTCCATGCGCCGGTTTCCCGCGCATCGCGTCGCTGATACGTCACCCGGCGTCAAGCCGTACGTACGGATTGCATGTGCGGGGCCGACCTGCGAAGATCGGCATGTGCCCAGGGTGAGTCAGGATCAGCTCGACGCGCGCCGCCACGAGATCCTCGCCGCGGCCCGGGCCTGCTTCGCCCGCTACGGCTACGAGGGTGCCACGGTACGCCGCCTGGAGCAGGCGACCGGATTGTCCCGCGGTGCGATCTTCCACCACTTCCGCGACAAGGACTCGCTGTTCCTGGCCGTCGCCGAGGACGACGCGGTCGAGATGGCCGCCACCGTCGCCGCGAACGGCCTGGTGCAGGTGATGCGGGACCTGCTGGCGCACGCCCAGGACCCGGACGCGGCCGGCTGGCTCGGCACGCAGCTGGAGGTGGCCCGGCGGCTGCGCACGGACCCCGCGTTCGCCAAGCGGTGGGCCCAGCACAGCGAGGCCATCGACACCGCGACCCGCGAGCGCCTGCAACGCCAGGCGGGCGCGGGCGTGCTGCGCGAGGACGTGCCGATCGACGTGCTCGCGCACTTCCTGGAGCTGGCATACGACGGGCTGGTCAAGCGGCTGGCGATGGGCGGCTCGGCCGACGACTTCGGCCCGGTGCTGGACCTGATCGAGGAGACGGTGCGCCGCCGCTGAAGCCTCCGCGAAGCGGGCATTCGGCTCTGTCTCGTCGAAACAGCATGACCTGCTCCGGAAATGACGAAACCCGGGGGTTCCGCGCGGGTGCGCGGGCCGGCTGGACAAACCGAACATTCCCCCGGGAATCGGGTGGCTCCCTTGGATTCGCCAGGGCCGCTGACACACGGCCTCGACGCTCCAGTCGAACCTTCAGGTATCGACAGAAGTGCAGTCGATGACAGCCGCCTAGCGGGCAGCCACCTCACGTGTCCTGTAGCTACTCAAAGCTGGACCACCTCCTTTCCCGTGTACCGCCGACACTATCCACGAGATCGGAGGATCGACAAGATATTTTCTGGCGGGCATCCGGGCGCTACAGTGCCACCCCATGGGCGCCCTCAAACCTTGGCATCTGCTGCTCGGCGGCACCGTCTGCTGCGCCACCGTGGTGGTGGTCGCCCTGGTGGCCTTCCTGGTAATGCGTAAGAGATGAGAACCGCCCTGGTCCGCGAGCCCAGTTCCCGGCTCGCCGACGGCATCGTGACCCACATCGGCCGCAGCGAGATCGACCTGTCCCTGGCCCGCGCCCAGCACATGGCGTACGCCGACGCGCTGGCCTCGGCGGGCTGGGAGGTCTACCCCGCCCCGGCCGCCGACGACTGCCCGGACTCGGTGTTCGTCGAGGACGCGGTGGTGGTCGTCGACGACCTCGCCGTCCTGACCCACCCCGGGGCCCCGGCCCGCCGCGGCGAGGTCGCCGGGGTCGAGCAGGCCGTGCTGGAGCTGGGCCTGCGCACCGCGCGCATCACCGATCCGGGCACCCTGGAGGGCGGCGACGTGCTCCAGGTCGGCACGACCGTCTACGTCGGACGCGGCGGCCGTACCAACGCCGAGGGCATCCGGCAGCTGCGTGACCTGCTGGCACCGCTCGGCCGTACCGTCGTCGCGGTGCCGCTGGGCGAGGTGCTGCACCTGAAGTCCGCGGTGACCGCGCTGCCCGACGGCACCTTCCTGGCCCTGCCCCACCTCGTGCCGACCGGCCTGTTCCCGGCGGTACGCCCCGTCGAGGAGGAGGGCGGCTGCCACGTGGTGCCGCTCGGCGGCGACCGAGTGCTGCTGGCCGCGTCCGCGCCGCGTACCGCCGAACTGCTCGGGGATCTGGGCTTCACCCCGGTCGTGGTGGACATCGGCGAGTTCGAGAAGCTCGAAGGCTGCGTCACCTGCCTGAGCGTGCTGGTCTCCCGCTGATTGCTCCGATGGTCCATCATGAGGGCTCCCTCGTCGAAGGAGCTCCCATGGCGGACACCTGGGGCATCCCCGGTCCCACCTTCCTGCTGCTGTTCGCGCTCGCCGCGGTGGTCGTGCTGGTGGGCACGCTGATCCACCGGTCCCGCCTGTTCGCCGGGCCCGGCCAGGTCCGCGTGGACCAGCTGTCGCCGCAGCACACGGCCTACCTCAACGGCGGCGCGGCGCTGGCGGTGTACTCCTCGCTGACCTTCCTGCGCCAGAGCGGCGTCGTCGCGGCCGACGAGGCCGGGCGGCTCACCCGCACCGGCGGCCTGCCGCCGGGCGCGACCCCGCTGGACGCGGCCGTCCTGCACGCCGTCGGCAACGGCCAGCGGGCCAAGGAGCTGCACACCGACCGCTCCGTGGCCGAGGCGCTGGCCGCGATCGGCGAGGAGTTGCGCCGCGGCGGCCTCACCGTCGGCCCCGACGTGGTGTCCCGCGCGCGGCGCGGCCCGCTGCTGCTGCTCGCCCTGTTCGCGGTGGGCGTGGTCCGGATCATCGCCGGGATCGCCAACGACCGCCCGGTGATGTTCCTGGTGCTGCTGGTCATCCCGGTCGGTATCCTCGGCCTGGTGCTGCTCGCGCGCAAGCCGCGGCGCACCAAGGCCGCCGAGAACGCACTGTTCCAGGCCAAGCGCCACTTCAGCCACCTGCGCCCGGCGTCGCGGCCCGCCTGGGACACCTACGGTCCCGCGCAGACCGCGCTGGCCGTCGGCCTGTTCGGCACCGCCGTGCTGTGGGCCGCCGACCCGGCCTTCGCCGGGGAGACCGAGATCCCGGAGCGCGACGACACCAGCGGCGCGTACGGCCCGTTCTACGGCGGCTCCGACGGCGGCGGTTCGAGCGGCGGCGACAGCGGCGGCTCCTCCTGCAGCAGCGGCTCCTCCTGCGGTGGCGGGGGTGGCTGCGGCGGCGGAGGCGGGTGCGGCGGATGACGCCGCTGGCCGGGCGGGGCGTCGGCATCGGCTGGCGCCCCGAGATCTCCGGCTTCGTCGCCGAACTGCCCGGCCTGCGTTTCGTCGAGGTCATCGCCGAGTCGCTGCCGCACTCCGGTGAGCCGCCCGAGGCGCTGGCCCGGCTGCTCGCGGCCGGGGTGGCGGTGGTGCCGCACGGCGTGAAACTGTCGCTCGGCGGGGCCGAACCGGTCGACCCGCACCGGGTCGAGCACCTGGCGCAGGCCGCCCGCGCCGTCGGCGCGCCGCTGGTCAGCGAGCACATCGCGTACGTCCGGGCGGGCGGGGTCGAAGCCGGTCACCTGCTGCCGCTGCCGCGCTGCCGCGAGGCCGTCGACGCGGTCGTCGCCAACGTCACGCGGACCACCGCCGAACTCGACGTGCCGTTGGCGCTGGAGCCGATCGCGGCGCTGTTCGAGTGGCCCGACGACGAGCTGACCGAGGCCGAGTTCCTCACCGAGATCCTCGAACGCACCGACGCGCTGCTGCTGCTCGACATCGCCAACGTGTACGCCAACGCGCTCAACCGCGGCGAGGACCCCGCCGACCTGCTGACCCGGCTCCCGCTGGAGCGCATGGCGTACGTCCACGTCGCAGGCGGCCGCCTGCACGAGGGCCGCTACCACGACACGCACACCGACCCGGTGCCCGGCGAGGTCCTGGAGCTGCTGGGCGAGCTCTGCGCGCGGCAGCGCCCGCCCGCGATCCTGCTCGAACGCGACGGCCTTTACCCACCCGCCGCGGCACTGCGCGCCGAGCTGGACGCCCTGTCCGCGGCGACCGGCTACCCCGCGATCACCGGCGCGGCACAACCATGACCAGCCCCGGCAGCCCGACGTCGGGCGGTCCGAGAGCGGGCGGTCCGAGAGCGGGCGGTCCGAGAGCGGGCGGTCCGAGAGCGGGCATCGGGCTCGCGCAGCGGCAGGAGGAGCTGGTGCGGGCGCTGGTGGCCGGAGCCGCCGTGCCCACAGGCTTCGACGCCAGGGCGGTGGCCGCGACGCAGACCGCGCTGCTGCGCAAGCGGGCCGAGGACGTCGCGCGCACGTGGCCCCGGTTGGCCGCGTCGGCCGGTCCTGGGCAGTGGGCCCGGGTGTTCTCGGCCTGGGCCGCGGGGCGCGCACCGCAGGGGTCGCTGCGCGACGGCTGGGACTTCGCCCGCGCCGACCCGCCCCGCGATGCCGCGGCGCGGCGCGAACTCGCCCTCCGTGAGCTGCTCTGGGCGTACGACGGCGAAACCGCCCCCCGCCCGCGCCGCGGCCCCGCCGCCCGCCTCCACGCCGGCGAACTGCTCCTCCGCTGGCGCGGCCGCGCCCTCACCTACCGCCCCTGACCCCCACCGCCACCCGCCCCGCCCACCCGCCCGGGTTGATCATGAACTTATGGCACGGGTCACCGGCGAGTCGTCGCCACAACCTCATGATCGATCACATGCGGGCCGCCGGGCGCCAAGTGATCATGAACTTATGCGCATGACACGCCGTCGAGCCGTGCCATAAGTTCATGATCAACCCAGCGGTGCGGTCGCGGCGGGCGGGCCGGCGGGCGGGCGGATGGGCGGGGGTCAGGCGGGGGTGTCGGCTAGGTGGGTGGGGCGGGGGGAGTCCGCCGCGGCGAACTGGGTGCGGTAGAGGTCGGCGTAGAGGCCGCCGGAGGCGAGCAGTTGTTCGTGGGTGCCGCGTTGGACGATGCGGCCCTGGTCGAGGACGAGGATCTGGTCGGCTTCGCGGACCGTCGAGAGGCGGTGGGCGATGACCAGGGCGGTACGGCCGGCCAGGGCGGTGGACAGGGCCTGCTGGACGGCCGCCTCGCTCTCGGAGTCCAGGTGGGCGGTGGCCTCGTCGAGGATGACGATCGACGGGGCCTTCAGCAGCAGGCGGGCGATGGCGATGCGCTGCTTCTCGCCGCCGGAGAAGCGGTAGCCGCGTTCGCCCACCACGGTGTCCAGCCCGTCGGGGGTGGCCCGGACCAGGGTGTCGATCTGCGCGGCCGCCAGCGCGGCCCACAGCTCGTCGTCGGTGGCGTCAGGCTTGGCGTAGCGGAGGTTCTCCGCGATGGTCTCGTGGAACAGGTGCGCGTCCTGGGTGACCACGCCGATGGTGTCGCGCAGCGACTGCAGGGTGGCGTCGCGGACGTCGACGTCGCCGACGAGCACGGTGCCGCCGGTGGCGTCGTACATCCGGCTGACCAGCATCGAGGTGGTGGACTTGCCCGCGCCCGAGCTGCCGACCAGCGCGACCATCTGGCCGGGCTCCACGGTGAACGAGACGCCGCGCAGCACCGGCGCGGTGGCGGTGCGTTCCAGCGTCGCCACGTCCTCCAGGGAGGCCAGCGAGATCTCGGCGGCGGTCGGGTAGCGGAACTCGACGTCCCGGAACTCGACCTTCGACGCGCCCTTGGGCACGTCGACGGCACCGGGCTTCTCGGCGATCGCGGGCGGCAGGTCGAGCACCTCGAAGACCCGGTCGAAGGAGACCAGCGCGCCCATCACGTCGATGCGTACGTTGGACAGCGCGGTGATCGGGCCGTAGAGGCGCGTCAGCAGCAGCGCGAGGGCGACCACGTCGCCGGCGTCGAGGCTGCCCGCGACGGCGTACCAGCCGCCCAGGCCGTAGACCAGCGCCTGGGCGAGCGAGGCGACCAGCATCATCGCGGCGAAGAAGGTACGCGAGTACATCGCGCTCTGCACCCCGATGTCGCGGACCCGGCCGGCCCGCTCGGCGAAGCGGGTCGACTCCGTCTCGGGACGGCCGAACAGCTTCACCAGCAGCGCCCCGGCGACCCCGAAGCGCTCGGTCATGGTGGCGTTCATCTTCGCGCCGAGGTCGTACGACTCCTTGGTGATCTCCGCCAGCCGGTGGCCCACCCGCCGCGCGGGCAGGATGAAGACCGGCAGCAGGATCAGCGACAGCACGGTGATCTGCCAGGACAGGGTCAGCATGACCAGCACGGTCAGCACGAGCTGGATGATGTTGCCGACGACGCCGGACAGCGTCGAGGTGAACGCGCGCTGCGCGCCGAGCACGTCGTTGTTGAGCCGGCTGACCAGCGCGCCGGTCTGCGCCCGGGTGAAGAACTGCACCGGCATGCGCTGCACGTGGTCGTACACCTGGGTGCGCAGGTCGAAGATGAGGCCCTCGCCGATGCGGGCCGAGTAGAACCGCTCGACCAGCGACAGCCCCGCGCTGAGCAGGGCGAGCGCCGCGATCACCACCGCGATCGTGACGACGGTGCGGCCCGCGTCGGGGGCCATGACCCCGTCCTTCGGGGTGATCGCGCTGACGACCCGGCCCGCCAGCAGCGGCGTGACCACGCCGATGACCGCGCCGACCACGATGGTGACCAGGAAGAACCCGATCTCCCGGCGGTACGGCCGGGCGAAGGACAGGATCCGCTTCGCGGTGGGCTTGCCGATCTTGCGGTTCTCGACGCTCTGCCCCCGGCGCATGGACCGCATGAGCGTCTCCATACCGCCGCCCCCACCCGGATAACTCACCGGTGAACCTCCCGCTGTGAAAGACCAGACGTGCCGCTCAACGTGGCGTGCCGAACGAAAATTCCTTAGCCCGGCTCATTAACTATTCCGCCGGGCGGACAATGGCACGCGACCGGATGCCGCCCATCCCCCGGAAAGGAGAAGGCGGTCGCCTTTCCACCATGACGAATCAGCCGTCGGTATGACGCCCGAAAGAGTGGCTCAGCGATCCGGAAAGGGACGGCGGAACAGATACCGCCGGAATGTCACTCGCCCAGGCCGGCCAGATCGCGGATGCGGCGCGTCTGCGCCTCGCGCTCCGCGCGCTCCTGCTCCGGGAAGCTCCGGCCGCCCGCCGCGGCCAGCAGTGCCTTGATCTCGACGACCGCGTCGCGCGGAGCCGCCAGCACCGCGTTGGCCAGGTCGGCCGCTGCCGCGTCGAGTTCTTCGCGCCCCACCACGAGGTTGACCAGGCCGATCCGGTCTGCCTCGGCGGCGTTCACGCGGCGGCCGGTCACGCACAGCTCCAGCGCGCGGGCGTAGCCGACGAGTTCGACCAGGCGCTTGGTGCCGGTGAGGTCCGGCACGAGCCCCAGCGTCACCTCCGCCATCGCGAACAGGGCGTCGTCTGCCGCGATCCGCAGGTCGCAGGCGAGCGCGAGCTGGAAGCCCGCGCCGATGGCGTGGCCCTGCACCGCGGCGATGGTGATGAGATCGGGTCGGCGGAGCCAGGAGAAGGCCTGCTGGAAATCGGCGATCCGATCCGCGCACTCCTCCGGGCTGACGGTGGCGAGCTGCTGGAACTCGCCGCCCTGCACCACTTTCAGGTCGAGTCCCGCGGAGAAGGACCGCCCTTCCCCGCGTACGACCACGACGCGCACGTCGCCGGCGAGCCCCCGTGCGGCAGCGGCCAGACCTGCCCAGAGCTCGGGGGTCTGTGCGTTGCGCACCTCCGGGCGGTCCAATGTCACCGTCGCGACCGGACCGTCCTGGCTGATGCGAAAGCCGGCCGCTGCCATCTCAGACATCAACCGGCTCCCCAAGCTCTGCGTGGTGCGGGCGGATCATGCCTTCTTGCGCCGACGGGCTCCGCCGCGCTGGCGCAGCGCGACTCCGGACTCGGTGAGCACCCGGTGGATGAATCCGTACGAACGGCCAGTCGACGCGGCCAGCGCGCGGATGGACTCACCCGACGTGTAGCGCTTCACGAGGTCCTTGGCGAGCGTCTGGCGTTCGGTCCCGACGATCCGGCGACCCTTCTCGGTGGTGGTAGCTGTGCCGGTGGCTGCCATGTTGAAATCCTCACGTCCCGGACGATGCGGTTTGCGGTCCAACCTATTAGACCGCCTCCGACGATCATGCGCTAGATATCAATTCCATGCCAACCGACACGCACGGTGCTGTCGGGTACCCGATAGCGTGTCTCGCCGTGACCACCGTCGACCCCCGCAGCGCCCTCCACCGCGAACGCCGAGACCTGTTCGGCTGGTTCGCGCTGGTGACCATCGGCCTGCTCACGACCTGGCTGGCGGTGCGCGCCGGGGCCCGGCTGGGCACCGCGAGCGCGCCGTTCCTGGGCCGCTACCGCTTCGAACTGTCGCCGATGTCGTTGCTGGCGCCGGTCGTCGCGGTGACCGTGCTCGGCGCGGCCTGGCGCGGCTGGATCCATCGACTGCCGTGGTGGGCCGTCAGCACCGGGGCGACGGTGGCGTTCTTCGCCTGGGCCGTCTCGCTCGCGCTCGTCGACGGCGCGGACGGGTTGACCCGCTCGCTGACCCCGGACAGCTACCTCGGCGACGTGCAGGAGGTCGGCGACGACCCGCTGGCGTACCTGCGCAGCTTCACCGGCCGGTCGGCCGAGCACACGGCCGCCACGCGGGGCCACCCGCCCGCGCCGGTGCTGGTGCTGTGGGCCGTGCAGCGGCTCGGGGTCACCGACCATCTGGCGCTGGCGCTGCTGGTGACCGCGATCGGGGCGCTGTCGGTGCCGATGGTGCTGGCCGCGGTGCGGGACATGGGCGGCGAGGCCGCCGCGCGGCCGTACGCGCCGGTGCTGGCGCTCGCGCCGTACGCGATCTGGACCGCGGTGTCGATGGACGCCGTCGTGGCCACCATCGGCGCGGCGATGACGCTGGCCGGGGTGCGGGCCACCCGCCGCCACGGCTGGCGCGCGGCGGCCTGGGCGGTGCTGGCCGGGCTGCTGCTGGGCACGGCCGCGCTGTTCTCGTACGCCGTCGCGTGGCTCGGGCTGTCCGTGGTGTTCCTGAACTTCGCCCGGCGACGGGCCGCCCTGAACATGTTCGCCGGGCTCGGGGTGCTGCTGCCGGTGCTCGGCGCGGCCAAGCTGGGCTTCACCTGGACCGACGGGCTGGGCACGGCGTACGCCGACTTCGCCGCGCGCATCGAGCCGCACCGCTCGGCGCTGTGGTGGGGCCTGATCAGCGTGTGCGCGCTGCTGCTGGCGGTCGGGCCGCCCATCTTCGCGAGCCTGCGCAAGGTGCGCAACACCCCCGGCTGGCCGTTCCTGGTGGGCGCGTCCGGGGCGGTGCTGTTCTCGGTCGGGGCGGGGCTGGCCCGGGGCGGGGTGGAGCACGCGTGGCTGCCGTACTTCCCCTGGCTCACCATCGCCGCCGTCGCCCCCGAACGCCCCGGCGGCGACCCGGTCCCCGCTCCCCTGCTCTTGGTCGCCGTCGGCGCCCTCTCCGCAATGATCATCGAGGCCGTCCTCTCGACCCCCTGGTGACCCGCCGCCCGCCCAAGCGCCGCAACTCTTAAAGAGTCGCGGCCTCGGCGGGTGCCGATGGCCGCGACTCTTTAAGAGTTGCGACAGAGGAAGGGGCGGTCAGGCGAGTTCGACGAGTTCGAGGAGGTCGTCGGACCAGGCGTCCTCGTCGCCGTCGGGCAGGAGGATGGCGCGGTCGGGTTTGAGGGCCGCGACGGCGCCGGGGTCGTGGGTGACCAGGACGATCGCGCCGGGGTAGCGCGCGATGGCGTCGAGGACCTGCTCGCGGCTGACCGGGTCGAGGTTGTTGGTGGGCTCGTCGAGCAGCAGCACGTTCGCGCCGGAGCAGACCAGGGTGGACAGTGCCAGGCGGGTCTTCTCGCCACCGGACAGCACGCCCGCGGGCTTGTCCACATCGTCCCCGCTGAACAGGAACGCGCCCAGGATGCGGCGCAGCTCCGTGTCGGTCTGCTCGGGGGCGGCCGAGCGCATGTGGTCGAGGATGGTGCGGTCGACGTCGAGGGTCTCGTGCTCCTGGGCGTAGTAGCCCAGGCGCAGGCCGTGGCCCGCCTTGACCTCGCCGGTGTCCGGCTGCAGGATGCCGGCGAGCATGCGCAGCAGGGTGGTCTTGCCCGCGCCGTTGAGGCCCAGGATGACCACGCGGGAACCGCGGTCCACGGCGACGCCGACGTCGGTGAAGATCTCCAGCGAGCCGTACGACTTGGACAGTCCCTCAGCCGTCAGCGGGGTCTTGCCGCAGGCCGCCGGGGTGGGGAAGCGCACCTTGGCCACCTTGTCGGTCGCGCGCACCTCGTCCAGGCCGGAGATCATCTTCTCGGCGCGCTTGGCCATGTTCTGCGCCGCGATCGTCTTGGTCGCCTTGGCGCGCAGCTTGTCGGCCTGCGCCATGAGCGCGCCGGCCTTCTTCTCCGCGTTGGCCCGCTCACGCTTGCGGCGGCGCTCGTCGGTCTCCCGCGCCTCCAGGTACGTCTTCCAGCCCATGTTGTACGAGTCGACGACCGAGCGGTTGGCGTCGAGGTACCACACCTTGTTGACGACGGCCTCCAGCAGCGAGGCGTCGTGGGAGATCACGATCAGGCCGCCCTTGTGCCCGGCGAGGAAGCCGCGCAGCCAGGTGATGGAGTCGTGGTCGAGGTGGTTGGTCGGCTCGTCGAGCAGCAGGATGCCGCCGCCGGTCTCCGAGGCGTCGCGGAACAGGATGCGGGCCAGCTCGACGCGGCGGCGCTGGCCGCCGGACAGGGTGCCCAGGGTCTGCTGGAGGACCCGGTCGGGCAGGCCCAGGTTCGAGCAGATGCGGGCGGCCTCGGCCTCGGCGCCGTAGCCGCCGAGCGCGGAGAACTGGTCCTCCAGCTGGCCGTAGCGGCGCATGAAGCGCTCGTCGTCGGCGAGCTTGCCCTCCAGCTCCTTCATCTCGTTGCGCAGCACGTCCAGGCCGCGCGCGGAGAGCACCCGGTCGCTGGCGGTGATGTCCAGGTCGCCGGTGCGCGGGTCCTGCGGCAGGTAACCCACCGGCCCGCGGCTGTCGATCTTGCCCGCGTACGGGGAGCCCTCGCCGGCGAGGACCTTGAGCGTGGTGGTCTTGCCAGCCCCGTTGCGCCCGACGAGACCGATACGGTCACCGGGCTGCACGCGCAGGGTGGTGTCCCCCAGCAGGATGCGCGCGCCCGCGCGCAGTTCCAGACCGGTGGCCGTGATCATGAATTGCTCCCAGGTCGGGGGTGGGCCACCGGGTGGCTTCGGGAAGGAGCCTCCAGTCTACCGAGCCCGCCGACCCGCCCTGCCACGGCATTTACCCCGGAGACGGCCTGATTTGGGTGTGATTCGCCACAAAACTGCCTACGCTGACGAACGTGAGCATCAACGAGAACGCCGAACTCGACCCGTCACAGGTCGAGGACATGCGCGGCGCCGGGGGCGGGCGCGGCGGAGGCGGCTTCAACTTCCCGCCCATGGGCGGCGGAGGCGGTGGGGGCGGCGGCATGGGCGGCGCGGGCTGCCTCGCCGGGCTCCTGCCCCTGCTCATGCGCAGCAAGATCGGCATGGCGGTGCTGCTGATCGGGGCGCTCTGCATCGGCATCTTCATCTGCACCGGCGGCGGCTCCAGCCTGTTCAGCGGCGTCGGCGGGCTCAGCCCGCAGCAGCAACAGGGCCAGCAGCCGGGGCCCAACGACGTCAACAGCACCACCCTCGCCCAGCAGTGCGACAAGTCGAACCCCAACCGCTTCGACAACCCGGCCTGCCGCAACCTGCTCTACATCAACTCGATCCAGGCGTACTGGCGCTCGGCCATGCCGCAGTACCTCGGCCAGCAGTACCAGCCGGCGACCACCCGGTTCTTCACCGGCTCGGTCGACACCGCCTGCGGTCCGGCCACCGCCGGCGTCGGCCCGTTCTACTGCCCCGGCGACAACCACGTCTACATCGACCTGAGCTTCTACGACGAGCTGGCCAGCCGGTTCGGGGCCAAGGGCCAGTTCGCCCAGGCTTACGTGCTCGCCCACGAGTACGGCCACCACATCCAGACCCTGCTCGGCACCGAGGCGCAGGTGCGCCGCGCCCAGCAGCGCGACCCGGCCAACGCCAACAAGTACTCCGTCGCCATGGAGCTGCAGGCCGACTGCTACGCCGGGGTCTGGGCCAACTCGGCCGCCAAGACCACCGACGCGACCGGCCAGCCGCTGTTCAAGTCCATCACCCAGCAGGACATCGACCAGGCCCTGGAAGCGGCCGCGGCCGTCGGCGACGACGCCATCCAGCAGAAGGCCACCGGCCGCATCAACCAGGAGGCCTTCACCCACGGCTCCTCCGCCCAGCGCCAGCAATGGTTCAACCAGGGCTACCGCACCGGCGACCCCCGCCAGTGCAACACCTTCGCCGGCTGACCCACCACCCGCCGCCTGCGGCAACTCTTAAAGACTTGCGGCCTCGACCACGCGTTGAGGCCGCAAGTTTTTAAGAGTTGCGGCGCGGGGGGCGCCCCGGAGGGGCGCCGGGGGCCGGGGGTCAGGGGACGAGGTGGATGCGGATGGCGTGGGCCGCGGTGATGGCGTCGACGAGGATGGCGTGGCGGGGTTCGGGGACGTCGAGGAGGCGGTCGTGGCGCAGTGGGAGCAGGGGGGCGAGACGGCGGTCGGTGAGGATCTCGTCGACCGTGGACCGGTCGCCGCCGCAGACCAGGGCCGCCATGCTGTCCGCGTACGGCAGCAGGATGCGCGCGGCGATGTCGGCGGCGTCGCGGGCCGCGCCGGACGCCTGGTTCTCCCGGCGGCGGGCGTAGCGCTGCTGCGACCAGCCGCCCGCGGCGGTGCGGCCCTGCACGTAGAACGTGTCCACCTTGGAGCTGACCAGCTCGTCGCCGTCGGCGACCCCGACCGCGACCGCGTTGCGCCGGGCCAGCAGCAGCCCCAGCCGCCGCGGCACGGCCAGCGCCGCCAGCAGCGCGTCCACGTCGGCGACCGGGCCGACGCCGGGCGGCGGCAGCAGCTCGGCGGTGTCGCCGTTGGCGGCGACGAGTTTCAGGCCCTCCTCCTGCGCCCCGTCGTGGCGCGAGTAGAAACCGTCCAGCCAGCGGCGCAGCCGGCGCGGTTCGACGTCGGCCCAGCGGCCCCCGCCCGCGGCGGGTTTGGCGGGCATCAGCCCACCAGGGCGTTCAGCGCGGCGTCCACATCGGCCTGGGTGGTGTACGCGTGGAACGAGGCGCGGATCCGGCCGTTGCGCACCGCGGTGCGGATGCCCGCGGCGGCCAGCTTGGCGTCCGCGCCGGGCACGTCCACGGTGACGATGGCGCTGTCGCCGGGCGGCAGCCCCAGGCCCGCCAGGAAGCTGTTGGCGAGGCCGACGTCGTGCGCGTGGATCGCGGGCACGCCGATCTCCTCGACGACCTCCAGCGCGGGCGCGGTGCCGACCCAGGCGTGCCAGGCGGGCGAGATGTCGAACGCGCGGGCGTCCTTGGCCAGCCGCAGCGGCAGGCCGTAGTACGAGCTGTGCACGTCCTCGCCGGCGTACCAGTTGGCGGCCAGCGGGCGCGTGCGCTCGCGCACCGCCGGGTTCAGGTAGACGAAACCGGTGCCGCGCGGCGACATCAGCCACTTGTACGCGACGGTCACCACCACGTCGGCGAGCGAGCCGTCGAACGGCAGCCAGCCGCAGGCCTGCGTGGCGTCCACGACGACCAGCGCGCCCGCGGCGCGGGCCGCGGCGACGACCGCGGCGTAGTCGACGACCGCCCCGTCCGACGACTGCACCAGCCCGAACGAGACCACGTCCACACTCGCGTCGATGCGCTCGGCGAGCCGGTCGGCGGGCGCGGTGCGCACGGTCACGCCGCGGTCGGCGTGCACCGCCCATGGGAAGACCGCCGAGGTGAACTCCAGCTCCGGGACCAGCACGGTCGCACCGTCGGGAACGGCCGCCGCGACCGGGGCCAGCAGCTGCGACACCTGCGCGCCGACCGCGACGTCGGCCGCGTCGACCCCGATGATCCGGGCGTACGACTGCCGGGCGCGCTCGGTCGACTCACCCCACCCTTCCCACGAGGTGCGGCCCGCCCGCCAGTCGGCCAGCGCCGCCTGCATGGCGTCCCACGCCCGGTCCGGGGGCAGCCCGAAGCTGGCCGTGTTCAGGTAGCCCGGTTCCGCGGACCACCGCGAGGCGAGGTCGATACTGTCCATGATTCGCAGTATTCCACCGGTGGTGGGCGATCACCGCAGGCCAATACGCGGGAGGTGGCATGGCGTCGGAAGCCGTCGAGCTGATGGCGCGGCTGGACGAGCGGCTGGCCGCCGCCGCCGATCCGGCGCGGGCACCGGCGATGCGCTCGCCGCGCACGTGGTCGGCCCGCTGGTGGCCCGGGACCCGGGTCTGGTCACGACGATGGACGCCTGGGCGGCCGACGACGACCTGTGGCTGGTGCGCACGGCGATCCTGCACCAGCTGACGTACCAGGCGGCCACCGACGCGCCACGGCTGCTGCGCTACTGCGCGGCGCAGGCCGGGCACCCGGACTTCTTCGTACGCAAGGCGATCGGCTGGGCGCTGCGGGATTACGGCAAGACCGATCCGGCGGCGGTGCGCGCGTTCGTCGCCGCGCACGCCGCCGAGCTGTCCGGGCTGTCCCGCCGGGAAGCGCTCAAGCACCTGAGCTGACCAGCGCCGTTGTGGTAACCAGAGGTGTGCAGGAGTCCCGCTCGCTGGTCCGGCTGACGGCGTACACCGACGGGGTCGTCGCGATCGCGCTGACCCTGCTGGTGCTGCCGCTGGTCGACACCGCCCGGGACGCGCAGACCGAGTCGGTCCGCGATCTCGTGCGCGAGCACGCCGGCGACTTCGCCGCGTTCGTGATGTCGTTCGCGGTGGTGTCGCTGTTCTGGATGGTGCACCGGCGGGTGTTCGACAACCTCGTCGACGTCGGCGAGGGCATCATGCTGCTCAACAGCATGTGGCTGCTGGGCGTGGTGTTCCTGCCGGTGCCCACGGCGGTGCTGACGTACGAGGTGAACCAGGGGCGCGGGGCGACCCTGCTGTACATGGCCAACCTGGTGCTCATCGCGCTGAGCGGGCTGCTGCTGTCGCTGCGCATCCGCGACCGGGTGCCGCTGCAGCGCCCCGGGCGCAGCGAGGCGGTGGACCGGGCGGTGCGCCGGGGCGTGATCGCGACCAGCGCCATGGTGGCCACCCTGGTCGCGGCCCTCTTCCTCGCCAACCTGGCGCTGCCGCTGCTGGCGCTGATGCCCCTGGCGCAGGCCGCGGCGGAGCGCCGCGCCCACCGCCGCCACCACCCCGGAGCTGCTACCGACCGCCGGAAAGGTTAGGAAGGGCACCTTCTACAACGCATGGCGACGTGAAGGTGCCCTTCCTTGCTAGAGGGACTGGCGGAGCAGGGCGAGCAGTTCGGTGCCGTCGGCGACGACCGCGTCCGGGGTGTTCTCGCCGATCTCGCGGGGCTCGCCCTCGGGCATGAGGATGGCGGCGCCGACCCCGGCCCGCCGGGCGCACACGACGTCGCGATGCGGCTGGTCGCCGACGTACCAGCAGTCGGCCGCGGCCACGCCCAGGTCCCGCGCGGCGGCCCAGATCATGCTCGGGTGCGGCTTGTACACGCCCAGCTCGTCGCTGTAGATCTGGGCGGCGATCGCGCCGGTCAGGCCGAACTCGTCGAGCGCCTCGCGGTGTGCCTGGCCGCACGGGGTGTTGCTGACCACGGCGACCGGCATGCCCCGGCCCACCGTGAAGTCCAGCAGGTCGGCGATGCCGGGCCGCAGCCGCCAGTCGTCGCGCCGGGCCCACTGCCTGGTCAGGTCGCTGGCGTGCACCAGCACCGTCGCCCGCGCCACCGCCGGCCACTCGACGGCGATGAGCTCCCCCCAGAGCTGCTCGTGGCTGATCTCCAGGCACTCCTCGGTGTTCTCGCGCATCCGCGAGCGGGCCTTCTTCGCGGCGTCCAGCGCGTGGCGGATCTCGTCCTCGCCGACCGCGCCGCCGGTGAGCCGGTGGACGCGCCGGACGAGTTCGGCTTGCCGAGGGGTGGCTTCCTCCGGCTGGGGTGACCGTCCGGACTCGACGATCACCCCACCGAAGTCGAGCAGCAGAGCGGAGGGGGTAGGCAGCATGGGCCTACTCTGCCACGACGAGTGCCACCGCGAGGACCGAGATCACCAGGCTGGACACCAGGGCCGTGACCAGGCGTCCCCGGGGCGTGGCGAGCACCTTGCCCACCAGCGCGCCGCCCGCGGCGACGGTCAGCTGCCAGCTCGCCGAGGCGAGGAAGGCCGCGGTCACGAACACCGCGCCCTCCGGCCCGGTCAGCCCGTCCATGGCCTGCCGCCCGCCGAGGACGAGCGCGCCGAAGTACACGATCGTCATCGGGTTGAGCAGGGTCAGCCCGAGCAGCGCCAGGAAGGCCCGGCCCGGGGTGTCCAGCAGTTTCGTCTCGCGGGCCCGCGCCGGGTCGCGGTAGTGCCGGATCGCGTTCCACGCGGTGTGGCCCGCGATGTAGAGCAGCACGGCCACCGCGATCCAGCGCAGCGGGGTGGAGATCGGTTCGATCCAGCGGGCCAGGGCGGCTCCGCCGAGAACGGCGACAAGGGCGTAGATCCCGTCGGCGGCCGCCACGCCCAGTGCGGCGGCGGCGCCGATCCGCAGCGAGGTGCGGGCGGTGAGGCTCATCAACAGCAGCGCGATCGCGCCGACGGGCACGGCTACGCCGTACCCCGCCAGCAGACCGCCCACGAGGGCGGCGGTCACGACTGCGGGCGGCTCGTTCCGGCCACGGGCCCACGCTGCTGTCGACGCCGTCCTTCCGCCGAAGCGGACAGGGGCGCGAGGCGCAGGCAGGTAGTCGTCATGCGGATCATTCTGGGCCGCCGCGCCCCTGCCTGCGACCTATTTTTCCGTCGATGTCTCAGGCCCCGGTGCGGTGCCGGATCCACACGTTGGGCTCGACGTACACGGCCCAGTCGTGCTCGGCGTCGGCGTGCACCGGGGTGAGCGCCTTGGGCACGTGGACCGGCCCGGTGGTGTCGAACGGCAGCCCGGTCCACTCGCGCCATTCCGCACAGGTGCCCGGGATGACCATGGACCGGGTGGCGATCTTCTCGATGACGCCGCCCGCGCGCACGTGCACGCGCAGCCAGGGGTCCACGGGCAGGCCGTCGTCGCGCGTGCGGTACGCGTACGACGTCATGGGCTCCTCGGGGTCCTTGACCCCGTTCGGCCGCACCGGCGCGACCAGGTCCGCGAAGCCCAGCCGGGCCGCGTTGTCCCGCATCGCGGCCAGCATCAGCGCGGACAGCCCGGTGCCCTGCCGGTCGGGGCGCACCGCGATCTCGATCGCGGAGACGATGTTCGGCTTGTCCCCCGCGACCCGCGCGCGCACGGCCCGGCGCAGCGCGCCGTCCCAGCCGTCGATCGGCAGCTCGTCGCCCTCGGGCAGGAGGAACGGCACGCTGTGGCCCTTGGCGACGAGCCGGCCGGGCTCGTCGGGATCCTCGGCGACCAGGATGTACTCGGGCCACTGCTCGGTGCACAGGCCGTAGTAGAGGTTCGAGATGGGGTCGTGGCGCATGAACTCGGGCCAGACCGTGGGCATGTCCCAGAGGGCGTCGACGAGGTCGGGGCGTTGGTCGAGGGTGGCGATGTGCATGACCGCGAGCCTCCCCTGCCTGGCCGGAGCCGATCAACCGCATTATCCCGCGAGTTCGGTGGACATCACCCGGCGAACGGCGGACACCACCGTGCGTCCCGGGAACCGCTCCCCCGCCACCTGCTCCGCCCGCGCCAGGGCGGCCCGCATCCGGTCCGGCTCGGCGTCGCGCAGCACCGCGACGAACCAGGCCTCCAGCAGCGTGGGATCGTCGGGCAGGACCAGGTCGCGTGGGTCGGGCGGCTGCGCGGCCCGCGGTGGCAGGGGCACACCCCCGGTGGCGTACGCGCCCGGCGGCAGCCCCACGCGGTACGGGTGCACGCACGTGGGCGCACCGGTGGACAGGTCCACCCGCCACCCGGCCGCGGGCTCGTACCGGCTGTCCGGCCCCGGCCGCGCGACCACGTCGAACCGCCCCGGAGCCAGCCCCTGCGCCGGGCACACCGCACACGTCCACGCCTGCAACTCCGCCGACGGCCCCTCGGGCACACTCCCCACGCCGCGAGCCTAAGCGCGAAAAGGCGTCCACCTCACGGGTGGACGCCTTTTCGGGGACGTTCGGTCAGACGTTGAAGCCGAGCGAGCGGAGCTGGTCGCGGCCGTCGTCGGTGATCTTGTCGGGGCCCCACGGCGGCAGCCACACCCAGTTGATGCGCATGTCGTCGACCAGGCCACCGCCGGGGCCGGTGCACAGCGCCGCGCGGGTCTGCTCCTCGATGACGTCGGTCAGCGGGCAGGCCGCCGAGGTCAGCGTCATGTCCAGGGTGGCGACATTCTCGTCGTCGATGTGCACGCCGTACACCAGGCCCAGGTCCACGACGTTGATGCCCAGCTCGGGGTCCACGACGTCCTTCATGGCCTCGCGGACCTCGTCCACCTCGGCCTTCTTGCCGGCCTTCGGCGCGGCGTCCGCGACCGGCGCGGACTCGGCGCGCGCGGACTCCACGGCGCTGTCGACGATGTCGGTCTCGCTCATCACACTTCCTCCTTCTCGAGGGCGACGGCCTGCGCGACCGCGTCCTTCAACGCCATCCAGGACAGCAGCGCGCATTTGACCCGCGCGGGGTACTTGGCGACGCCGGCGAACGCGACCGCGTCCCCCAGCACCTCCTCGTCGGGCTCGACCTGGCCCTTGCCGCCCATCAGCTCGACGAACGCGGCGTGCACCGCGAGCGCGTCGTCGACCTTGCGGCCGTTGAGCAGCTCGTACAGCACGCTCGCGGACGCCTGGCTGATGGAGCAGCCCTGGCCGTCGTACGAGATGTCGCTGATGGTCTCCCCGTCCAGGGCGACCCGGAGGGTGATCTCGTCGCCGCAGGTCGGGTTGACGTGGTGCACGTCCGCCGCGAACGGCTCGCGCAATCCGCGCCCCTGCGGGCGCTTGTAGTGGTCCAGGATGATCTCCTGGTAGAGCTGGTCGAGCTGCATGGCTAAGCGAAGACCTTCCGCACCTGATCCAGGCCGCGCACGAGCGCGTCGACCTCGTCGGTCGTCGTGTAGAGGTAGAACGAGGCCCGGGTGAGCGCGGGCACCGAGAAGCGGTCGCAGATCGGCTTGGCGCAGTGGTGGCCGACCCGCACCTGCACGCCGAGCGAGTCGAGCACCTGGCCCACGTCGTGCGGGTGGATCCCGTCGAGCGTGAACGAGATGGTCGCGCCGCGCCCCACGGGCACCTTCGGGCCGTAGATGCGCAGGCCCGGCACGGTGTCCAGAGCGTCCAGCGCGTACGCCGTCAGCTGCTTGTCGTGCCAGGCGATCGCGTCCATGCCGACCGCGTTCAGGTAGTCGATCGCGGCGCCCAGCCCGACCGCCTGCGCGATCGGCGGGGTGCCGGCCTCGAACCGGGCCGGGGCCGGGGCGAAGGTCGAGCCGGTCATCTTCACCGTCTCGATCATCGACCCGCCGCCCAGGAACGGCGGCATGGCGTTGAGCAGCTCGCCGCGCCCCCACAGCACGCCGATGCCGGTCGGGGCCAGCATCTTGTGCCCGGTGAACGCGATGAAGTCCACGTCGTAGTCGACGACGTCCATCGGCAGGTGCGGCACCGACTGCGAGCAGTCGAGCATCAGCAGCGCGCCGACCTCGCGCACCCGCGCGGTGATCCGCGAGGTGGCGTTGACGGTGCCGAGCACGTTCGACATGTGCACGATCGAGACGATCTTCGTGCGCTCGTTGACCAGCTCGTCGAGGTTCGACTCGTCGAGGCGGCCGGCCTCGGTCAGGCCGAACCACCGCAGCGTCGCGCCGGTGCGCTCGCAGAGCAGCTGCCACGGCACGATGTTGGAGTGGTGCTCCATCTCCGAGATCACGATCTCGTCGCCGGGGCCCAGCCGGAAGCGCTCGTCCCGCGCGTGCGGGCCGAACGCGTGCGCGACCAGGTTCAGCGACTCGGTGGCGTTCTTGGTGAACACCACCTCGTCCACGCTCGGCGCGCCGATGAACGCGGCGACCTTGGCCCGCGCGCCCTCGTACGCCTCGGTCGACTCGGTGCCCAGCGTGTGCACCGAACGGGCCACGTTGGCGTTGTGCTCGGCGTAGTAGCGGGCCACCGCGTCGATGACCTGGCGCGGCTTCTGCGAGGTGTTGCCGCTGTCGAGGTAGACGAGCGGGTGACCGTTGACCTCCCGGCCCAGGATCGGGAAGTCGGCGCGCACGCGCTCCACGTCGAAGCGCGGCTTGTCGTCGTACTGCGGCATCCCGGCCGGGATGGTCAGGGCGGTCATGTTCTGCTCAGCTCCCTCAGGCAGCCGCGACGGCCGCGCCCGCGCCCGCCACGTAACGCTCGTAACCCTCGGCCTCCAGCTTGTCCGCCAGCTCCGGGCCGCCCTCTTCGACGATCCGGCCGGCGACGAACACGTGCACGAAGTCCGGCTTGATGTAGCGCAGGATGCGGGTGTAGTGGGTGATCAGCAGCACGCCGGTGTCGCTGTTGTCCTTGACCCGGTTCACACCCTCGGAGACCACGCGCAGCGCGTCGACGTCGAGGCCGGAGTCGGTCTCGTCGAGGATCGCGATCTTCGGCTTGAGCAGCTCCAGCTGCACGATCTCGTGCCGCTTCTTCTCGCCGCCGGAGAAGCCCTCGTTGACGTTGCGCTGGGCGAAGGCCGGGTCCATGCCCAGCTTCTCCATCGAGCCCTTCAGCTCGCCGGCCCAGGTGCGCAGCTTCGGGGCCTCGCCGTCGATCGCGGTCTTGGCGGTGCGCAGGAAGTTCGCGACCGACACGCCGGGGACCTCGACCGGGTACTGCATGGCCAGGAACAGGCCCGCGCGGGCGCGCTCGTCCACGGTCATCGCCAGCACGTCCTGGCCGTCCAGGGTCACCGTGCCGCCGGTGATCTCGTACTTCGGGTGGCCCGCGATCGAGTAGGCCAGGGTCGACTTGCCGGAGCCGTTGGGGCCCATGATGGCGTGCGTCTGGCCCGACTCCACGGTCAGCGTGACCCCGTGCAGGATCGGCTTCAGCTCGCCCTCGGGCAGCTTCACCGACACCTGAAGGTCGCGGATCTCCAACTTGCTCATCGGGTCACTCCATTGCTTGGCGTCATGCTGACGTAGACATCACCGTCACGGACTTCGACGGGAAAGACGGGTACGGGTTCGGTGGCGGGTAGGCCGGTCGGCTCACCGGTACGAAGATCGAAACGCGAGCCGTGCAGCCAGCATTCCAGCGTGCAGCCGTCGACCTCGCCCTCGGACAGCGCCACGGCGGCGTGCGAGCACTCGTCGTACGCGGCGTAGAAGCCGTCGTCCTCCGCGTGCACGACCACCACCGGCGTGCCGGCGAGGTCCACCGCGAGCGCCGCGCCCTTGGCGACCTCGTCGGCGGCACAAGCCCTCAGAAACTCGCTCACGCGCCCGCCTTCTCCAGCCGGGCCTCGATGGCCGCGCCGAGGCGCTCGCGCAGGTCCTCGGCCGGGATCTTGCCGAGCAGCTCGGCGAAGAAGCCCCGGACCACGAGCTTGCGTGCCTCGGCCTCCGGGATGCCCCGGGCCATCAGGTAGAACAGCTGCTCGTCGTCGAAGCGGCCGGTCGCCGAGGCGTGGCCCGCGCCGACGATCTCGCCGGTCTCGATCTCCAGGTTCGGCACCGAGTCGGCCCGCGCCCCGTCGGACAGCAGCAGGTTGCGGTTGACCTCGTAGGTGCTGGTGCCGGTGGCCTGGTCCTGGATCAGCACGTCGCCGACCCAGACCGTGTGCGCGCCGTCGCCCTGCAGCGCGCCGCGGTAGCCCACGTACGAGCGGCAGTCCGGCACCGAGTGGTCCACCAGCAGGCGGTGCTCGATGTGCTGCAGGCCGTCGGCGAAGTAGAGCCCGTAGAGCTCGGCCTCGCCGCCGCGGCCGGTGTAGTCGACGCTGGTGAACTGGCGCACCAGGTCGCCGCCGAGCGACACCTGCACGTGCAGGATCTTCGCGTCGCGGCCCAGCTTGACCTTGATGTGCTGCGCCTGCACCGCGTCGGCGGCCCAGTCGGCGACCGTGACCAGGGTCAGCTTCGCGCCGTCGGCGACCGCGATCTCCACATTGTCGGCCAGCGTGACGCTGCCGGTCTGCTCCAGCACCACCGTGGCCTCGGCGAACGCGCCGACCGCCAGGTAGGTGTGGGCGGCCGCCGCGCCGTCCGCGCCGTGGCCGTTCAGCCGCAGCAACACCGGCTCGGCGAGCACGGTCTCCTTGGCGACCTCGACCAGCAGCGCGTCGGCGGCGTTCTCGTACGCCCAGGCGCTGATCCGGTCGAACGGGGTGAGCACCCCGCCGATGCGCGCGTCGGAGCGCGACACCGTCGACACGGTCACGCCGGCCGGCAGCTCGCCGTGCTCGTGCTTGGGCGCGGCCACGGCGGTGACGTCCCCGGCGGCCAGGCCGCGCAGGCGCTTGAGCGGCGTGAAGCGCCACTCCTCCTCGCGTCCGGTCAGCGCCGGGAAGTCGGCCACGTGGAACGAGCGCAACGCCTGCGACTTGGTCTTGGGCGGTGCGATAACTTCGGTGCTCATCAGCCGACGGCGCCTTCCATCTGCAGTTCGATCAGTCGGTTCAGTTCCAGCGCGTACTCCATCGGCAGCTCCTTGGCGATGGGCTCGATGAAGCCGCGCACGATCATCGCCATGGCCTCGTCCTCGGACAGGCCCCGGCTCATCAGGTAGAAGAGCTGGTCGTCGCTCACCTTGGAGACGGTCGCCTCGTGGCCCATCGCCACGTCGTCCTCGCGGATGTCGACGTAGGGGTAGGTGTCCGAGCGGGAGATGGTGTCGACCAGCAGCGCGTCGCACTTGACCGTGCTCTTGCTGTGGTGCGAGCCCTCCATGACCTGGACCAGGCCGCGGTACGAGGTGCGGCCGCCGCCCCGGGCGATCGACTTGCTGATGATCGTGCTGGAGGTGTGCGGAGCCGCGTGCACCATCTTCGCGCCGGCGTCCTGGTGCTGGCCCTCACCGGCCATGGCGACCGACAGGACCTCGCCCTTGGCGTGCTCGCCGACCATGAACACCGCCGGGTACTTCATGGTGACCTTGGAACCGATGTTGCCGTCGACCCACTCCATGGTCGCGCCCTCGTGGCACACGGCGCGCTTGGTGACCAGGTTGTACACGTTGTTCGACCAGTTCTGGATGGTCGTGTACCGGCAGCGCGCGTTCTTCTTCACGATGATCTCGACGACCGCGCTGTGCAGCGAGTCCGACGAGTAGATAGGCGCGGTGCAGCCCTCGACGTAGTGCACGTACGCGCCCTCGTCGACGATGATCAGGGTCCGCTCGAACTGGCCCATGTTCTCGGTGTTGATCCGGAAGTAGGCCTGCAGCGGGATCTCCACGTTGACGCCCGGCGGCACGTAGATGAAGGAGCCGCCCGACCACACCGCGGTGTTCAGCGCGGCGAACTTGTTGTCGCCGACCGGGATGACGGTGCCGAAGTACTCCTTGAACAGCTCCGGGTGCTCCTTGAGCGCCGTGTCGGTGTCCAGGAACAGCACACCCTGCTGCTCCAGGTCCTCACGGATCGCGTGGTAGACGACCTCGGACTCGTACTGCGCGGCGACACCGGCCACGAGGCGCTGCTTCTCCGCCTCCGGGATGCCCAGCTTGTCGTACGTGTTCTTGATGTCCTCGGGCAGGTCTTCCCAGCTCGCCGCCTGCTTCTCGGTCGAGCGCACGAAGTACTTGATGTTGTCGAAGTCGATGCCCGACAGGTCCGCGCCCCAGTTCGGCATGGGCTTGCGGCCGAACAGGCGCAGACCCTTCAGCCGCAGGTCGAGCATCCAGTCGGCTTCGCTCTTCTTCTCCGAGATGTCGCGCACCACGGCCTCGTTCAGACCGCGCCGTGCGTTGCTCCCGGCCAGGTCCGGGTCGGCCCAGCCGTACTCGTACTTGCCCAGGCCAGCGAGCTGGTCCTCGGTCGTGGTGATCTGCTCGGTCATGAGTCCGTCCTCATCGTGACGCCATCGTGGATCTGAACAAGTTCGGTGCGCCCCGCCGGAGCAGGCGCGCCGCCAGGCGGCGGTGCTCCCGGGCGGGCCATCTTGGGAGGTATGTGGGTGGTGCACACCCCGTCGCCGTGCGCGATCGTCGCGAGCCGCTGCACGTGCGTGCCGACCAGGCGACCGATCACCTCGGTCTCGGCCTCGCACAGCTGCGGGAACTCGGCGGCGACGTGCGCGACGGGGCAGTGGTGCTGGCACAGCTGCCCGCCGGTGGCGATCGTGGACGCGCTCGCAGCGTATCCCTGAGCGGTCAGCGCCTCCGCGAGCGCCTCCGCACGGGCGAGAGGATCATCACCCGAGTCGCGTACGGCGTCCTCGCAGCGCTGCTCCAGCGAGGCGATCTGGGCCGCGGCGAAGGCGGCCACCTCGCGCTCGCCGCCGCGCTCGGCGATCCAGCGCAGCGCGGCCGTGGCCAGCCCGTCGTAGGCGTGCCGGCCGAGCCCGTCGCGGGCGGTGTCGGTGAGCGAGAAGACCTTGGCGGGGCGTCCCCGGCCGCGCGGGCCGCGGATCACCTGCTCGCGGGCGCTGACCAGGCCCTCGGCGTACATGGCGTCGAGGTGGCGGCGCACCCCGGCCGGGCTGAGACCGAGCTCCTCGCTCAGCGCCGCCGCGGTCGCGGGGCCCTGCGCGAGCAGTTCGATCACCCGGCCGCGCGTGGCAGGATGGCCCACGCGGCGGTCGGCTGCCTCGGTGATCACCCCGCCCTTTTTCACTACACCAGTGTTACTTATTTAGTTCGACGTGCGCAAACCGCCCCCGGCGTGACCCCTGACACCCAGGCTGCCCTAACTCGGCACGTCCGGAACGCGCGCCTACCATCGGTTCGTGCGTGATGTCGAGACCGTCAAAGCAGCCGGATTCGTCCCCCGGGTCACCCGGGTCCTGGAGCGGGTGCCGCTCGTCGGACACCTGCTCGACGCCGGCGCGGTCACCCGCCGCAGGCTGGCGCTGGCCGGGCTCATCGGCAACATCGGCATCGTGATCACCGGTGGCGCGGTCCGGCTCACCGGCTCCGGTCTGGGCTGCCCGACCTGGCCCAAGTGCACCGAGGACTCGTACACCGCCACCAAGGCGATGGGGATCAACGGCGCGATCGAGTTCGGCAACCGGCTGCTCACCTTCGTGCTGTCCGCCATCGCCATCCTGCTCGTCGTGGCCGTGTGGCGGCACGCCCGGCTGCGCCGCCCCGCGGTGATCCTCGCCCTGGGCATCCCCGGGCAGGGCGTCGTCGGCGGCATCACGGTCCTCACCGACCTCAACCCGTACGTCGTAGGCCTGCACTTCCTGCTGTCCGCCGCGATGATCGCCGGCTCGTACCTGCTCTGGCGGCGTACCGCTCCCCTGCCCGCCGAGCCTGCTGCGGTCCGGCTGCGCCCGCTCACCTGGGCGCTGACCGCTGCCTCCGCCGTCGTCATCGTGATCGGCGTCGTGGTCACCGGCAGCGGCCCGCACGCCGGGGACGAGAAGGCGCACCGCACCGGCCTGAACCCCGAGATGATCTCGCAGCTGCACGTGGACGCCGTCTTCCTGATGCTCGGCCTGGCGGTCGCGTGCTGGTTCGCCGCCCGCGCCGTCGGCGCGCCGGCGATGGCCCGCACCGGCGCGACCCTGCTGGCCGTGCTGCTCGCCCAGGGCGCGATCGGCTTCGTGCAGTACTTCACCCACCTGCCCGCGATCCTGGTCGGCGCGCACATGGCCGGCGCGTGCGCGGTGTGGGTCGCCACGCTGGCCGCGGTCTGGCACACCGGGTTCGACGCCCCCACGGCCGATGGGAGCGCGTCCAGCGTGACCAGCCACGAAACGAACCGGACATTGGTCACCGTCCGGTAACCGCCAGATTCCGATCCGGTCGTCAACCGGTCGCGCAAGGGCCTCACGGACCGCCCGTCGGAGCGATGATGGCGGGGTGCCCACCTCTCTGCGCCGCGCGCCGCAGGCCCACCCCGAGGACTCCCTTCCCGGCGTGGTGACCCGGACCTTCACCACCACCGGTGACCTCGACTACTGGGCGAGCGTCCGGCACGCCGAGAGCGCCGCGCACGTCGCCGAGGAGCTGGCCACCCTGGTGCGCACCGGCCGGCCCGCCGTCGCCCGCGAGCCCCTCGCCCACGCCGTCGAACTGCTGCTGAGCACTCTCGACCACGCCGACGACGCCTCCGGCGCCCTGGACAACCTGCTCAACCGCCTGCTGGCCACCCACGCCGAGGCCTGCCGCCAGTCTCCGCCCGACCCCGTCGACCTGGCCGACTGGCTGGTCACCGTGCAGTTCGACACCGGCCGCTGGTGCCCCGTCGACATCTGGGCGTACGGCCCCGCCCTGGGCCCCGGCGGCCTGGACCACTACCGCGCCGTGGTCCGCCGCCGCTGGGCCGCCGACCCCGGCGATCTGTCCGCCCGCGACGCCGTCGAACGCCTGGCCCGCTGGGAACGCGACGTCCCCACCCTCATCGAGGTCATCGGCGGCGACCTCAAACACGCCGCCCAGTACGGCCGCCTCGCCCGCGCCCTGGCCGACATCGGCGACCCCCTCGCCGCCCGCTCCTGGGCCGAACGCGGCCTCACCGCCCACCCCGACGACCCACCCGGCGCGGGCCTGCGCGACTTCCTCTCCCGCACCCCCCACTGACCCGATTGGTTCGGCCGGGGCGTCGACCACACCAAGATCGTCCGACTTGCCAGGCACGTGGGCGAATACGGCGTCAAGATACGCACAGGTGCCAGGCAAGTCGGACGATCTTGGGCGCTGCCCGCGTGGGCGGGTCGGGGCGTCGCGACTGCGGCCGGTCCGGGTCAGATGGCCCAGCGGATGGCGTCGGCGAGGCGGGCGGCCGAGCCCTCGTCGTGGAGCATGAAGACCGACGGCTCGGTGAGTTCCAGTTCGACCAGGAGCGGGTTGCCGCGCTCGTCGGGGATGAGGTCGACGCGGGCGTAGACGAGGCCGGTGGGCAGGGTGGCCACGACGGCCTCGCCGACGGCGCGCTCGGCGGCGGTGGGCACCCGGGGCGTGATCTCCTCGGGCTTGTACAGGGTCTCCAGGCCCTCATCGGGGCCGGTGAGCATGGGGCCCTTGCGGATGGCGTGGCTGTACGCCAGGCGGCCGGACTCCGGGTCGGCGAAGAAGAGCAGGGCGGTCTCGCCGTACGAGTCCACGGCGGGCAGGTACGGCTGGACCATGGTGATCCGGCCGGCCGCCTGGAGGCGGTGGACGTGGGCGACGGCCTGCGCGGCGTCACCGGGGCCGTAGCGGCCGGTGTCGCGGCTGCCCGCGCTGACCGCGGGCTTGATCACGTACTCGCCGTCGCCGGACGGGGGCGTCCAGGTGTCGCCGGGAGCCAGGAAGGTCGTCGGGGTGACGGGCAGCCCGGCCGCGGCCAGCTCGGCGAGGTAGCGCTTGTCGGTGTTCCAGGCGACCGTCTCGACCGGGTTCACCAGGCGGGGCACTCCGGAGGCCCAGGCGAGGAACTCGTCGTGGCGCTGGGCGTAGTCCCACGGCGAGCGCAGCACGACCAGGTCGTACGCGGACCAGTCGGCCGCGGGGTCGTCCCAGACGACCGGCGAGGCGTCGACGCCCAGCGCCGCCAGCGCGGGCAGCACCAACTGGTCGTCCGCCTCCAGCAGCGGGATCTCGGCGCAGGTCACGATCGCGACCCGGGGACGCCCACCGGGGCGGGGCGAGGTGGAACCTGCTTCGGAAACCAGGGCGACCCGGGCCTGGGCCCGGGTCGCGTGGTCAAGGGATGTGCTCACAAGATCCGAATATAACGCGGGATCTGAAGAAACCTCAGCGCGCCAAAACTCGCTTGGACATGGAACGCCAGAGGTCGTTCGTGGGGCGCATGAGCTCGATCAGCTCGCGCTCCCACTCGTTCTCCACGGTGATGCCGGCCTTCTCGCAGGCGGCTCGGGCGATGTCGGTGCTGGCGGCCATCCGGTCGCCCCATGCCCCGTCATTGCCCACCAGCACGATGCGCGCACCGCGCCGTCCGACGTACTCGACGACTCCCTTCGCTCCCCCGTGCTCGCTCGCGAAAGCGCGCAGGCCCGCCACAAGCGTGGCGGTGGGGTGCTCGATGGTCGTCGTCGTATCTGAACCTTCTGCCATGCCAAGCACGATAAGCAGAACGGGTGTCCTGTGGAGGGATGGTGATGAGCTTTTGTGATTCCTGTTACGTGATCGCAACCCGATGTACAGAGATCGACTGTCCGGGTTCGCCCGGAAATAGCATCGTCAATGCGTCACAGAACGGACAGAAATCAGTCAGCTGGCCGACACTCGTTACCGAAAAAGGGCGTGTCCGGCCGAAACAGGTAAGAACCGCTCAGATGAACACGTCGACCGCGGTGGCCACGAACACGATCGTGAGGTACGCCGTGGACCAGTGGAACAGCCGCATCGGCTTGACGTCCTCACCCTTGACCGTGCGGCTGTACAGGCCGTGGGCCTCCAGGATGAAGAAGCCGCCGCAGATCAGCGCGGGAACGCCGTACACCGACGACATGCCCAGCGGCCACACCGCCAGCGACACGGCCACCGTGAGCCAGGAGTACACCACGGATTCGATCGCGACGCGACGCGGGGTCGCCACCACGGTCAGCATGGGGATGCCGGCCTTGGCGTAGTCGTCCTTGAACCGGATCGCCAGCGCGTAGAAGTGCGGCATCTGCCAGAAGAAGACGACGCCGAACAGCAGCCAGGCCGCCGGGGCCAGCGAGTTCGTCACCGCGGCCCAGCCGATGAGCACCGGCATCGCCCCGCACACGCCGCCCCAGAAGGTGTTGTGCGGCGTGGTGCGCTTCAGCCACGCGGTGTAGATCACGTCGTAGTAGACGATCGCCGCCACGGTCAGCGCGGTGGCCAGCCAGTTGGTGAACGCCGCCATCAGCACGGTCGAGGCGACCGCGAGAGTGAGGCCGAACACCAGGGCGTTCTTCGGCGAGATCTGGTGGGTGACCAGCGGGCGACGCGAGGTGCGGCCCATCAGCGGGTCGATGTCGCGGTCGATGTAGCAGTTGATCGCGTTGGCCGCGCCGGCCGCGAACGAGCCGCCGACCAGCACCACCAGCATCAGCCAGATCGACGGCAGCCCCTGCGCGGCCAGCATCATCGCCGGGATCGTCGTGATGAGCAGCAGCTCGACGATGCGCGGCTTGGTGAGCGACACGTATGCCCCCACCACGGCCCATCTGGCCTTGCGCTGCTGCAGCAGCGCGGCACGGGCCACCGCGCCCGGCTGGACCGGGATCGTGGCGGTGCGGGGGGACGGGAGATCTACGGTGGCCGCCTCAGGCGACTCTGCGGCGAGCGTGCTCACCCGCAACAGGGTACGGCAACGCTGGTCAACCCCTGCGAGCGCTACGCCACACCCGGAATGGACGGGTTCACACATGCGCTGTGCGCGGTATGAGTAGGGTCAACAACGACGCCAGGCGACACCGTGGCCGCCCGGACGACGATGCTTCATACCTGCCGGAGCCCCTGGGCGTGGCGAACCATTCCACGGCCTGGCGCGACGGAAACGAGCCGCTAGGAGTAGCACAGCTGTGACCGAGCAGTTGATCTGGTCTGACATCGACCGCCGCGCGGTGGACACCGCCCGCGTCCTGGCCATGGACGCCGTCGAAAAGGCCGGCAACGGCCATCCGGGCACCGCGATGAGCCTCGCACCGCTGGCGTACCTGCTGTTCCAGCGGGCCATGCGCCTCGACCCCAACGATCCGGACTGGACCGGCCGCGACCGCTTCGTGCTCTCCGCCGGCCACTCCTCCCTCACCCAGTACGTCCAGCTCTACCTCGCCGGCTACGGCCTGGAGCTGTCGGACCTGCAGGCGCTGCGCCAGTGGGGCTCGCTGACCCCGGGCCACCCGGAGCACGGGCACACCCGCGGCGTGGAGACCACCACGGGCCCGCTGGGCCAGGGCCTGGGCAACGCGGTAGGCATGGCGATGGCGGCGCGCCGCGAGCGCGGCCTGTTCGACCCGGACGCCGCCCCGGGCACCAGCCCGTTCGACCACCACATCTACGTGATCTGCTCGGACGGCGACATCGAGGAGGGCGTGACCCACGAGGTCTCCTCGATCGCGGGCCACCAGAAGCTGGACAACCTCATCGTCTTCTACGACGACAACGAGATCTCGATCGAGGACAACACCCTCATCGCGAAGTCCGAGGACGTCTGCAAGCGCTACGAGGCGTACGGCTGGCACGTCGAGAAGGTCGACTGGACCGGCGGCAACACCGGTTACCACGAGGACGTCCCGGCGCTGTGGGCGGCGATCCAGCGCGCCAAGGCGGTCACCGACCGGCCCAGCTTCATCGCGCTGCGCACCATCATCGGCTGGCCCGCGCCGACCAAGCAGAACACCGGCAAGATCCACGGCTCGGCGGTCGGCCCGAACGAGGCCGCCGCGGTCAAGGAGCTGCTCGGCTTCGACCCGGCCGTCGCGTTCCCGGTCGAGGACGAGGTCATCGCGCACACCCGCGCCGTGGCCGAGCGCGGCCGCCTGCTGCACGAGCAGTGGGAGGAGGCCTTCCACGACTGGGCGAAGACCAACCCGGAGCGGCTGGCCCTGTTCGACCGGATGAGCACCCGCACCCTGCCCGCGGGCTGGGAGAAGGCGCTGCCGTCCTTCCCGCACGACCCGAAGGGCCTGGCCACCCGGGCCGCGTCCGGCCAAGTGCTGAACGCGCTGGCCCCGGTGCTGCCGGAGCTGTGGGGCGGCTCGGCCGACCTGGCCGAGAGCAACAACACCACCATGAAGGGCGAGCCGTCGTTCGTCCCGGCCGAGTTCGCCACCAAGGAGTTCCCCGGCGACGAGTACGGCCGCACGCTGCACTTCGGCATCCGCGAGCACGGCATGGGCTCGATCATGAACGGCATCGCCCTGCACGGCGGCACCCGCGTGTACGGCGGCACGTTCCTGGTCTTCTCCGACTACATGCGCCCGCCGGTGCGCCTGGCCGCGCTGATGAAGCTGCCGGTGACGTACGTCTGGACGCACGACTCGATCGGCCTCGGCGAGGACGGCCCGACCCACCAGCCGGTCGAGCAGCTCACCGCGCTGCGCGCCATCCCCGGCCTCGACGTGGTGCGGCCGGCCGACGCCAACGAGACCGCGCACGCCTGGCGCATGGCGCTGGAGCACAGCGACCGGCCCACGGCGTTGGCGCTGACCCGGCAGAACGTGCCCACGCTCGACCCGGCGAAGGTCGTCGGCTTCGAGCGCGGCGGCTACATCCTGGAGGAGGCCTCCACCGGCACCCCGCAGGTGATCCTCATCGGCACCGGCTCCGAGGTCTCGATCTGCCTCAAAGCCCAGGAGCTGCTGGAGGACGAGGACGTGCCCACCCGGGTCGTGTCCATGCCGTGCCAGGAGTGGTTCCGCGCCCAGGACGCGGGGTACCGGGAGTCCGTGCTGCCCGCGAACGTCAAGGCCCGCGTGAGCGTCGAGGCCGGTATCGCCATGTCGTGGCGTGACCTGGTCGGCGACGCCGGCGAGTCGGTGAGCCTGGAGCACTACGGCGCGTCGGCACCGGCGGCCACCCTGTTCGAGAAGTTCGGTTTCACCCCGGAGGCGGTCGCGGCCGCGGCCCGCCGCTCCCTGAACAAGGCAGGCGAGTGACACATGACTGATCCACTGGGCGAGCTCTCCGCCGCGGGCGTCGCGGTATGGCTCGACGACATCTCCCGTGAGCGGCTGACCGAGGGTGGCAAGCACACCGCCCTGGCCACGCTGCTCGACGAGTCGCACGTCGTCGGTGTGACCAGCAACCCGACCATCTTCGCGGGCGCGCTGGCGGGCAGCGACGACTACGACGCGCAGCTGCACGACCTGAAGGTGCGCGGCGTCACGGTCGACGAGGCCGTGCGCATGCTCACCACGTACGACATCCGCTGGGCCTGCGACGTGATGCGCCCGGCGTTCGACGCCTCCGGTGGCGCCGACGGCCGGGTGTCCATCGAGGTGGACCCGCGGCTGGCCGACCAGACCGAGCCGACCATCGCCGAGGCCAAGCAGCTGTGGTGGCTGGTCGACCGGCCCAACCTGTTCATCAAGATCCCGGCGACCCTGGCCGGCCTGCCCGCGATCACCGCGGCGCTGGCCGAGGGCATCAGCGTCAACGTGACGCTGATCTTCTCGCTGGAGCGCTACCGCGCGGTGATGGACGCCTGGCTGACCGGCCTGGAGCAGGCGCAGGCCAACGGGCACGACATCGCCAAGATCGAGTCCGTGGCGTCGTTCTTCGTGTCGCGCTTCGACACCGAGATCGACAAGCGGCTGGAGAAGATCGGCACCCCGGACGCGCTCGCCCTGCGCGGGCAGGCCGCGGTCGCCAACGCCCGGCTGGCGTACGGCGCGCACCTGGACGTCGTCAACGGCCAGCGCTGGGCCGCCCTCAAGGCCGCCGGGGCCAAGCCGCAGCGGCCGCTGTGGGCCTCCACCGGCACCAAGAACGAGGCCTACCCGGACACGCTCTACGTCGAGCAGCTGATCGCGCCGAACACGGTCAACACCATGCCGGAGAAGACCATGAAGGCCTTCGCCGACCACGGCAAGGTGCCCGGCGACACGGTCACCGGCAACCTGCAGTCGGCCGAGATGACCCTCGACGCGCTGCGCGAGGTCGGCGTCGACTACGACGACGTGGTGGAGTTCCTGGAGCGGGACGGCGTCGCCAAGTTCGACGCCAGCTGGAAGGAACTGCTCGCGGGCGTGCAGGCGAAGCTGGAGCAGGCGTGAGCGAGCGCAGCGAGCGAACCATGGTGCAGGTAGGACACGCCGCCGACGAGCGCAGCGAGGAGAAGGCGTGAGCGAGAACGTTGAGGAAGTCGTGTTCGGTGGCGGGCTGACCGTGCGGGTGTCCCGCGAGGTCGCCGAGGCGGCCGAGCCGGTGCTCGCCCGGTTGCTGGCCGACGGGGTGCCCGCGAAGCTGGTGGCCAAGGACGCCACGCTGTGGGGTCCGGCCGCCGAGGCCGAGGCCGCCGTTCGGCTCGGCTGGGTGGACACCTTCCAGCGCAGCCGGGCGCTGCTGCCGCAGCTCGCCGAGCTGCACGACGAGCTGGGCGACCTGGACCACGTGGTGCTGGCCGGCATGGGCGGCTCCTCACTGGCCCCCGAGGTGATCTCCCTCACCCTGGGCAAGCAGCTCACCGTGCTGGACACCACCGATCCCGGCCAGGTCGCCGCCGCGCTGCGCGACCGGCTCGACCGCACCGTGGTGGTGGTGTCGAGCAAGTCCGGCGGCACCGTGGAGACCGACAGCCACCGCCGGGCGTACCTGCAGGCGTTCCTCGACGCCGGGCTGAGCCCGGCCGAGGCGGGCCGGCGCTTCGTCGTCGTCACCGACCCCGGCTCGCCGCTGGAGGCGACCGCCCGCGAGATGGGCGCGACGGTGCTGCTGGCCGACTCGGACGTGGGTGGCCGCTACTCGGCGCTGACCGCGTTCGGCCTGGTGCCGACGGCGCTGACCGGCGTGGACGTGGCCGAGCTGCTGGACCAGGCGGAGGAGTTCGCGAGCACGCTGACCGGCGACCTCGACAACCCGGCGTTCCTGCTCGGCGCGGCGATGGGCGCGGCGGCCCTGGCGGGCCGCGACAAGATCGCGCTGGTGGACGACGGAAGCGGCATCACCGGCCTGGGCGACTGGGCCGAGCAGCTGATCGCCGAGTCCACCGGCAAGGACGGCAAGGGCATCCTGCCGGTCGTGGTGGAGACCCCGACCAGCGCCGGGGCGACCGGCTCCGACGTGCTGACCGCCACGGTCGGCGGGTCGCTGGGCGTCGGCGCGGTGCCGGGCAGCGGCGTCGTGCCGCACGTCTCGGTCAACGGGCCGCTCGGCGCGCAGTTCCTGTGCTGGGAGGTCGCGACCGCGGTGGCCGGGCGGGTGCTCGGCATCGACCCGTTCGACCAGCCCAACGTCACCGAGTCCAAGCAGAACACCAACAAGATCCTCGAGGCGGGACTGCCGGCGGCGACGCCGTCGTTCACCGAGGGCGCCGTCGTCGGGTACGGCGACGCGACCTCCCTGGAGGACGCGCTGCGCGCCCTGCTCGGGGCCGCGGGCGAGAACGGCTACGTGGCCGTGATGGCCTACCTCGACCGGTTCGCCGACGCCGACACCGCCAAGCTGCGCGAGCTGCTGGCGAGCGCGAGCGGCCGCCCGGTGACGTTCGGCTGGGGCCCGCGCTTCCTGCACTCGACCGGCCAGTACCACAAGGGCGGCCCGCAGGTCGGGGCGTTCCTGCAGATCACCGGCGAGGCCGCCGAGGACCTGGCGGTGCCGGGCAGGCCGTACACCTTCGGGCAGTTGCAGGCGGCGCAGGCGGCAGGCGACCGGCAGGCGCTCGCCGGGCGCGACCGCCCGCTGCTGCACCTGCACCTGACCGACCGGGCCAAGGGCATCGCCCAGCTGCTGGACGCCGCAGCCCGGCTCCAGCCGGACAAGGAGAGGTGACGTCACGTGACCGTGTCGTCCGACCCGCAGCGGCGCAACCCGCTGCGGGACCCCCAGGACCGCCGACTGCCGCGGATCCCGGAGCCCTGCGCGCTCGTCATCTTCGGGGTCACCGGCGACCTCGCCCGCAAGAAGCTCATTCCCGCCGTGTACGACCTGGCCAACCGGGGCCTGCTGCCGCCCGGCTTCGTGATCGCCGGGTTCGCCCGGCGTGACTGGGGCGACGGCGACTTCGAGAACGTGGCCCGGACCGCGGCCATGGAGCACGCGCGCACCCCGTGGCGCGAGGAGGTCTGGGCCCGGCTGGCGGGCAACTTCCGCTTCGTGGGCGGCGCGTTCGACGACGACGCCGCCTTCGACCGGCTGCACGACTGCCTGAACGAGCTGCGCGACTCGCACGGCATCATGGGCAACGCGGCGTTCTACCTGTCCATCCCCCCGGCCGCCTTCCCGACCGTGCTCAAGCAGCTGGAGCGCACCGGCATGGCCGACAACGCCAAGTCGGGCGGCTGGCGGCGGGTCGTGGTGGAGAAGCCGTTCGGCGAGGACCTGGAGTCGGCCAAGGCGCTCAACGACCTGGTCGACGATGTGGTCAGCGCGGAGGACGTCTTCCGCATCGACCACTACCTGGGCAAGGAGACGGTCCAGAACATCCTGGCGCTGCGCTTCGCGAACTCGCTGTTCGAGCCGCTGTGGAACTCCAAGTACGTCGACTCGGTGCAGATCACCATGGCCGAGGACGTCGGCATCGGCACCCGGGCCGGCTTCTACGACGCCACCGGCGCGGCCCGCGACGTCATGCAGAACCACCTGATGCAGCTGCTGGCGCTGGTCGCCATGGAGGAGCCGACCACGTTCGACGCCTCCGAGATCCGCGCGGAGAAGCTCAAGGTGCTGCGGGCGACCGTGCCGCCGAAGGACGTGGCCGCCGAGACCGTGCGCGGGCAGTACCTGACCGGCTGGGTCGCCGGGGCCCGGGTGCCGGGTTACCTGGAGGAGTCGGACGTCCCGCCGGACTCGAACACCGAGACGTACGCGGCGGTGCGGCTGACCATCCAGAACCGCCGGTGGGCGGGCGTGCCGTTCTACATCCGCTGCGGCAAGCGCTTGCCCCGGCGGGTCACCGAGGTCGCGGTGCTGTTCAAGAAGGCCCCGCACCTGCCGTTCTACCCCGAGGACGTGGAGCTGCTGGGCAACAACCAGCTGGTCATCCGGGTCCAGCCGGACGAGGGCGTGATGCTGAAGTTCGGCTCCAAGGTGCCCGGCACCCAGATGGAGCTGCGCGACATCACCATGGACTTCGCCTACGGCGAGGCCTTCACCGAGTCCAGCCCCGAGGCGTACGAGCGGCTCATCCTCGACGTGCTGCTCGGCGACCGGACGCTGTTCCCGGACGCGGCGGAGGTCGAGGAGGGCTGGCGCATCATCGACCCACTGGAGGACGCCTGGGCGGGCACCAAGCCCGCGACGTACCGGGCGGGCGAGTGGGGTCCGCGCGAGGCCGACGAGATGCTGGCCCGCGATGGCCGCACCTGGCGGCGGGCATGATTTCGAAGCTCTCTGGAAGTGGGACGGAATGTTAGCCCTGTGGGACACCACCGGTAACGAGGTGGTGCGCAAGCTCGCCTCGGAGCGGCGCAACGCGGGCGGCGTCGCCAGCGGCCTCGCCCTCAACCTGGTCGTCATCGTGGACGAGGGCCGGGTGCGCCAGGTCGAGGACGCGGCCACCATCGCCGCCGCGTCGCACCCCTGCCGCCTGCTCGTGGTCAGCCGCGGCCCGGTCGCGGGCGTCGACGCGGCGACCGCGAACGCCAAGAACCGGCTCGACGCCGAGATCGTCGTCGGCGGGCGGCTCGGACCGTGCGAGGCCGTGATCATGCGGATGCACGGCCGGCTCGCCCTGCACAGCGAGTCGGTGGTCATGCCGCTGCTGGCCCCGGATGTGCCGGTGGTCACCTGGTGGCACGGCTGCCCGCCCGAGCACATCGCGTACGACCCGCTGGGTGTCGTCGCGGAGCGCCGGGTCACCGACATCGCCCAGTGCCCCGACCCGGCCGCGGCGCTGCGGCAGCGAGCGCTGGACTACGCCCCCGGCGACACCGACCTGTCCTGGACCCGGCTGACCGGCTGGCGCTCGCTGATCGCGGGCGCGTTCGACACCGCGTCGGCAGGCGCGCTGTCGGCGACGGTGCACGCGGCCGCGGGGGACCCGCTGGGCGCGCTGCTGCGCGGCTGGATCATCGCGCGGATGGGCATCCCGGTGCAGCTCGCCGAGGTCGCCGGACCGCTGCACGGGGTCGACTTCGCGCTGGCCGACGGCGGCTCGCTGAGCCTGCACAGCACCGGCGACGGCATGGCCCTGCTGCGCAAGTCCGGCTCGCTGGACCAGGTGCTGCCGCTGGTGGAACGCCGCCTGGGCGAGGTGCTGGCCGAGGAGCTGCAGCGCCTCGACGCCGACCAGCCGTACGCGGCGGCGCTGGCCGCGGCGACGGGGATCGAGAACCTCGGCGACCGGGCGTCCACCCGTACCCACATCTGGCAGGACCCGGCCTGGGAGCCGGTGGCGGCATGAGCACGGACACCGCACCCGGCGCGCATGCCGCCGACGGGTCCGTGCCGGCGCCGACCGTGGTCGTGCACGCCGACGCGGACGTGCTGGCCACAGCGGTGGCCGCACGGCTCGTCGTGCGGATACAGGACGCGCAGGCCGCGCGGGGCACGGCCGACGTCGTGCTGACCGGCGGCCGGGTCGCCGCGGCCGTGTACCGGGCCGTGCTGGCCGCCCCGGCCCGCGACGCGGTCGACTGGTCCCGGGTGAACCTGTGGTGGGGGGACGAGCGTTTCCTGCCCGCCGGGGACCCGGACCGCAACGAGACCCAGGCGCGCGCGGCCCTGCTGGACTCGCTGCCGCTCGACCCGGCACGGGTGCACCCGATGCCACCCTCGGACGGCCCCGACGGCGCAGACCCGGAACTGGCGGCCGCGCGGTACGCCGCGGAGCTGGCCCGGCACGCGCCCGACGGGGGCGCGCTGCCGCACTTCGACCTGGTGCTGCTCGGCGTCGGCGAGGACGGCCACGTGGCGTCGGTGTTCCCGGGCCACCCGAGCTCGGCCGAACCCGGGCCGGTCTGCGCGGTCCGGGACAGCCCGAAGCCGCCGCCGCTGCGCACCACGCTCACCATCCCCGCCCTGGACACCGCGGACGAGGTCTGGCTGATCGCCGCCGGGCCGGACAAGGCCGAGTCCGTCGGCGCGGCGCTGACCGGGCCGGCGCTGCTGCCGGCGGCCCGGGTGCACGGCGTCTCGCGCACCGTCTGGCTGCTCGACCGGGCGGCGGCGGCGAACGCCCCGGCGCACTTCGCCCCGCGCTGATCGACCGAGTAACGCCGAAAGGGCGGCCGACCCGAAGGTCAGCCGCCCTTTCGCGTGCTTGCGGTCGTCAGCCGACGGCGCCGGCGGCCATTTCGAGCTTCAGCCAGAGGCCGAGCCCCACGATGCAGGCGAACCAGACGATGCCCACCAGCACGGTGTAGCGGTCGAGGTTCTTCTCCGCCACCGACGACCCGGCCAGACTCGACGACACACCGCCGCCGAACATGCTGGACAGGCCGCCGCCCTTGCCCCGGTGCAGCAGGACCAGCATCGTCAGCAGGGCGCTGGTGATGATCAGCAACACGATCAACGTGTAGGCGAAGCCGATCGGCATGAGCAGGTGTCCTTAGGCTCGGTGGCCGCTCGCGCGGCCTTGGGTGTCGGTCAACAATAGCGGTCCATCGTACCGGCTAGGAGGCCGAGGAGGTCACATCCACCGGGATCGAGGGGTCCTTCAGGCCCAGCGACGCCAGGTCGGGCGCGCCGAACTGGGCGTGGATGAAGGCCCCCGCGACGTTCGAACCGTACATGCGGATCGAGTTCGGGTACAGCACGGGGATGGTCACGGCCATCTCCGACAGCTTGCTGTCGATCTCGCCCCACAGCTTGTACTGCCGGTTCAGGTCCTGCTCGGCCAGCGCGTCGGCGATCGCCTTGTTCACGTCCGAGTCGTTCAGGAACGAGTAGTTCGAGCCGCTCTGCTCGCCGGTGGGCTTGACCAGCTTGCCGTCGAACAGCGGCGGGATGACCGCCGAGCCGTTCGCCCAGTCCGGGATCCAGCCCGCGTAGACCAGGTGGTTGCCGTGGCCCACGTCGGCGATGCGGCCCCAGTACTGGTCCGCCGGCAGCCGCTTGAGCTCGACCTTGATGCCGATGCGCACGTAGGCGTCGACCATCGTCTTGACGTAGCGGGCGATGGTGTCGTTCTCCGGCAGCGAGACCGAGATCTTCTCGGGGCAGGGCTTGCCGTCCTTGCGCGCCTTGTCGATGAGCGCGAGCGCCTTGTCCTCGTCGCCGTCGCTGTCGGTGAGGGTGCCGTAGTGGTCGAACTTGGCGTGCGCCGCCAGGTTCGGCGGGATCATCGAGGTGGCCAGCTCACCGATCACCGAGCCGCCCATGGCCTGGCGGTACTTGCGCTTGTTGAACGCGTACGCCAGCGCCTTGCGGCAGTCCAGGTTCGGCACCATGACCGTGTTGATGGCGAAGTAGCGCACCGAGCCGCTGGGGCCGGTCGCCACCCGCTGCGAGAGCTTGGGGTCGTTGATGACCTGCTGCAGGAAGTTCGGCGCCACGTTGCTCTGCAACATGATCGTGTTGCGGTCGGCGCCCTGGTCCTGGATCAGCGCGTTGGTGACGGCCGGGTCGTTGGAGTCGACCACGAAGACGATCTTGTCGGGGTGGCCCTTGCGCACCGAATCGAGGCTCGACGACCAGTGCTCGTTGCGGACCAGCGTGAAGCCCTTGTCGCCGGAGCGCGGCTCCATGCGGTACGGGCCGTTGGACAGCGGACGCTTGTCGTAGGCGTCCTTGTCACCGTCGGCGCCCTGCTTGGCGGGCGAGAAGATCGGCAGCGCCACCGTGTAGTTGAAGTCGCCGGCCGGCTGCTTGAGCTTGAACTTGATGGTCCGGGTGTCCTCGCAGACCACCGAGTCCAGCCCCTTGCCGCTGTACGGGCCCTCGTACGGGGTGGCGTTGTCGGCCAGCATCAGCTCCGCGTAGGGCAGGCCCGAGTCGAACAGCGCCGCGAAGTTGCGCTCCACGCCGTACTTGACCTGCGAGCAGTTGACGGGCGAGCCGTCCTCCCACTTCACCCCCTCGCGCAGCTTGAACTCCCAGACCGTGTTCTTCTCACTCGGCCGGCCGAGGTCGGTGGCCAGGTCGGGCACCAGCTCGCTGCTGGCCGGGCCAGACTCGGCCTTGTAGGTGGTCAGGGTGCGCGACATCAGGCGGCTGATGTTGTTGTCCATCGCGGCCGCGATGCGCTGCGGGTCCAGGTGCTCCGGGAGCTGCGGCAACACGACGCGCAGGGTGCCGCCCGTGGAGACCGTGTCGTTGGCGTCGGCCGCCGAGTCGCAGGCGGAGGCGGCGCCGAGCGCCATGACCGCGACGGCGGCGGCGGTGATCTGCCGCATGCGGTGCTTGAGGTATGGCATCGTCGTCCTCCCAGCGGGCGTGGGGGTGGCCCGCCAAGGATCTCAGGGGTGGTCGGGGGGTGAACCGCTCGCAGCCGCACGACGTCTCGGTCGCCCGGCCACGCGCACACTCTAGGCACTACGGGGACCGGCGCGGCAGCCGGGAGTCAGATCGCAACAAAGCAGGACTGCGGGCATCCGAAAGATCACTTAGCGTGTACGTCCGGCGGTCCGGCCATAGACGAAGTCCGCCCCCGCGGCCGGAGCCGCGGGGGCGGAGCAGGTTCGTGCCGGTGGCTCAGAGGCCGAGGCGCACGAGCCGGGTGAACTCGTCGGCGTCGAGGCTCGCCCCGCCGACAAGCGCACCGTCGATGTCGGGCTGCGCCATGATCGCGGCGACGTTGCCCGCCTTCACGGAGCCGCCGTAGAGCACGCGCACCGCCTGCGCGGTGGACTCGCCCTGGGTCTTGGCCAGCTGCGCGCGGATCGCCCCGATGACCTCCTGGGCGTCCTCGGGCGTGGCGGTCTTGCCGGTGCCGATCGCCCAGACCGGCTCGTACGCCACCACGACCTTCTCCACCTCGGCCGGGGTGAGCCCGGCCAGGCCGCCGTCGAGCTGCGCGAGCGTGTACTCGACGTGCTCGCCCTTCTCGCGGATGTCCAGGCCCTCGCCCACGCACAGGATCGGCGTGATCTCGTTGGCGAGCGCGGCCTTGACCTTGGCGTTGACCAGCGCGTCGGACTCGTTGTGGTACTGCCGGCGCTCCGAGTGGCCCACCGTCACGAACGAGCAGCCCAGCTTCGCCAGCATCGCGCCGGAGATCTCCCCGGTGTACGCGCCGGAGGGATGCGCCGAGATGTCCTGCGCGCCGTACTTGATGAGCAGCCGGTCGCCGTCCACCAGCGTCTGCACGCTGCGGATGTCGGTGAACGGCGGCAGCACCGCGGCCTCGACGTCCTCGAGCTGCTTCTCGGTCAGGCTGAAGGCCAGCTTCTGCACGAGCGCGATGGCTTCGAGGTGGTTGAGGTTCATCTTCCAGTTGCCGGCCATCAGGGGCCGGCGCTTCACCTCTGCCACTGTGCCTCCATGGTTCGCGACTGCGGGGCTCGCAAGCTCACTCCTCGCGTGCTCACTCTGCCTCCAGGGCTTCGAGACCGGGCAGCGACTTGCCCTCCAGGTACTCCAGCGACGCGCCGCCGCCCGTGGAGATGTGGCCGAACGCGGCCTCGTCGATGCCGAGCGCGCGCACGGCCGCGGCCGAGTCGCCGCCGCCGACCACGGTGAAGCCGTCGACCTTGGTGATGGCCTCGGCCACGCCCCGGGTCCCGTTCGCGAACGGGGCCAGCTCGAACACGCCCATCGGGCCGTTCCAGAAGACCGTCTTCGCACCGGACAGCGCCTCGGTGAACAGGGCCACCGACGCCGGGCCGATGTCCAGGCCGAGCCAGCCGGCCGGGATCGCGTCCGCGGCGACCGTGTCGGTCGCGGCGTCGGCGGCGAACTTGTCGGCCACCACCACGTCGGTCGGCAGCACGATCCGGTCGCCGGCGCGGGCCAGCAGGTCGCGGCAGGTGTCGAGCATCTCCTCCTGCAGCAGCGACGCGCCCACCTCGTGGCCCTGGGCCTTGAGGAAGGTGAAGCACATGCCGCCGCCGATGAGCAGCTTGTCTGCCTTGCCGAGCAGCGCCTCGATCACGGCGAGCTTGTCGGAGACCTTTGAGCCGCCAAGGATCACCACGTACGGCGTGGCCGGGTTCTCGGTGAGCCGCTTGAGCACCTCGACCTCGCGCAGCACCAGGCCGCCCGCGTAGTGCGGGAGCCGGGAGGCGACGTCGTAGACGCTCGCGTGCTTGCGGTGCACCGCGCCGAAGGCGTCGTCGACGTACACGTCGCCGAACGCCGCCAGCTGGTCGGCGAACGCGCCGCGCACGGCGTCGTCCTTGCTGGTCTCCCCCGCGTTGAAGCGCAGGTTCTCCAGCAGCACCACGCCACCGGGGGTCAGCGCCGCCACCGCGTCCTGCGCCGACGGGCCGACCGTGTCACCGGCGAAGGTGACCGGCGAGCCGAGCAGCTCGGCGAAGCGCGTCGCGACCGGCGCGAGCGTGTACTTGGGGTCGGGCTCGCCCTTGGGGCGGCCCAGGTGCGACATGACGATCACCGAAGCGCCCGCGTCGCGCAGCGCCGTGATGGTCGGCAGCACCGCCCGGATCCGGCCGTCGTCGGCGATGGTCCCGGGGCTGTCCTTGACGAAGGGCACGTTCAGGTCGGCGCGCACCAGCACGCGCCGACCCGAGACACCCTCGGCGAGCAATTCGTCGAGGCCGCGCATTACAGCGAGGCGCCCACGAGCTTGGTGAGGTCCACCAGGCGGTTCGAGTAGCCCCACTCGTTGTCGTACCAGCCGACGACCTTCACCTGGTTGCCGATGACCTTGGTCAGGCCGGCGTCGAAGATGCAGGAGGCCGGGTCGGTCACGATGTCCGAGGAGACGATCTCGTCCTCGGTGTACACCAGGATGCCCTTGAGCGGGCCCTCGGCCGCGGCCTTGATCGCGGCGTTGACCTCCTCGACCGACGTCTCGCGGGCGGCGGTGAAGGTCAGGTCGGTGGCCGAGCCGGTCGGGATCGGCACGCGCAGCGCGAAGCCGTCCAGCTTGCCCTTGAGCTCCGGCAGGACCAGGCCGATCGCCTTGGCGGCGCCGGTCGAGGTCGGCACGATGTTCAGGGCCGCGGCGCGGGCGCGACGCAGGTCCTTGTGCGGGCCGTCCTGCAGGTTCTGGTCCTGGGTGTACGCGTGGATCGTGGTCATCAGACCCTTCTCGATCCCGATCGTGTCGTTCAGGACCTTCGCCATGGGGGCGAGGCAGTTCGTGGTGCAGGAGGCGTTCGAGATGATCGTGTGCTTGGCGGCGTCGTACTTGTCGCCGTTCACGCCGAGCACGATCGTGATGTCCTCACCCTTGGCCGGAGCCGAGATGATGACCTTCTTGGCGCCGTTGTCCGCGTGCACCTTCGCCTTGGCGGCGTCGGTGAACAGGCCCGTCGACTCGATGACGACGTCCGCGCCCAGGTCACCCCAGGGGAGCTTGCCCGGGTCACGCTCGGCGAACGCCTTGAACGACTTGCCGTTGACCGTCAGCTCGGTCTCGGTCGCCTTCACCTCGTAGGGCAGGCGGCCCAGGATCGAGTCGTACTTGAGCAGGTGCGCCAGCGTCGCGTTGTCGGTCAGGTCGTTCACGGCCACCAGCTCGATGTCCGCGCCGGACGCGAGCAGCGCCCGGTAGAAGTTACGCCCGATCCGGCCGAAGCCGTTGATGCCAACCCGGATGGTCACAGGTCCCATCTCCTCGCCATGTGCGCCGACTGGCGGCAGTTCGCCCAGTGCGGCGGCCGATAGGTCACTCGCCCGGTCACGCCGCCAACACACCTGGCGGACGGCGTCGCGGCCGAGCTGCCGGCAGCGTCGCCGTACGGTTTCGACCCTAGCTGAGCTGTGACGGACATCCCCGGCGGGGTCTTTGTTTCACCCCCGTGTCCCCTGTCACACGAAACGACAACGACCCCAATCCCAAGATCGCCACGCGGTACGCGGAAACGAGAGATCGCCGCGACCCGCCCGGGTCGCGGCGATCTCGGGGACGACGGCTCAGACGGTGAGCATCTCGGCGGTGACGGCCGCCTCGGTGTCGGGGATGCCCAGGTCGCGGGCGCGCTTGTCGGCGAGGGCGAGCAGACGCCTTATGCGGCCGGCGATGGCGTCCTTGGTCAGCGGCGGGTCGGCCAGCGCGCCCAGTTCCTCCAGGGAGGCCTGGCGGTGCTCCAGGCGCAGGCGGCCCGCGCTGGTCAGGTGGCCGGGGGCGTCGTCGGCGAGGATCTCCAGGGCGCGGGTGACCCGGGCCGCGGCGGCGACCGCGGCGCGGGCCGAGCGGCGCAGGTTCGCGTCGTCGAAGTTGGCCAGCCGGTTCGCGGTCGCGCGGACCTCCCGGCGCACCCGGCGCTCCTCCCAGGCCAGCACGCTGGAGTGCGCGCCGATGCGGGTGAGCAGGGCGGCGATCGCGTCGCCGTCCTTGACCACGACCCGGTCGACGCCGCGCACCTCGCGGGCCTTGGCGGTGATGCCGAGGCGGCGGGCCGCGCCGACCAGCGCCAGGGCCGACTCCGGACCCGGGCAGGTGATCTCCAGGGCGCAGGAGCGGCCGGGCTCGGTCAGGGAGCCGTGCGCCAGGAACGCCCCGCGCCAGGCCGCCACGGCGCAGCACACGCTCGCCGAGACCACGTTCGGCGGCAGGCCCCGCACCGGCCGCCCGCGCACGTCGAGCAGGCCGGTCTGGCGCGCCAGCGCCTCGCCGTCCTTGACGATGCGCACGATGTAGTGGCTGCCCTTGCGCAGCCCGCCCGACGCGAGGATGTGCACCTCGCTCGGATAGCCGAACAGGTCGGCGATGGTGGTGCGCAGCCGCCGGGCCACCGCTCCGGTGTCCAGCTCCGCCTCCACCACGACGCGGCCCGAGACGATGTGCAGCCCGCCCGCGAAGCGCAGCAGTGCCGCCATCTCCGCGCGCCGGCAGCACGGCTTGGGCACGTCGACCCGGCTGAGCTCGTCTTTGACCGCAGCGGTCATCGCCATCGTGTCGTCACCTCGTGGCCGGTCGCGGCTGTGATGCCTGATTGTGTCGTGCGGTTTGTCGTACGTGCTTAACGAGCGGTGGCCAAGAGTGGCACCAGTGCGCGGCCCAATCGGACCGGATCGTGTCGCGCGGTGCCGTCCTGGACGGCCACCGGAGCGATCGCGATGCGAGCACCGAGTGATTCTGCCGCATTCGCGACCGGTTCGGGGTCTCCCACGGCATTCCTGTCGACCAGAACAATATCGACCTTGAGGTCCGGGAGATACCGACCCAGCGCGCCCAGGTGATCAGGCAGCGACAGGCCCACCGTCTCGGAGTCCGCCGCCAGGTTCAGGGTCACCAGCCGGCGTGCCGCGCTGGAGGTGACCGCGGCTGCCAGCTGCGGCACCAGCAAGTGCGGGATGACACTGGTGTACCAGCTCCCGGGCCCGAACACCAACCAGTCCGCGTCGGCGATCGCCGCCAGGGCCTGCGGGCACGCGTCGGGCTCCGGCGGCTCCAGCCGGACCTCCAGCACCCGCCCCTGGGCGACCGCGACCTGGTGCTGGCCGCGCACGGTGATCTGCCGGCCGTCGACGAACAGGTCCGCCTCGATGCCCAGCGGCTTGTTCGACATCGGCAGCACCCGGCCCACCGCGCGCAGCATCGCCCCGGCCAGGTCGAGCGCCGCCACCGGGTCGCCGAGCTGCTCCATCAGGCCGCACAGCACCACGTTGCCGACCGGGTGCCCGGCCAGCTCGTCGGCGCCGCCGAAGCGGTACTGCATCAGCCGGGCGGTGCGGTCGCTGAGATCGTCGTCCCCGGCGAGGGCGGCCAGCGCCTGCCGCAGATCACCCGGAGGGAGTACGTCGCGGCCGGCGCGGATCCGGCCGCTGGAGCCGCCGTCATCGGCGACGGTCACCACGGCGGTGATCTCCAGGGGCAGCCCGGTCGCGCGCAGCGCGCGCAGGCTCGCGCTCAGCCCGTGCCCGCCACCGAACGCCACCACCCGGATCCGGTCACCGCCCGCCTGCGGCCTGAACCCGATGCTGTGCTCGCTCATTCGCGTCCCAGGTCGCGGTGCTGGGCATGGGCGACCACGCGCAGCTCGCGCAGGCGTTTGGCCAGCTCCTCGGCGATGGCGACGCTGCGGTGCTTGCCGCCGGTGCAGCCGACGGCCACGGTCAGGTAGCGCTTGCCCTCGCGCTCGAAGCCGGGCGCGGTCGCGGTCACCAGCCGGGCGTACGTCTCCACGAACGTGTTCGCCCCGCGCTGGCCCAGCACGTACCGGCTGACGTCCTCCTCGCGGCCGGTGTGCTCACGCAGCTCGGGCACCCAGTACGGGTTGGGCAGGAAGCGGGCGTCGAGCACGAAGTCGGCGTCCGGGGGCAGGCCGTACTTGAAGCCGAACGACAGCACCGTGACCCGCAGCCGCAGCGCCTCCGGGCTGGCGAACAGCTCCTCGACCCGGGCCCGGAGCTGGTTCACGTTCAGGTGCGAGGTGTCGATCAGCACGTCGGCCTGCTCGCGGGCCTCGGCCAGCAGCGAGCGCTCGGCGGCGATGCCGTCGGACAGGCGGCCGTCACCCTGCAGCGGGTGCGACCGGCGTACGCTCTCGAACCGCCGGATCAGCACCTCGTCGTCGGCGTCGACGAAGACCACCCGCGGCGAGAAGCCCTTCTCGCGCAGGTCGCGGATCGCGCCGGCGAGGTCGGTCGAGAAGACGCGGCTGCGCACGTCGAGCACCATCGCGGTGTGCCGGGCCGCGCCGCCGGCCTTCGCGGCCAGTTCGGCGAGCTGCACCAGCAGCGCCTGCGGCAGGTTGTCGACCACGTAGTAGCCGACGTTCTCCAGGGCGCGGGCCACGGTGCTGCGCCCGCCGCCGGAGACGCCGGTCACCACCACCAGGTTCGTGGCCGGGCCCTCGCCGGACTCGTCCCCGGTCACCCGGGGCTCGCCCTGCTGCTCACCGCGCTCGCCCGGCGTACTGCGCCGGGCCGGTGTATCCACGCTCACGTGTGCCCCCACTGCTGTCGTCGCCGCCTGCCGGGGCGGCCGCCCGCGACGGCCACCGGGTCCTGCGAACCTCAGGCGGCGGGCAGGCACGTTGCCACCGGATGTCGGCAACGAGAGAACATCCTAGCCAGCCGTGCCCGGTTCCTCCGCCGTGGCCAGCGTCGCCCCCGCCTCGGGCGTGGCCTGCGCCTCGCCCGGCGCGGACCCGGCCGCCGCCGTTCCGGGCGGGACGGGCACCGCCTCGGGCGTGGGCGTGGCGGCGGTCCCGGGCGCGGTCTCCGCAACAGGCGCGGGTTGCGCCACCGGTGCGGGCTGAGGTGGCACACCGAGGGCCGCCAGCACCGCCACCGCGGTGCGCGGGCCGATGCCGGGGACCTCGGCGATCTCGTCGACGCTCGCGGCGGCCAGGCGTTTGAGCGACCCGAAGTGGCGCAGCAGCGCCTTGCGGCGGATCTCCCCCAGGCCGGGCACGCTGTCGAGGTCGGAGGCGGTCATCCGGGCCGAGCGCCGCTCGCGGTGGAAGCGGATGGCGAAGCGGTGCGCCTCGTCGCGGACCCGCTGGAGCAGGTAGAGGCCCTCGGCGGTGCGGGGCAGGATGATCGGCATCGAGTCGTCGGGCAGCCAGACCTCCTCCAGCCGCTTGGCCAGCCCGCAGATGGCCACGTCGGTGACGCCCAGTTCGGTGAGCACCGCGGCCGCGGCGTTGACCTGCGGCGCGCCGCCGTCGACCACGACCAGCTGCGGCGGGTACGCGAAGCGCTTCGGCCGCCCCGCGGCGGCCTCCTCGGTCGGGTCCACCGGCCCCTCGGCCAGGTGGCGGGCGAACCGCCGCCGCATCACCTCGCTGATCGCGGACACGTCGTCGGTCGCGCCCTTGATGATGAAGCGCCGGTAGTCGGACTTCTTCGGCACGCCGTCCTCGAACACGACCATGCTGGACACCACGTCCGTGCCCTGGATCTGCGAGATGTCGTAGCACTCGATGCGCAGCGGTGCCGCGGCCAGCCCGAGCGCGTCCTCGATCTCTTCGAGGGCCTTGCTGCGCGCGGTGAGATCACCGGCCCGGCGCAGCTTGTGCTGGGCCAGCGCCTGCAGGGCGTTGCGCGCGACGGTCTCCATCAGCGTCTTCTTGTCGCCGCGCTGGGGCACCCGCATGGTGACCCGCGAACCCCGGTGCTGCGACAGCCAGTCGGTGAGCGCGTCGGCGTCGGCGGGCAGTTCCGGCACGAGCAGCTCGCGGGGCACGTCGGCCTCGCCGGTCTCGCCGCCGTAGATCTGGGTGCAGAAGTGGTGCACGAGGTCGCCGATGCTCAGCTCCTCGGTCTTGTCCACGATCCAGCCGCGCTGGCCGCGCACCCGCCCGTCGCGCACGTGGAAGACCTGCACCGCGGCTTCGAGCGGGTCGTCGGCGAAGGCGACCACGTCGGCGTCGGTGCCGTCGGACAGCACGATCGACTGCTTCTCCATCGCTCGGCGCAGCGCGATCAGGTCGTCGCGCAGGCGTGCGGCGCGCTCGTACTCCATCGCCGCCGACGCCTCGTGCATCTGCTTCTCCAGGCGGCGCTGCATGGTGTCGGTGCGCCCGGCCATGAAGTCGCAGAAGTCCTCGACGATGCCGCGGTGCTCGGCGGCGCTGACCCGGCCGACACACGGCGCGGAGCACTTGCCGATGTCGCCGAGCAGGCACGGCCGCCCGATCTGGCCCGCCCGCTTGAACACCCCGGCCGAGCAGGTGCGCGCCGGGAAGATGCGCAGCAGCAGGTCGAGGGTCTCCCGGATGGCCCACGCGTGCGAGTACGGCCCGAAGTAGCGCACGCCCTTGCGCTTGGCCCCGCGCATGACCAGCAGCCGCGGATACTCCTCGTCGAGGGTGACCGCGAGGTACGGGTACGACTTGTCGTCGCGGTACTTCACGTTGAAGCGGGGGTCGTACTCCTTGATCCAGGAGTACTCCAGCTGGAGCGCCTCGACCTCGGTGCCGACCACGACCCAGTCCACGCCGGCCGCGGTGGTGACCATCTGCTGGGTGCGCTGGTGCAGCGTCCAGACGTCGGCGAAGTAGGAGTTCAGCCGGCTGCGCAGGCTCTTGGCCTTGCCGACGTAGATGATCCGGCCCTGCTCGTCGCGGAACCGGTACACACCGGGTGCGTCGGGAATCGTGCCCGGCGCGGGCCGGTACTGGGACGGATCAGCCACGCCGCCAAGCCTAGACGATCAGTCCGACAGCCCTCCCGGCCCGAGATCCGAGGCCCACCCCCGGTCCACATGGGACCCGGCTCTCCACCCCGACCCGCCCCGCCGCCTGCCCGCCCAACCCGCCACTCAAGATCGCTGCAGGTTCACGGAAACTGCACGAATGGAGCCTGCCATTCACGCAGTTTCCCTGAAACTGCAGCGCGGGAAACGAGGCTCAGGCGAGCTTGATCTCGCCGTTCTCGACCTTGATCTCCTTCTTGTCCAGCGCGCGGGGGGCGGGCGGCTGGAGCACCGAGCCATCGGTGATCGAGAACTCGCTGAAGTGGCACTGGCACTTGATCTTCCCGGCCTCCACCTGGCTCACCGGGCAGGCCTGGTGGGTGCAGATCGCGCTGAAGGCGGCGTACTGGCCCGCGGTGGGCTGGGTGACGACGACGCCCTGCTCCTTGAAGATCACCCCACCGCCGACCGGGATGTCCGCGGCCTTGCCGAGCACCGTGCCGGCGCCGACGGCCGCGCCGCTGGCACCGGGTGCGCCCGGGTCGGTCGCCCCGCCGGTCGGCTCGGTCGCCGGGGCCTCGGAGCCGCACGCGGCGAGCAGCGCACCGGCGCCGACGGCGCCCGCGGAGGCCAGCAGGACCCGGCGCGAGGTCGCGCCGGACGTCGTCACGTCACTCATGAGAGGCCTTCCAGGTGTAGGTGAGGTTTTCTCTGGATCAACCTAGCGGCCCGTTCTGAGATTTAGCTGCGAGTTCAACTATTTTTCTCGCCCACCGCCAACAAGATCGCCCGACTTGCCCGGCACCTGGGCGTATCTTGAGCGCGCTTTCACACACCTGCCTGGCAAGTCGAGCGATCTTGACCGCGGACCGCGCGCGGCGCGAGACGCCGTGCGTGTCGGACGCGAGGCGGGACGGCGGACAAGGCGCGACGGCAGGCGCGAACGCGAGGCAGGACGGCGGACAAAAGCGCGAACGCGACGCAGGACCGCGGACACGACGCGCAACGGCAGGCGCGAACGCGACGCAAGAGACAAGCGCGGCGGCCGGACACATGGAGAGTCCCGGCGACCGCGGAGGTGGGTCGCCGGGACTCGTCGTGCGAGCGGGCCGGGTGTCAGGCCACGGCGGCCTTGGTGCGGGCCTTGCGGGCGCGCGGCGGGGTGACCGGGGCCGGGGCGTGGGCGGCGAGCATCGGCTTGAGGAACTGGCCGGTGTAGCTCTCCGCGACAGCGGCGAGTTGCTCGGGGGTGCCGGTGGCGAGCACGGTGCCGCCGCGGTGGCCGCCCTCGGGGCCCATGTCGATCAGGTGATCCGCCGACTTGATCACATCGAGGTTGTGCTCGATCACGATCACCGTGTTGCCCTTGTCGACCAGTCCCTGCAGCACCAGCAGCAGCTTGCGGATGTCCTCGAAGTGCAGGCCGGTGGTCGGCTCGTCGAGCACGTACACGGTGCGCCCGGTGGAGCGCTTCTGCAGCTCGGAGGCGAGCTTCACGCGCTGCGCCTCGCCGCCGGACAGGGTCGGCGCGCTCTGGCCCAGCCGCACGTAGCCCAGGCCGACGTCGACCAGCGTCTTGAGGTGGCGGTGGATCGCGGGGATGGCCTGGAAGAACTCGGCCCCCTCCTCGATCGGCATCTCCAGCACCTCGGCGATGGTCTTGCCCTTGTAGTGCACCTCCAGGGTCTCCCGGTTGTACCGGGCGCCCTTGCACACCTCGCACGGCACGTACACGTCGGGCAGGAAGTTCATCTCGATCTTGATGGTGCCGTCGCCGGCGCAGTTCTCGCAGCGCCCGCCCTTGACGTTGAACGAGAAGCGCCCCGGCCCGTAGCCGCGCACCTTCGCCTCGGTCGTCTCCGCGAACAGCTTGCGGATGTTGTCGAACACGCCCGTGTAGGTCGCCGGGTTCGAGCGCGGGGTGCGCCCGATCGGCGACTGGTCCACGCCCACGACCTTGTCCACGTGCTCCAGGCCGGTGACCCGGGTGTGCCGGCCCGGCACCATGCGCGCCCCGTTGATCTGGTTCGCCAGCACCGTGTACAGGATGTCGTTGACCAGCGTCGACTTGCCCGACCCGGACACGCCGGTGACCGCGATGAACTGCCCCAGCGGGAAGGCCACCGACACGTTGCGCAGGTTGTGCTCCCGCGCGCCGACCACGGTCAGCTCGCGGCCCGGGGTCGCCGGGCGGCGGTGCGCCGGGGTCGCGATCTCCCTACGGCCCGACAGGTACGCCCCGGTCACCGACTCCTCGTTGACCAGCAGCTTGTCGTACGGCCCGCTGTGCACGATGCGCCCGCCGTGCTCGCCCGCGCCCGGCCCGATGTCCACCACCCAGTCGGCGGTGCGGATGGTGTCCTCGTCGTGCTCCACCACGATCAGGGTGTTGCCCAGGTCGCGCAGCCGCACCAGGGTCTCGATGAGCCGGTGGTTGTCCCGCTGGTGCAGGCCGATCGACGGCTCGTCCAGCACGTACAGCACGCCGACCAGGCCGGAGCCGATCTGCGTGGCGAGCCGGATGCGCTGGGCCTCACCGCCGGACAGCGAGCCCGACGGCCGGTTCAGCGACAGGTAGTCCAGGCCGACGTCGACCAGGAAGCGCAGCCGGGCGTTGATCTCCTTGAGCACCCGCTCGGCGATGAAGCGCTGCCGGTCGTCCAGCTCCAGCCCGGCCAGCACCACCGCGGCCTCGCCGACCGACAGCGCGCACAGCTCGGCGATGTTGCGCCCGTCCAGGGTCACCGCCAGCACCTCGGGCTTGAGCCGGGTGCCGGAGCAGACCGAGCACGGCACCTCCCGCATGTAGCCCTCGTACTTCTCCCGCGACCACTCGCTCTCGGTGTCGGAGTGGCGGCGCTCCAGCCACGGGATCACACCCTCGAAACCGGAGTAGTACGAGCGCTCGCGGCCGTACTTGTTGCGGTAGCGCACGTGCACCTGGTTCTCCGCGCCGTGCAGGATCAGCTTCTGGCCCCGCGCGGTGATGGCCCGCCACGGGGTGTCCATGTCGAAGCCGTTCTCCTCGCCGAGCGCCTCCAGCAGCCGGGAGAAGTACTCCTGGGTCTGCCCGCCCGCCCACGGGGAGATCGCGCCCTCACCGAGGCTCTTCTCCGGGTCGGGGATGACCAGCTCCGGGTCCACCTCCTTCTTGGTGCCCAGGCCGGTGCACTCGGGGCACGCGCCGTACGGCGAGTTGAAGGAGAAGACCCGCGGCTCCAGGTCCTCGATGCCGAGCTGGTGCTCGTTAGGGCAGGCCAGGTTCTCGGAGAACTTGCGCTCGCGGTGCTCGTCGTCCTCGGGCAGGTCGACGAAGTCCATGATCACGATGCCGCCGGCCAGGCCGAGCGCGGTCTCCACCGAGTCGGTGAGGCGCTGCTTGGAGCTCTCCTTGACGGCGAGGCGGTCGACGACCACCTCGATGTCGTGCTTCTTCTGCTTGGCCAGCTTCGGCACCTCGCCCAGCGGGTGCACCACGCCGTCCACCCGTACCCGCGCGAAGCCCTTGCTCTGCAGGTCGGAGAACAGGTCGAGGTATTCGCCCTTGCGGCCGCGGATCACCGGCGCGAGCACCTGGAAGCGGGTGCCCTCGGCCATGGCGAGCACCCGGTCGACGATCTGCTGCGGGCTCTGCCGGCTGATCAGGTGGCCGCAGACGGGGCAGTGCGGCTGGCCGACGCGGGCGAAGAGCAGGCGGAGGTAGTCGTACACCTCGGTGATCGTGCCCACGGTCGAGCGCGGGTTGCGCGAGGTCGACTTCTGGTCGATGGAGACCGCGGGGCTCAGGCCCTCGATGAAGTCGACGTCGGGCTTGTCCATCTGGCCCAGGAACTGCCGCGCGTACGACGACAGCGACTCGACGTAGCGCCGCTGCCCCTCCGCGAAGATCGTGTCGAAGGCGAGGCTCGACTTGCCGGAGCCGCTCAGCCCGGTGAACACGATCATCGCTTCGCGCGGCAGGTCCAGGCTGACGTCGCGCAGGTTGTGCTCGCGCGCCCCACGGATGATCAGTCGGTCGCTCACAGCAGGCTCTCCCCACACGGTCTTTCGGCGATGTCTTCGGGCGGTCCGCCACGGCGACGGCCCAGCTCAGGGCATGGGTCGGGGGCAGCACGACACGCTCAGCACGCAGTGCAGTCGCGTGCCTGGGCAACTCTAGCCCCGGCCTCCGACATTCTCGTTTCGCGCCACGAACACACGTGCTAACCCGGCGATTCGCGGTGCCGCGAGCCGCCGTGGGCGGCCTCTCCGCCACCCTGGCGCGCGCAGGAAGGCTTCGCAACAGGTCACCCAGGAGGATGAACCGCACAGGGCTCGCCGCCGATTCCCGAACGGGTGCGGTGTCGCCGATCACCAAGCCGGGCCGGCGGCACTCACACCGGGTTCAGCCCGAGCCCTGACCGGCACCACGCCGTGGACCGGCCGCGTCACTCCCAGGGCAGCCGGTGCAGGGTCAGCTCGACGGTGCGCAGCAGCCGCTCGCGGTCCGCGCCGCCCGCGGCCTCGACCGCGAGCCCGGAGGACAGCGCGAAGACGAAGCCCGCCGCCGCGCGCGGATCGACCGAGGTGGGCAGATCGCCCTCGGCGCGCGCCCGCTCCAGGCGCGTCACCAGGAGCTGCTCGCCGCCGTCGCGTCGGCGGGCCAGCTCGGCCCGGATGGCGGCCGCGCCGTCCCCGGCAGCCAGCGCGCCGTGCACCAGCAGGCAGCCCGGCGGGGTGTCCGGGCCGGTGGTGGCCCGAGCCACGCCCTCCAGCCAGTGCCGGACCACCTCGCGCACGGTCGGCTGCCGGACCGCGTCGCGGGCGTACCGGAAGACCGACTCCTCGTAGCGGTCGAGCACGTGGGAGAACATGCCGGCCTTGGAGCCGAAGGCGGCGTACACGCTGCCGGGCTTCAGCCCGGTGGCCGCGGTCAGGTCGGCCATCGTGGTGCCCTCGTAGCCCTTGGCCCAGAAGACGTCGAGCGCGGCTCCCAGCACCCGGTCGAGGTCGAACTCCCGCGGCCTGCCCACCGCCATCCCGCCACCTCCGGCAATTTCTTGAGTGAATGTTCAATATATCACGTGGCAGACCCTGGCTTCAGATGCCATATTGAATGAGCACTCAAGAATTCGAACGAGGGAGCGAGTGATGACGCAGCAACTGAACGGCAAGGTGGCCCTGGTGACCGGCGGGTCGCGCGGCATCGGCGCGGGGATCGCCCGCCGCCTGGCCCGCGAGGGAGCCACCGTGGCGGTGACCTACCAGTCCTCGGCCGACGCGGCCGCGACGGTGGTCAAGGAGATCGAGGCCGAGGGCGGCACGGCGTACGCGGTGCGGGCCGACTCGGCCGACCGGGACGCGGTGCGCGGGGCGGTGGACGAGGTCGCGCGGCGGTCCGGGCGGCTCGACATCCTGGTCAACAACGCGGGCGTGCTCGGGTTCGGCCCGATCGGCGAGCTGACCGACGAGGTGTACGACCAGACCGTGGGCGTCAACCTGCACGCGGTGTTCCACGCCAGCCAGGCGGCGCTGCGCCACCTCGGCGAGGGTGGCCGAATCATCACCATCGGCAGCGTCAACGCCGACCGCATGCCCTTCGCGGGCGGCAGCCTGTACGCGCTGACCAAGGCCGGTGTCGCAGGCTTCACCCGGGGCCTGGCCCGCGAGGTCGGCCCGCGCGGCATCACCGTCAACACGGTGCAGCCCGGCCCGGTCGACACCGACATGAACCCGGCCGACGGCCCGATGTCCGGCGCACTTCTGCCCGCGCTCGCGGTCGGCCGCTACGGCACCGCAGACGAGGTGGCGGCCGCGGTCGCCTACCTGGCCGGCCCCGAGGCCGGCTACGTCACCGGCGCGACGCTGGACGTCGACGGCGGCTTCCTCGCCTGACCCACCGCCGGGGCCTGCCGGGCTCCGTGAAGATCGCTGGTTCAGGTCATGATCTGCGGCCGCGCCCCAGAAAATGACCTGAACCAGGGATCATCGCGGCGCGTCGGGCGCGAGCCGAGCGCGGCGCGCCCACCGCCCGCCTCGACCAATGCCCGAATACGGGTGTGCGTAGGCCCTCAGCAGCGCATACCATTCGCGATCGTGACGGATCTGATCGACTCGCAGCTCACCGGCCGGCCCGAGACGGGGCCGGCGAAGCCCGACTGCGTGGTCTGCGGCCACGTCCCCGCCGCCGAGGTGACCTTCTACCGGCACATCGGCCTGGTGCTCTACGTGCGCTTCAACCGGATCCGGGGTCCGTTCTGCCGCGACTGCGGCCTGGCGAAGATGCGCGACGCCACCGCCGAGACGATCAGCAGCGGCCTGTGGAGCCCCGTCTCGTTCGTGCTCGCGCCGCTGGCCCTGATCCGCAACGTGATCGGCCGACGCACCGTGCTCGCCCTCGACAAGCCGGTCCCCCGCCCGGGGCAGCCTGAGTCGAACCTGGCACCGCTGCGGCCGACCCGCCCGGTGTTCCGACGGTTCAAGTCCTGGTTCGCGCCCGCCGTCCTGGCCGGCGTCATCGCATTCGTGGCGCTGGCCGACCTCCCGTCGACGGAGAAGCTCGACGTGGTGGGCGGCTGCGTCAAGTTCGACACCTTCATCCGCGCCGACACGGCGGACTTCGTCCGCTGCGACGAGAAGCACGACGCGGTGATCACCAGCATCGAGAACACCTGGCAGGACTGCGACGGCCCCTACGTCGAGAAGCTCTACCGCTACTACTGCCTCGAACCCGCCCCCGGCGCAGGGCCCCTCATCAACGTGCTCTGACCCGCCGCGACCTTCGCGCCGCCGCAGTTTCCAGGAAACTGCACGAATCGGTGCACCGATAGCTGCACTTTCCCCGAAACTGCACGCCGCCCGGCCGGACGGCGGTCCGGGTCGGCGTGCGGCGGTGGTGTCTCGTCAGCGGGAGCGGTAGTTCCAGTGGGCGGGGCGGGTGGCGGGGCCGCCGCGGCCGGTGCGGCGGGCGCGGGCCCGGCGTGACTCGAACGCGAGCTCGCGTTGCAGCTTGCACCAGCTCTCCCAGCGGCGTGCGGTGAGCCCGCCGCTTTCCAGTTCCTCGCGCACGGCGCAGCCGGGCTCCGTCTCGTGGGCGCAGTCCTGGAAACGGCACTGCTCGATCAGCGCGACGATGTCGGCGAAGGTGCGGTCGAGGCCCTGCTCGCCGTCGAGCAGGCCGACCGCGCGAATGCCGGGGGTGTCCAGCACGGCGCCGCCGCCGGGCACGGGCACCAGCGCGCGGTACGTCGTGGTGTGCCGGCCCTTGCCGTCGACCTTGCGGATCGCCTGGGTCTGCATCACGGTCGCCCCGATCAGGGCGTTGACCAGCGTCGACTTGCCCGCGCCGGACGCGCCGACCAGGCCCAGGGTGCGGCCGTGGGCGACCAGGGGGCGCAGCGCGTCCAGGCCGGTGCCGTGTTCGGCGCTGACCGCGATCGCCTCGACGCCCGGTGCCAGCTCGGCGAGCTGATCGGCCAGCGCGTCCGGGTCGGCGACCAGGTCGGCCTTGGTGATGATCAGCAGTGGCCGCGCGCCCGAGTCCCAGACGAGCGCGAGCAGGCGCTCGATCGTCGACGGTTCGGGCAGTGGGTCGGGTGAGGCGATCACCGCGGCGGTGTCGACGTTGGCGGCCAGCACCTGCCCGGTGGCGTCCTTGTCGGCGGTGCGGCGCACGATGGCACTGCGTCTGGGCAGCACCGCCTCGATGGTGGTGCGATTGTCGGGCCAGTGCCGCAGCGCCACCCAGTCACCGGCGCACGGCAGCGCGACCGGGTCGGCCGCGGCCGCGATCATGGCGGGCCCGCCGAGCCCGGCCCGGGCCGTGCCGGCGGCGGTCAGCACCGTGCAGACGCCGCGGTCGGCGCGCACCACCCGGCCCGGCACGTGGTCCGGCCGGTCGAACAGGGGGTACGCGGAAGCGAAGTGGTCGTCCCAGCCCAGGGACGACAGGGAGACTGTCATCGGATTCCTTGTCATGGATGCGCGAGTGGAACGGGGTCACGCCATCCGGGAGGGTGGCGTGCTGGATACCTCGACAGACATGTCGCCACCTCCCTCGAAGTCATCGTGGCGAGCTGTCCTCACCTTCGCTGCCACGGTACGCGTGCCGCCGGGGCCGGGCCACGCGATTTCGGGCGTCACCCGGCCGGGGTCATTCTCCGGGTGGCGCGTCCACCGCCGTCGACCGCCCGGCCACGAGCAGGGTGCGGTACGCGTAGTGGTAGTCGGCGCAGCCGGGGCGGTGGCACAGGCGGCAGGCGGCCCCGGGCGCCGCGGGGTCGGGCAGGTGGTCGCGCAGCATCCGCCGATATCCCGCCGCCTGCGCGTCAGTGATGCGTCCAGTGTGCACGTCGCCTCCCGGCACGACCGTCACCAGGGCCCTGACTCCACAGTGCACGCGCGAGATGCAAGTTGCAACCCGGCGCGCGAAGAAGTCTCCGGATCGCCCGCTCGTGGCGTCCCCTTGCCTGAGCCGACAGGGCGGCAGCACACTGTTCCTCGCACTGTCGGCAATGGATGATCAGGGGAGGGTCGTGGCCACGTCGGGCACCTCGCTACGCCGCCGCCGCCTCGGGGTGGCCCTGCGGGAGCTGCGCGAACGCGCCGGCATGACCCACCAGCAGGTCGGCCCGGCCCTCGACTGCTCGCCCTCGAAACTGAGCCGCATCGAGAACGGCGAGGTCGGCGTACGCCGCAGCGACCTGCTGGTGCTGCTGGACCTGTACGGCCTCGACGACGCCGGCCAGCGCGAGGAGCTGATCGAGCTGGCCCGCGAGTCCAAGCGCCGGGGCGGCTGGTGGCTCAAGTACGGCGAGGTGTCCAGCCCTTACCTGAAGCTGATCCAGCTGGAGTCGGAGGCGGACTCCATCCGCGGCGCGGAGCTGAGCTTCGTGCCGGGTCTGCTGCAGACCGAGGACTACGCCCGCGCCGTCATCCGGGCCACCCGGCCGCACGACGACGCGGACGAGGTCGAACGCCGCGTGCAGATCCGGCTGACCCGGCAGGAGCTGCTCAAACAGGAAAAGCCGCCGGAGTTCTGGACGGTCCTCGACGAGGCCGTGCTGCACCGTACGGTCGGCAGCCCGCAGGTGATGGCCGAGCAGCTGCGGGCCCTGGCCGCGGCCAACGAACTGCCGCACATCACCGTTCAGATCATCCCCTTCGCCCACGGGGGGCACGAGGCCATGGCGGGGGCGTTCCGGATCCTGCGCTTCCCCGACCGCAGGGACCCGGACACCGTCTACCTCGAAGGCTTCGCCGGCGACATCTATCTCGACGACGCCTCCGAGGTGACCCGCTGCAGCCTCGTTTTCGACCATCTCAGCGCGGCGGCACTGAGCCCGCAGCTGTCCGGCCGCAGAATGCTGGAGATCGCGCAAGGGCTCACGGGGTGAGCCGACTCAACGAGGAGTAATCAGTTGTCATTGCACCATGTCGACCTGTCGAACGCAGTGTGGCGCAAGAGCACGCGCAGTGGCGGAAACGGGGACTGTGTCGAGACGACCAGCTTGACCGGGGCGGTCGCGGTACGCGACTCCAAGGACCCAACCGGGCCGGTGCTGCTGTTCAGCGCCGCCGACTGGGGGACCTTCCTGGCGGGCACCAAGGCGGGTGAGTTCGACCGCTGACGGGTCGCCCTCACCAGCCCTCGGGCCGGTAGGACCCGAACGTCCACTGGTTGCCGTCGGGGTCGGCGGCGGTGTAACTGCTGCCGCCGTACTCCTCCGCCTTGGGTTCCGAGACGATCTCCGCGCCGTTGGCGACGGCCTTGTCGTAGTGTGCCTGGACGTCGTCGACGATCACGTACAGCCAGGCGGGGCCCGCCTCGAAGGGCATACGGCCGTCGCCGCCGTCGGTGATCGAGCTGACCATGACCATGCCGGTGCCGTGGGTCAGCTCAGCGTGCGCGACGGTCCCGTCAGCACCCGGCACCACCAGCACCTCCCGGAACCCGAAGGCGTCCCGCAGGAACCGGATCGCGGCCACCGCGTCGCGGTAGCGCAGCGTGGGAATCACCGTTGCACCCGACATCTCGACCTCCCACCAGCGACGCTACCGCCCCGGCCCGCCCTCCACCCGCGAACCGGCGCCCGCCGCCCAAGGTCATCCGACTTGCCCGGCACCTGTGCGTATCTTGAAGCCGGTTACCCACATGTGCCAGGCAAGTCGAGCGATCTTGGTGCGCCACGCGCCCCGCTCGCGCCCCGCGCGGTGGGGCGCAGAGCGCGGGTGGTCACTCGATGACCAGGCTCAGGCGTCCGTCGCCCTGCTCGACGACGAGCAGCGTGCCCGGGGGGACGTTCTCCAGGACCTCCGGCGGGAGCTGCACGGTGCCGTCGGAGGCGACCACGGCGAACTCGCGGCCCTCGCGGCCCTCCGCCCCGACCCGGCCGTCCCGGATGGTCACCGCCCGGCCCAGGCGTGCGCCGACGTCCGGGTCGTGGGTGACCGCGACGATGGTGGTGCCGCGTTCCCGGTTGATGGTGTCCAGCGCGTCGAGCACCTCGTCGCGGGCCTCGCGGTCGAGGCGGCTGGTGGGCTCGTCGATGAGCAGCAGGCCGGGCGAGGCGGCCACGCCGACCGCGATGGCGACCCGCTGCGCGGCTCCGGGCGGCAGGTCGCGCACCCGGCGGTGGCCCATGCCGACCAGCCCGAGCAGGGAAAGGATGCGCTCGGGGCGCTCGACGTCGGCCGGGCGCACCTGCGCCGCCCGGCGCTGGGCCAGCCAGATGTTGGACAGCACCGAGGCGTACGGCAGCAGGTTGCGCCGCGCCCCCTGCAGCACCACGCCCAGGTCGGTCCCCCGCATCCGGGCCAGCTCGGCGTCGCTGACCCGGCCGATGTCGACCGGCCCGATCCGCACCTGCCCGGCGCTGGGCCGCATCAGGCCGGACAGCAGCGCGATCAGCGTCGACTTGCCCGAACCCGACGGCCCGACCAGGGCGAGCTTCTCCCCCGCCGCGATGTCGAGGTCCACGCCGGACAGCGCGACCACGTCGCCGCCGTCGGCCCGGTAGATGTGCAGCACCCGGCGGCACCGCACGGCCAGTCCCGTCACTGCTCCTCCTCCCTGCGCCGGCGCACCACGTGCGCCGCCGACCAGCAGCCCAACAGCAGCACCGCGCAGGCGGCGGCCACCGGTCCCGCGACCGCGCCGGGCTCCGGCAGCACGGGCGGGGTGAACGTGGTGTCGCCGTCGGAGAAGACCGGCAGCACCGTACGCGCCAGCGCCCAGGCCAGCGCCGCCGAGCCGAGCCCGGCCACGGCCGCCGCCAGCGCCAGCGCGCTCCGGCTGCCGACCGAGACCAGCAGCAGGGTACGGGTCCGGATGCCCTGCTCGCCGAGCACCGACAGCCCGCTGTCGCCACCGGGCCGCTCGAACATCGCCAGCGCGGGCAGCCCGATCGCGGCCAGCAGCACCGCGAACGCGGCCACCGCCAGCGCGAACCACAGCCCGAGCCGGGGCGCGGCGCTGATCTGCGCCCGCCGCTGCGCCACGGTGTACTCCTCGGACACCGTCAGCCCGGCGCGGCGCAGCCGGTCCACGGCGTCGGCGGGCGCGTCGGCGGACAGCCACACCTCCGGCTGCGTCAGCGCGGTCCCGCGGCCGAGCTCGTACTCGGCGACGACGAAGTCGAGCAGCGCGCCCTGCGGCCCGAAGCGGGGCACCGCGCCGAGCGTGGCGACCGCGGTCACCGGCAGCTCCATGCCGCCGGTGGCGGTCAGCAGCGGCGAGCGCAGCGGGCCGGTGACCGCGATCGGCAGCGGGCCGGGCAGCGCCGCCGAGGACAGCCGCATGTCCGCGGCGACCGCGGAGTCGACCGAGATCCGCAGGCCCTCCGGCGTGCCCCGCAGCGCGGGAACCGGGCGGGCCGCACTGGCGGGCGGTTGCGCCCAGCGCCGCACGTCGCCCAGCGCGGCCGCGTCCAGCAGCACCCGGCCGGTCTCGTCGCGGATCGCGTGAATGGTGGCGTCGAAGCGGGGCTGGCCGGTCCGCATGTTCTGGAGCTGGATCTCGTCCAGGCGGCACGGCTCCGGGTCGCACAGTGTGGCGTCCGCCTCGAGCCGCTGCGGGCCGGGCCGCAGACCGGGCATACGCAGGTCGTGCCGCAGCCCGCGGTCCGAGATCACCAGCACCCGCAGCTGCAGCGAGAGCTCGGGGTCGGGGCTGTCCACGGTCACCTCGACGACCAGCTTGCGCGCCCGGAACATGATCGCTGTCGGCTCGCTCGGCCGCAGCAGGCCGGCCACCGCGCCCGGCGCCATGCCGGCAGTGTCGGGCCAGTTCGCCACCCGCGCCAGCCGGGTGGTGTCCACCGCGACGATGTTCGGCAGCTGGTTGCCCTTGTACCGGGCGACCGCCATCGCGAAGCGCCCGTCCGGGTCGGCCGCGGCCACGGCCGAGCGCAGCTGCACCGCGGACGCGTTCTGCACCACGGCCACCCGGGCCGCGCCGGTCTGCACCCGCGCCCGCTCGTCCCAGGCCCGCCCGGCCGTGTCGTACGCGGTGACCGCGAAGCCGAGCAGCCCGAACACGACCGTCACCAGCACCACCAGCCGCCCCGTGCCCGGCACCCGGGCCAGCGCGAACCCGGCCAGACCGGTGCGCCAGCGCCCCCGCCGCAGCGCCGAACGCGCGACCCGCGCCGCCACCAGGGGCAGCAGCCGGGCCCCGAGCAGACCGCAGGCGAGCCCGAGGCAGACCGGCGCGAGCAGGCCGATGCCGCCCGCGTCGCCCGCCGCGGCGGCCTGGTAGCCGGCGACCGCGGCGAGGCTGCCGACAGCCACCTCCAGCGCCGTCGCGAACCGGCCCCGCCGTGGGGAGCCACTGCGCCGCAGCAGCCCCAGCACCGGCGTACGCAGTGCGCCGACCTGGGCGAACGCGCCCGCGAGCAGGGCCCCGAGCACCGCGAGCGCGGTGTAGCGCAGCGAGGCTCCGTCCCACTGCACCGTGCTGCCGGGCAGCACCACGTTGACCAGCGCCGCCGTGGCCGCGTACCCGGCGAGCAGGCCGGGCACCGCGGCGGCCAGCACCGGCACGGCCACCTCGGCGAACGGAAGCGCCCAGCGCAGCCGGCCGGGCGTGCCGCGCAGCGCGGCCAGGCCCAGCTCCTCGCGCCGCTGGTCGACGCCGGCGGCGACGGCCAGGAACAGCACGAACCAGCAGATCAGGATGAGCGGCACGGCGGCCACGGTGACCGTGTCCGCCAGCATCCGGTCACCCTGCTCGATGCGCTCGCCGAGGTCCGGCATCAGCGTGCTTCCGGCGTATCCCCCGGCTCTGAGCTGTATGAACGCCTCTTCGATCCGCCCGGCCAGCCCCGCCGTGTCGGCGAACGCCGCGGGCTCGGCCACCAGATCGACGGTCCGGGTCGCCTGGCCGCCGAAGCTTTCCAGCGAGCGGTCGGTGACGAACAGCACCGGCTGCTCGACGCCGAGCAGCGAGACCCGGTCGGCCCAGTACGGGTCGGCGGCGTCCGGGCGGCGGTAGGTGCCGACGACGGTGAACCGCGCCGGGTCCCCGCCCGGGCCGCTGAACGTCAGCACCCCGCCGAGGCGTACGCCCAGCAGCTCCAGCGCGCCGTCGGGCAGCACCGCCTCCCGGTCGGCGACCGCGCACCGCCCCGCGGTCACGGCCAGCTCCCGGCACACCCCGCTGCGCGCCGCGAGCAGGGCGTCGGTCGTCCGCCCGCCGCCGACCGCGCCCTGCAGCTGGAGGCCGTACACGGTGCGCATGTGCGCGACGTAGGGCAGGGTGGTCGACCGGGCCTCGGTCGCCTCGTCGGCGCTGGTCAGTTGCGAGGCCGTCAGGACGCGCTCGGTCACCGGGGCCTGCGCGATCTGGTCCAGCCGCAACGACTGCGCCGCCGCGGCGTGGTAGACCGGGCCACCGGCGGCGGCCGCGGCCGCGGCGAGGGTGAGCAGGAACGTGATCAGGGCGGCGGTGCGCCGCTCGCGGATCATCTCCCACAGCAGCGTCGTCATCGGCCGTCCTCCAGGTCCAGTCGGGTGACCCGGGACAGCCGGGTGCCCACGACGTACGCCGTGGCGGTCAGCAGCAGACCCGCTGCGAACAGCACGGAGATCGGCAACACCGATGAGGCGGGCGAGTCGTCCGCGGCCGCCCCGCCGAGCAGCCCGCCACCGGCGGCCGCCGCGGCGACGATCAGCAGGTAGCCGCTGCGGGTGGCCCGGCGCACCGAACGCTGCGGCACGCCCTGCGTCCGCAGCGCGGCCAGCTCGGCCCCGCGGCGCGGCCCGTCGACGGCGCCCACCAGCACCACCGCCACCATCACCAGCAGCACCGCCAGCAAGGCCGCGCCGAAGCGGAACCGGGAACCCGGCCCTTGCCCGACGGCGAGCCGCTGCTCGGTGCGCTGCGCGGCGGTCTCCGCCGACACGAACACCAGGCCGGTGGCGCGCAGCCGGTCCACCGCGTCGGCGGGGGCGTCCGGCGCGAGCCATACCTGCAGGTCGGCGATGTTGTCGGTGCTGTCGTTCGCCCGGTCGGCGTACTCCAGGTCGACCAGCAGACCCTGCGTGCCGACCCCGGGCAGGGCGGGCGCCGCGGCGACCACGTCGACGGGGCGGCGCAGCGGGCTGAGCAGCTCGCCGCGGACCACGGTGCGGTCGTGCGCGAGCCGTTCCTCCCCCGCCAGCACGGCGGGCACCGGCAGCGGCACGTCGGCGACCTGCACCCGCACCTCCGGGTCCGGGTAGCGCGGGTCGACCGGCTCGTAGTCGACCGACAGCCCACCGGGCAGTGGCGACAGGGTCACCCCCGCCGCGCCGATCGTGGTCCGCCAGCGGGCCGGGTCGGTCATCGCGGCCGCGTCGGCGACCACCGCGTCCGGGGCGGCCTGGGCGATGCCGTGCAGCACCAGGCCGCCGGGGTCGAGGCGGAAACTCAACCAGGCCAGCCGGCAGCCGCCGCCGCCCGCGCACACCGGCACGTCCAGCCGCAGCGTGTGCCGTCCCGAACCGGGGACGACGGCCGCGGTGGCGGTGACCGGCTCGCCGCCCGGCCCGTCCAGCACCGCGGTCAGCGGCAGGTCGACGTGCATCGGGTCCGGCATGGTGAGGTCGAGCAGGAGGGTCGCGCCGGTGATCCGGACCGAGGGATTGGCGGGCGGGTGCAACTGTCGCGCCACCCGGTCGGCCGCGACACCGGTGCCGGACGGCCAGTACGCGACCCGGGCCAGGCGGTCGGCGTCGACGGCGACGGTCGTGCCGGTCGACGACTCCTGCCGGGCCACCGCCATCGCCCAGTCGCCCGCCGGGTCGGCCTGGCGCACCAGGTGCAGCAGCGCGGCCCGGGACGGCGCGCGGACCCGGACCACCTCGGCCGCGCCCAGCGCCAGCCGAGCCTGCTCCTGCTCGGCGGCCTGCAGCGCCTGCCAGCCGCACGCGGCATGGCCGAGCAGCGCCACCACGATGACGATGAGGGCGACCAGCCGGTCCATGCCGGGCCGGCGCGCGGCCGACAGGGCGCCGAGCGCCGTGCCCACCCGTCCCACCCGCAGCGCGGCCCGGCCGAGCAGGCCCGCCAGCGGGCGCACCGCCCGCGCGGCGACCAGTCCCGCCGCTACCAGGACGAGCACCGGCGCGGCGGCGGGCAGCACCGTCTCGGCCAGGCCGAGCACCTCGGCGTCGCCGTTGCGCAGCTGCCAGGTCGCCGCGACGGCGAGGACCACCACGACGACGACCGCGGCGCCGCCTGCCGCGCCGCGTCGGGCGGGCACCTGCCGCAGCGCGTCGAGCACGCCGCCCCGGTGCACCCGGACCTGCGCGAACACCACGCTGACCAGCACGGCCAGGGTCAGCCCGCCGGCCACCGCCAGCGCGGTCGCCGACAGCGGCACCGGCCCCGGCGCGGACATGGTGGCCCACGCCAGCAGCTGCGCCAGCCACCGGCCCAGCACCAGCCCGACCGGCAGGGCGACCAGCACGGTCAGCACCCCCGGCCCGGCCGTCAGCGCGGCCCGGTGCCGGGCCGGCGCGCCGCGCAGCGTCCCGAGCACCGCCTGGGTACGCCGCTCGGCGGCCGCGTGGCCCGCCCCGAGCAGCAGCACCCACCAGGCGACCCCGAGCAGCAGCACGGCCCCGACCACCACGGGCACGGCGACCTTGTCCCGGTCCGCGATGATCTGCGGGAGCAAGCGCGAGAGGCCGCCGGTGACGGCGATGCCACGCCCCGGCTCCTGGGCCGAGCGCAGCGTCCGGGCCAGGGCGTCCACGTCGTCGGGGCTCATCGCGGTGAGGTCGGCGACGTGGTCGAGGGTCGCCTGGAACGTGTCGGCGCCGAGCGTCTGCAGGGTGTCGGGCACGGTGAAGACCGGGTTCTCCACGCGCAGGGGCACCGGGGTCAGCTCGCGTCGGCCCGCCCAGTACGGGTCGGTGAGCGCGCCTCCCGCGCCGTCCACGTCGTACACCCCGGTCACCCGCAGCGTGGCCGGTGGAGCCGTGGGCTGGACCTGGAACGCGAACGTGTCACCCGCGGCGAGCCCGAGCCGGCGCGCGGTGGTGGCGGCCAGCGCCACCTCACCGGGCTGCGCCGGACACGTGCCGGCCAGCGACAGGTGCGCGCAGACGTCGTCGCGGGCGGCGAGCAGGATCTCGATCGGCGCACCGGCTTCCCGGGGGGTGACCGCGCCGCGGCGGTAGCCGCCCCGGATCTCGCGCACCCCGGGGCCCGCCGGGACCACCGCGATGGAGCCGCGCAGTTCGGCGAGCGCGGCCGCGATCCCGTTGCGGGCGGTCATCTCCACGGTGACGGTGAGGCTCTGCTCGCCCGGAGTGGCCGCCGCCGAGGAGGCGGCCAGAACGTTGCGCGCGGCGGCGTCGGCATACAGCGGACCCGCCACACCCACGGCCACCACCAGCGCGGCCAGCACACCCAGCAGCGCCGTCTCGCCCAGCCGCTCCCGGACAGCGCTCCATACCAGCCGAACCATCGCCAACCTCTGCCCGAACCCGTGGTGACCGCCATGCCATAAGCGATCAAGGCCCGGCGCGCGGTTGACCCCGCCTGCCGTTTGTGGCCGATCGGCTGGTGGTGGGTCGCCCGGACGGGTGACCGGCTAACGCACGGCGTCCAGCCGGTAGAGGTCGTAGCGGCGCATCAGGTCGATGACGCGGTCCGCGTAGCGGGCCCCGCCGGGATAGCCCGCGACCTGCAGCTCCCGCATGAAACGCTCCGGGTCACCGGCGTGGCCCAGCGCCCGGACGTGCTGCGGTGCCCGGGCCACCAGTGCCGCGTGGTCGGCGAACGAGTCCGCCTGGTCGCGGTACACCCGCAGCGAGGTCCCCGCATACGCGCGGCAGCCCAGCGCGACGGCCGCCTGCTGCGCGTCGGCGCGAGGGTTCGGGGCTGCCGGCGCAGTCGCGCCCGGCCGCGGGCTCGCCGCAGCCTGCGGGCCGGCGACCGGCGAGGACTTGGCGTCCGGCGGATTCCCGGTGGGCTGCGCGTTCCCGGTGGGCTGCGGGCTCGCCGCGGCCGGGCGGTGCATGGCGGGCGGGGTGCAGGCCGTACCGAAATAGTTGTGGTCGCGGCGGGCGGACGCGGCCCGGCCCCAGTCCGACGCGTCGACCGCCTGGGCCACCAGCACCGAGGCGGGCACGCCGCTCGTTCGAGCCGCGGCCTGCGCCGGGCCGGACGCCTGCGCGACGAAGTCGCCGGACGACGCGGGCGGCACCCGCACCGGCTCCTGCCCGCACCAGGGCAGCCAGGGCCGCTGGGGCGACCAGCGCACGAAGGACTCGGCGACGTACCGGCCGCCGGCCAGCCGCAGCCAGACGGCCGAACCGGCGGCCTGCTCCCCGCTGGCCTGGCACAGCACTGCCAGCGCCTGGCCGTCGTCGACCGTGCCGAGCCGCGCCGCGCCCGTGCCCGGCTCGCGGCGCAGGTTGAGCACCGAGCCGCCGGTCGCGACCCGTGCGGTGACCGCGCCGGTGCTGCCGGAGCCGCACCACGCCACCTCGGGCCGGGCCGCCGGCCAGGCCAGGAACGCGTCCGGCAGGTACCGGTCCGCCCCGACGCGCATCCAGTACGCCGAGCGCCGTTCGGTGCCCGTGATCTGCTCGCCCCACACCTTGCAGTGCACCGCGACCCTGGTGTCGTCGCCGAGGGAGGCCATGGCCCGCTTGTCCGTGGCGGGGCCGGACCGCACGCTCACCACGCCGCCGTCGGTGTTGATGCGCGCGCTCGGCGCTGTCGGATCGGCGATCGCGGCCGGCAGCCCTCCGGACGCGGCCGGCACCGCCGCGGCAGGCACGGCTCGGGGGGCCGCCGCCGCGGCCAACGGGGCCGGAATCGCGGCGAGCAGCAGGAAGGGCGTGAGCAGAGCGGTGCGCAGGACCGTACGCGGCGTGGCCGACATACCACCAATAACGGAAGTTACGCGCGAAAGACACCCATTCATCCGGGTGATACCCGCCACCCGAACGACCCCGACCGCTATTTTGGATCACGCCTGCCGGACAATGGATCCATGCTTACCCGCCCCGATCTCCGTAACGTCGCGATCGTCGCCCACGTCGACCACGGCAAGACCACGCTCGTCGATGCCATGCTCACGCAGGCCGGCGCCTTCCACGCGCGCGCCGCGGCCGCCGACCGGGTCATGGACTCCGGCGATCTGGAGCGGGAGAAGGGCATCACGATCCTCGCCAAGAACACCGCCGTCAAGTACGTCGGCGAGAGCGGCGAGCAGGTGACCATCAACATCATCGACACGCCCGGCCACGCCGACTTCGGCGGTGAGGTCGAGCGCGGCCTGACCATGGTCGACGGTGTCATCCTGCTGGTCGACGCCTCCGAGGGCCCGCTGCCGCAGACCCGTTTCGTGTTGCGCAAGGCGCTCAAGGCCCGCATGCCGATCATCCTGGTCATCAACAAGGTGGACCGGCCCGACGCGCGGATCAAGGAGGTCGTGGACGACACCTACGAGCTGTTCCTCGACCTCGACGCCGACGAGTCGCAGATCGAGTTCCCGATCGTGTACGCCTGCGCCCGCGACGGCATCGCCTCGCTGACCCAGCCCGAGGACGGCAAGGTCCCCACCGACAGCGACTCGCTGCAGCCGCTGTTCCAGGCGCTGCTCGACACCATCCCGGCGCCGACCTACACCGAGGGCGCGCCGCTGCAGGCGCACGTCACCAACCTCGACGCCTCGCCGTTCCTGGGCCGCCTCGCGCTGTGCCGGGTCCGCGAGGGCCGCATCCGCAAGGGCCAGACCGTCACCTGGTGCAAGACCGACGGCACCCAGCAGAACGTGCGCATCTCCGAGCTGCTGATGACCGAGGCACTGGAGCGCAAGCCGGCCGATGAGGCGGGCCCCGGCGACATCATCGCCGTCGCAGGCATCGCCGACATCATGATCGGTGAGACCCTGGCCGACCCGGAGAACCCGATCCCGCTGCCGCTGATCACCGTCGACGAGCCCGCCATCTCGATGACCATCGGCACCAACACCTCGCCGCTGGTCGGTCGGGTCAAGGGCGCCAAGGTCACCGCGCGCATGGTCAAGGACCGGCTCGACAAGGAGCTCATCGGCAACGTGTCGCTGCGCATCCTGCCGACCGAGCGCCCCGACGCCTGGGAGGTGCAGGGCCGCGGCGAGCTGGCGCTGGCCATCCTGGTCGAGCAGATGCGCCGCGAGTCGTACGAGCTGACCGTCGGCAAGCCGCAGGTCGTCACCAAGGACATCGACGGCAAGCTGCACGAGCCGGTCGAGCGCCTGACCATCGACTCCCCCGAGGAGCACCTCGGTGTGATCACCCAGCTGCTGGCCACCCGCAAGGGCCGCATGGAGCAGATGGTCAACCACGGCACCGGCTGGATCCGGATGGAGTGGCTCGTCCCGGCCCGCGGCCTGATCGGCTTCCGGACCGAGTTCCTGACCGACACCCGCGGCACCGGCATCCTGCACCACGTCTTCGAGAAGTACGAGCCGTGGTTCGGCGAGCTGCGCACCCGCAACAACGGCTCGCTGGTCGCCGACCGCTCGGGCGTGGTGACCGCGTTCGCGATGACCAACCTCCAGGAGCGCGGCACGCTGTTCGTCGAGCCGACCGTCGAGGTGTACGAGGGCATGATCGTCGGCGAGAACTCGCGCTCCGACGACATGGACGTCAACATCACCAAGGAGAAGAAGCTGACCAACATGCGGGCGTCCACCTCGGACGAGACCGAGAAGCTGATCCCGCCGCGCAAGCTCTCCCTGGAGCAGGCGCTGGAGTTCTGCCGCGAGGACGAGTGCGTCGAGGTCACCCCGGCCGCGGTACGCATCCGCAAGGTCATCCTCGACCAGACCCAGCGCGGCCGCCTCGCCGCCCGCCGCAAGCACGCCTGACCCACCCGCAGCAACCACCGAGGCCCCCGGCCGCGCCCCACAGGCGCCCCGGGGGCCTCGCTGCGTTGATCATGAACTTATGGCACGGCTCGTCGGCGAGTCGTGCCCACAACTTCATGATCGATCGTGATGGCCGGCGGCGCCAGAGCCCTCGTTGAAGATGATCATGAAGTTGTGGCGATGACACGCCGTCGACCCGTGCCATAAGTTCATGATCAACGCGACGGTGGGGCCCGGGGCGAGGGGGTGTTGGGCGCGGGCTACTGGTGGGTATGCTGCGCGGACCCTCGACCCTCGGGAGATCCACAATGCGCGCAGACCGGCTGGTGCTGGGGCTTTTCGGCCTCGCCTCGGTGCTCAACATCCTCGCCGCCGGCCTCGGGAGCAAGCCGCTGGACTGGGCGACCAAGCCGCTGCTGCTGCCCCTGCTGGCGCTGTGGTACTTCCTGAACCAGCGGGGCAAGGGGGTGCCGCCGACGACCGGGATCCTGGCCGCGCTGCTGTTCTCCTGGGCCGGTGACGTGGCACTGCAGTTCGAGGGCAGCACCGCGTTCATCATCGGCATGGCGCTGTTCGGGACCGCGCACGTCTGCTACGTGACGACCTTCGTCCGCAACGGGGCGCTCGGCCGGGTGCGCCGGTTCCCCATGCTGCTGGTCCCGATCGGGTACGCGATCTTCCTGGTGGGCGCGCTGACCTGGCTCTGGCCCGCGCTGTCCGAGGCGGGGCTGGCCGTGCCGATGGCCGTGTACGGCACGCTGCTGTCGTCGACCGCCGCACTGGCGTCGGCCTTCGGCTGGCGCACCGCGCTCGGCGGCGGCCTGTTCCTGATCTCCGACCTGCTGATCGCGGTGCGCGTCGCCGACGCGTTCACCATCCCCGGCCCGCCGGTCTGGGTGATGGTCACCTACATCGCGGCGCAGTTCCTGCTGGCCACCGGCTGGGCCGAGCGCCGCACGGCCTGACCCGCGCACGGGGCGCACCGCACGACCCCAGCCCCCCGACCTCTTCATAGACGCTTGCCTATGACGTCGACTCCGGGAGACGGAAAGTAGATGTCATAGGCCAGCGTCTATGAAAGCGCGCCGTCAGGACGGGTCGGCGGCGAGGCAGTAGATGTCAATGCTGGTGGTGCGGCCGCGCCGGGTGTGGGTCTCCTCCACGACGCCGATCGTGTCGGACGGGCACTGGTCCTCGTCGTCGACGACCTTCGTCACCATGCCCTGGTTCGGCCGGCCGCAGTCGACGAACTCGACGTCGGAGCCGCTCGCGACGACGCACTTGCCGATCTTGTTCGCCGGGTCGGCGGCGACGACGGCGACCGCGACCAGGCCCACCAGAGCCAGCGGGACGAGCAGGCCGACGATGGTGGCCCGCTGGTAGACGGGCTTGCCCGGGTTCCACGGCGTGCCCGACGAGCCGTCGGGGGCCGGGACCGGCTCGGTGAGCCGGTTCAGCTTGCGGCGCGCGAACAGGTTCATCAGCAGGATGAACGGCGTGATGATGAACGACGCCCAGCCCCACCAGCCCTGCACCAGGGTGCGGCTGGTCATGGTGCGGAAGATCGCCAGTCCGCAGGTGCGGCAGTAGGTCCCGCGCTCCTTGAGGAACTGCATCATGATGATCAAGCCGCGGTGGCCGCGGAAGGTCATCTCCGCGGCCGGGCTGCAGCCGCAGTTCTGGCAGCGGTATGTACGGTCCGGCTGCGGCGCCGGCGAAGAGAGGTACGAGGGGATCAGTTCGGTCACGGCGCGGGACTCTAGTGCAGCCCGGGGCATGCCGCGGCCCCGGAAGTGGGTACGCTGCCAAACCGTGATCACGCTGCAGAGCCTCACGCCCGAACTCGACGCCTTCCCGGGCACCGCCTCGGTCTGGTGCGGCCCGCTCGACGGGTCCGCGGTGTTCGCGCGCGCCGAGCACCACCTGCACTACGCGGCCAGCACCATGAAGGTCGGGGTGATGGCGGCCGCCTGGCGGGCCGCCGAGGCCGGCCGGCTCGACCTGGACGCCGAGATCCCCGTGCACAACGAGCACGTCTCGGCCGCGCCGGGCGCCCCGGTCTACACCAACGACCCGGCGTACGACAGCGACCAGCAGGTGTGGGACCGGCTCGGTCGCGGCGCGCCGCTGCGCTGGCTGATCGAGCGGATGATCGTGCGCTCGTCCAATCTCGCCACCAACCTGGTGCTCGGCGCGCTGGGCCCGAATGAGCAGGCGTTCGCGCAGGTCAACGAGGTGTGGCAGCTCGCGGGCGCGTCCCGGGCGCACACCGACCGCGGCATCGAGGACTACCCGGCGCGGGAGAGCGGGATCAGCAATGAGGTCACCGCCGCCGACCTGGCCGCGCTGTTCGGCGCGCTGGCCGACGAGCGGCTGGCATCGGCCGCCGGGTCGGCCGCGATGATCGACGTCCTGACCGCGCAGCAGTGCCGCGACGACCTGCACCTGGGCCTGCCCACGGGCACCCGGGTGGCGCTGAAGAACGGCTGGGTCACCGGCGAGCGGCACAGCAGCGCGCTGATCTTCCCGCCGAACGCCGCGCCGTACCTGCTGGCGGCCTGCACCACGGGCGAGGTGTCCGACGCGGACGCCTGCGCGCTGCTCGGCCGCATCGCGGCGGCGAGCTGGGCGCAGCTCGGCGTGAACTGACCGCCACCCTGGTCAGTCGTTACCGATCGGTGCTTCTGCAGCATCCGCTTCAGAAGTAGGGTCGAAAGCGTGTCGATCACCGCAGTTCGCACGCGCCGGATCTCCGCGCCGCTGCACACCCCCTTCGTGACCGCCCTGCGCCGGGCAACCGCCGTGGAGACGCTGCTGGTGGAGGTGGTCGACGCCGACGGGCGGTCCGGCTTCGGCGAGGCGCCGCAGGTCTGGGCGGTGACCGGGGCGAGCCTGGCCGGCTCGCAGGCCTGCGTCGAGGAGATGATGGCCCCGCTGCTGCTGGGCCGCGACCCCGACGACCTGGCCGCCCGCTGCCGCGACATGGCCCGCGCCGTGGTGGGCAACGAGGCCGCCAAGATGGCCGTCGAGATCGCCCTGCACGACCTGGCCGCGCGCCGTCTGGACATTCCGCTGGTACGCCTGCTCGGCGGCACGACCCTGACGGTGCCCACCGACGTGACGCTGTCCGCGGGCGAGGCGGGAGCGCTGGCCGTGGCCGCCAAGCAGCGCCTCGCCGAGGGCTTCACCGCGCTGAAGCTCAAGGTCGGCACCGACGCCGCGGGCGACCTGGCCCGGATCCGCGCCGTGTGCGACGCTCTGGAGCCCGGCCTGAGACTGCGCCTGGACGCCAACCAGGGGTGGACCCCGCGCGAGGCGGTGACCATCGTCAACCACATCGCCGCGCTGGAGCTGCCGGTCGAGCTGGTCGAGCAGCCCGTCGCCCGGCACGACCTGGACGGCCTGGCCTGGGTCAGCGCCCGCGCCGACCTGCCGATCATGGCGGACGAGTCGGTGTTCGGCCTGCGCGACCTGGTCGAGGTGATCCGCCGCCGGGCGGCCGACCTGGTCAACGTGAAACTCGCCAAGAGCGGCGGGCTGACCGTGGCCCGTACGCTGCTGGAGCTGGCCACCGCCCACGGCCTGGGCACCTGCGTGGGCTCCATGATGGAGGGCCCGGTCGGCATCGGCGCGGCGGCGAGCCTGGTCGCGGCCCACCCGACCACCGTCGTCAGCGACCTCGACGCGGCCTGGTGGCTGTCGGCCTCGCCGGTCTGCGGCGGCATCCGCTACGAGGGCGCCACGGTGGTCCTGCCCGACGCCCCCGGCCTGGGTGTGTCGCTGCCGAGTCCGGGCTCGGCCGAGTGATTCGCGAGGTGTGCGCATGAAGATCGCCACGGTGACCGCCCCGGTGGCGACGCTCTGGTCCCGCCCCGACGCGCCCCGCCCAGGCGTCGACGCGGCGGCCCTCGGCCCGCATTGCGACCTCCGGTCCTGGGCGGCCGGCCTCGACGACAGCGGCCGCCTGTACGACGGCGTGCTCACCCAGTTGCTGCACGGCGAGCCGGTGCTGATCGAGGAGATCCGCGACGGCTGGGCCCGCGTGGTCGCCACCGCGCAGCCCGCGGCCAGGCTCGACCCGCGCGGATACCCCGGCTGGCTGCCGCTGGACCAGCTCAGCGTGCGTGAGTCCGCCGACGGCGGCGCGGCCGGGGTGGACGGCCTCGCCGCGCTGGAGGTGGCCCGCGCCTGGCTCGGTGTCCCCTACGTCTGGGGCGGGCTGACTCCGTACGGCATCGACTGCTCGGGCCTGGTCCATCTGGCCTTCCGCCAGCTCGGCGTGACCACGCCCCGCGACGCCTACGACCAGCACGCCGCCGCCGCCGACGTGCCGCTGGGCACTGAACGCCCCGGCGACCTCTACTTCTTCTCCCGCCCTGACGGCCGCATCCAGCACGTCGGCTTCGTGACCACCCCACCGGCCCCCGACGGCCGCCGCCACATGCTCCACGCCTGCGGCGACGCCTACCTCGTCGTCGAAGAAGAACTCCGCCCCAACCGCGTCGCCACCCTCGTCAGCGCCGGCCGTCTCACCCCCTGACCCGCTCGACACGAGAGCCCCGCCCGGCGGACCGGGGCGGGGCTCTTCGGGGTGCGGACGCGGGGTCAGCCCACCGGGGTGGGGGACTTCTCCTCGTGGTTGTTCTTGGCCTCGCGGGAGGACTTGATGAGGCTGGCGACCGTGGCGATGGCCAGGATGCCGATGATCACGCCCAGCGAGACGCCGATGCTGATGTGCGGGACCGCGGTGATGGGCTCGCCGCCGTTGATGAACGGAACGTTGTTGCCGGCCAGGGCTTCCATGATCAGCTTCACGCCGATGAAGCCGAGCACCGCGGCCAGGCCGAGCGACAGGTAGACCAGCCGGTCCAGCAGGCCGCCGAGCAGGAAGTACAGCTGGCGCAGGCCCATCAGGGCGAACACGTTCGCGGTGAAGACCAGGAACGGCTCCTTGGTCAGGCCGAAGATCGCGGGGATGGAGTCGAGCGCGAAGATCAGGTCGGTGGTGCCGATGGCGATCATCACGATGAGCATCGGGGTGAAGAAGCGCTTGCCGTTCTGCACCACGGTCATCTTCGCTTCGTTGTACTCCTTGCTGATCGGCAGCACCCGGCGGCTCCACCGGATCAGCGCGTTCTCCTTGAAGTCCGACTCGTCGCTCTCACCGTGCTTGGTGAGCGTCCAGGCGGTGTAGATCAGGAAGACGCCGAAGATGTAGAACACCCACACGAAGCGCGACACCAGCGCCGCGCCGGCCGCGATGAACGCGCCACGCATGATCAGCGCCAGCACGATGCCGATGAGCAGCACCTTCTGCTGATAGATCCGGGGCACGGCGAACCGGCTCATGATGATCACAAAGACGAACAGGTTGTCCACGGACAGGCTGTACTCGGTGACCCAGCCGGCGAAGAACTCCTGGCCGTACTGCGAGCCGTGGTTGTAGAAGATCCAGGCGCCGAACGCGCAGGCCAGTGCGACATAGAAGACCACCCAACCGGTGGCCTCCTTCATCGACGGCTCATGCGGGCGCCGCCCGATGATCATCAAGTCGAAGGTCAGCAGCGCCAGCAACCCGATAAGGGTGGCGGCCCATTCCCAAGTGGACACGTTCATATGAACAGACCTCCGGTCGGCATCATTTTTGCCCCGGAGGTCTCTCCTGCCACCGGTGTGCCACCGATGACCGACGATGCCGGGATCACACCAGGCCTATGGTGGCCGGGGGGAGCCGTGCTGACGACACCGTCGTGAGGGATACTCCCCTCCCGCGTCTCTCTATTGTTTACCACGCCGAGCCGTAAACCCAGACGGGGTCGCCCGCACGGACGGGCGATCGGGTCATCCGGGACATCCGGCCAGGTCAGCCAAGTGGTGCAGCCAACCTCCAGCCCGCGCTCAGCACCTGCTCGCACGCCTTCACCGCCGCCCTGGAGCGCACTTCGTGTGATCCCGACAACTCCACGACCGGGACCCCCGACCCCGCGAGGACCTCGCGGAACCGGCCGGTCATCCAGCCACGCAGGTGCTCCCCGTCCCGCAGCCCGTCGTCGTCGAACGCGACCCCGACAGGCGAGGTCAACAGGTACAGATCGGGACGCCGGGCCAGCGCGCGCACCTGCGGTGACGAACTGCCCAGGTATCGCTCCTCCCAGACCTGGGTCGCCAGGGCGTCGGTGTCGCAGATCAACAGCGGTGAGCCCGACCGGGCGGCCGCGTCCTCGGCTGCCGACTGCGCCCGGGCCACCTCGACGAAGTCGGCGCGGTCCCAGGTCACGTCGAACACCGTGGCCGCCGGGTCGGCCGCCTGGAGCAGGTCCAGTTTGCGTGCGGTCAGCTCCCGGCCGTACTCCGGGACCCAGCGGGTGGACGCCCAGACCCCGCCACGCGCGGCGTAGTGCTCCGCGAGTGCCGCGGCCATCGTGGTGGTGCCCGTCGACTCCGCCCCCAGCACCACCACCCGGCGGGTGAACCAGGCCCGCACCGGGGCGGACAGCAGGTCCCAGTGCGCCACCGGGTCCGCGCGCACCGCGGTGCCCGACACCGGGCAGGCCACGCGGGGGGTGTCGACCTCCACGTGCACCGCCCCGAACCGGCGGGCCAGCTCATCGCCGTACTTCTCCGAGCTGAACACGGCGTCCACGGGCCGGTCGCCGACCGCCTCGCGGAACACGGCGCAGTGCGCGTCCCAGGCCGCCGGATCGTCGTAGTCGACCCGCAGGTCGTCGTAGCGGCCCGCGAAGCGCACCCACGGGGTGTCCGCGTGCTCCTCGCGCAGCCAGTCCAGCCGGGTGTCCAGCGGTATCGACTCCTGCCGCGACGGCGCGACCACCACGGTGACGGCCGCGCAGGCCGCGGCGGCCGTCCGGATCAGCAGGTGGTGGCCGGCGTGCGGCGGGTAGAACTTGCCCACCACCATGCCGTGGGCATACGGGCGGGTCATGCCGCCACCGGTGCGGCCACCCGGGCCCGCAGCGCGTTCTGCCAGGCCAGCAGGCCCGCCACGCACAGGCCCAGGAACACCACGTACAGCGCGCCGGTCAGCCACAGGTCCTTGTAGAGGTAGAGCGGGATGTAGAACAGATCCGCGATGATCCAGATCCACCAGCTCTCCAGCTTCTTGCGGGTCTGCAGGTACGTCGCGACGAGGGAGAGCACCGTGGTCAGCGCGTCGGGCAGCGGCACCGTCGAGTCGGTGACCCGGTCCAGCAGCAGCCACAGCCCGGCGGTCGCCGCCACGCCCGCCACGGCCAGCACGGTCCACTCGGCCCGCGTGGTCCGCGACACCTCCAGCCGGCCGCCGCGCTCCCCGCCCCGGAGCCACTGCCACCAGCCGAGCAGGCCCAGCGCCACGTAGACCACCTGCAGGCTCGCGTCGGCGTACAGGCCGTAGGTGACGAACACCACGCCCAGCAGCACCACGTTGAGGATGCCGACGGCCCAGTTGGCGACGTTCTGGCGCACCAGCAGCCACACGTTGAGCACACCGGTGCCGAAGCCGAGCACCTCGGCCCAGGTCATCGGCGTGCCGTACACGGTGAGAGCGGTGCTGAGCAGCCAGTCGAGCATGGGCGACACCCTAGGGCACCCGTGCCAGGGCCGGACGGCCGTGCGAGGATCATCGACATGGTGCTCGAGATCGCCCAGATCGACGTCCTGCCCGGCCAGGAGGACGGCTTCGCCGCCGCGTACGCGCAGGCCCGGCCCATCCTCGCCGACACGGAGGGCTGCCTCACCACGCGGATGACGCGCGGCATCGAGTCGCCGTCGCGCTTCGTGTTGCTGGTCGAGTGGGAGTCGGTGGAGGCGCACGTGGAGAACTTCCGCAACACCGACCGCTTCACCCAGTGGCGCACGATCCTCAGCCCGTTCTTCGCCAAGCCGCCGTTCGTCGAGCACTACGCCGACGTGGCCGGTGAGTGACGCGCGCTGAGCCCGGCCGCTTGCGCACCGCCGACATGACCGGCCGCATCCTCACCACCTCCGACGGCGTACGGATCGACGCCCACCACGACCCGGGTGACCCCGGGCTGGCGATCGTCGTCGCGCACGGCTTCACCGGCTCCCGGCGGCGCGAGGCCGTGCGCCGCGCCGCCGGGGTCTTCGGGCGGAACGCCGGTGTGATCAGCTTCGACTTCCGGGGCCACGGCCGCTCCGGCGGCCTGTCCACGGTCGGCGACCTGGAGATCCACGACGTCGAGGCGGCCGTCGCCTGGGCCCGTGAGCTGGGTTACCGCCGCATCGTCACGGTCGGCTTCTCGATGGGCGCGTCCGTCGTGGTCCGTCACGCGGCGCTGCACCGCGGCGTCGACGCCGTGGTGGCAGTCAGCGGGCCGGCCCGGTGGTACTACCGGGGCACCCCGCCGATGCGGCGCGTGCACTGGGTGCTGGAACGGCGGCTGGGACGGCTCGTCGGCCGGGTCGCGCTGCGCACCCGGATCGCGTCCGGCGGCTGGGACCCGGTGCCCGACCCGCCGTACGCCGTGGCCGGGCTGATCGCCCCGATCCCGCTGCTGGTCGTGCACGGTGACGCGGACGCGTACTTCCCCGTCGAGCACGCCGAGCAGCTCTACGGCAACGCCGCCGAGCCCAAGGAGCTGTGGCTGGAGTCCGGCTTCGGCCACGCCGAGAACGCCGCGCCCGACGAGCTGCTGGAACGCATCGGCGCGTGGGCGCTCGCACACGCCGGCAACTGATCCGGCCAGCTCATTCCGGGGCTGCGCCCGCACCGTCCGTCCAACTAGGTTGGTGGGCATGAACGGGGACGAACGACTGACCCGCGCCGGCGAGTCGTACGAGAACGCCGTCTTCGGCGGCGACACCACCGCGACCGAGCCCGCCCACCGCGACCTGGACAGCCTCGAAGCCGACCTGTCCCTGGCTCGCGGCCGACTGCTGCACGCCGACTTCCTGCACCGGCGCGAGGAGGACCCGGGCGAGCTGCCCGCGTTCGAGCGCGCCGCGGAACTCTACGCCCAGCTCGGCGACGCGCGCGGCGAGAGCGAGGCGCTGTTCTGGCTCGGCTGCTTCCACCAGGTGGTGCGCGACGACGCCGACACCGCCCGGCCGCTGCTGCAGCGCTCCTACGACCTGGCCCAGCACAGCGGTGACGAGCTGACGCGGTCGTACGCGGTGCGCCACCTGGGCTTCGCCGACCTGGAGGCGGGCGACCGCGCGAGTGGCCGGGAGAAGCTGGAGGAGTCCGCTCGGATCCGCCAGGAGCTGGGATTCCTGCCGGGCCTCGCGGCGGCGCAACTGGCGCTGGGCCAGCTCGCTTATGCGGAAGGCCGGGACGAGGAGGCGGCGGAGCTGCTCGAACAGGCCCGCACCGCGGCCGCCCGCAGTCGCGCCCACGGGGTGCTCGCCTGGATCGACGCGGCCCGCGTCCGGATCTGACCGGCCACCACCCGTTCCCCGCTACGGCGACCTGGCCGAAACGCCGTCGCGGGAGCCGAGGATCGGCTCC